>JACQQK010000019.1 GCA_016207065.1 Nitrospinota bacterium
TGTTGATGGTGTTCCTGGGCATCATCGTGGGCTTCATCGTCGTGGCCATGTATCTGCCCATTTTCAAAATGGGCGAAACCGTCTAAGCCCCCCGGCGTGACGCCGGATTCATTACCGCCCCGGCGCACGCGCGGGGCGGCATTGCCCACCGGGGGCATCCCCGGTGTCATCGCCGAAACATAAATCCCCCCATCCCCCCTTTGTCAAAGGGGGGCGATTTTCTCCCCCTTGTAAAGAGGGTCGGGGGGATTTCCGGAGGCGGCATTGAATCCGGCCTCACGTCGCGTGAGGGGGATGGGAATCGGCCATGATCGATCGCAACGAACCCCCCGACAAGGAACTCCAACTCAGGATCAAGACCATCATGGTCTTGCGGGCGCTGTTCCTCGCGGGTTTCGTGATCCTGATCTTCCTGTTTCAAAAGGACGTCCCCTACCACGCCCCCGTCGGCCCCCTGAGCGTCGCCATCGGCTCCGCTTTCTTTCTTTCCATGGTCTACGCCCTTTTCCTGATGCAAGGGCGGGACCTGTTCCTCATTGCCTCCGTCCAGGTCGCCGGGGACCTGGCGGTGGTCGGCGGCATCATTTACTCGACCGGCGGGATCGAAAGCCCCCTCTCCTTCCTTTATTCGCTCGCGATCATCGCCACCAGCGTCATGTTGCCGCGCGCCGCCACCTACCTCGCCGCGTCGGTGGCCAGCATTTCCTACGGCCTGCTGATCGACCTGGAATACTACAACGTCATCGACCCGGTTTATTTTTTCATCAAGTCCCGCGTGGCCTACGAGGGCGGATACGTGTTTTACATCATCTTCATCAATATCGCCTCGTTCTATTCCGTGGCCTTCCTGAGCAGTCTTCTCTCCCACAGGTTGAGATTGATCAAGGAAGAGCTTGCGGTGACCAGTAGCGACCTCAAGGAACTTCAGGCTTTCCATAGAAACGTGGTGCAGAACATGGGGAACGGGCTGTTGACTACCGGCCTGGACGGCAACATCACCTCCATGAACCCGGCGGCGGAGGAAATCGCCGGCCAGTCCTCCCGGGAAAGCCTGGGCAAACCCTGCCACCTTCTGCTCCCCCTCGCGGAACTGCGGAAGTTTTTCGCGGAAAACAAGAATGAGCGGTTGCCCCGGCTCATCGAAGGCGAATGCGTCGTGACGGGCGGGAAATCCATTTTCCTGCGCATCAAAATCAGCCGCCTGATCGAGGACCGGGAAACCGCCCAGGCGAAAGGCTACATCTGCGTGTTCGAGGACCTGACGGAGATCCGGAACATGGAGAAAAAAATGGCCCAGACGGAGCAACTGGCGGCCTTGGGACGGTTCTCCGCCGGGCTCGCCCACGAAATCCGCAACCCCCTGGCCTCCCTCAGCGGGTCCATCCAGGTGTTGTACAAGGGGTTGGACCTCGAGGAAAATTACCGGCGTCTCATGGAGATCGTGGTCCGGGAGACCGATCGGCTCAACCGGATCGTGACGGACTTCCTGCATTACGCTCATCCGCGGAAAAAACAGGAAACGGTGGTCGACCTGACCCAGCTTGTCCAGGACGTGCTCGCTTTGATCAGGAACGGCGCCGATTACAACCCGTCCATCAACCTCGAATTCAAGTCCCAGACCGGCCATTTGCTCATCAACAGCGACGAACAACTTTTACGGCAAGTGATCTGGAACCTGTGCATCAACGGAGTTCAGGCCATGCCCCTGGGAGGGACCCTGAAAGTCGTCCTTGAGAAAACCGCGGGGTTCGAACGCGGGAAATTCCAGACCGGTCAGGGCGGCCTGGCCCTGACCGTGCAGGACGAGGGGGAAGGGATTCCCCCGGAAAACTCGGAGAAGATATTCCAGCCTTTTTACACCACCAAGGACGAAGGGTTCGGACTCGGCCTGGCCACGGTGCGCCAGATCGTGGAAAACATGGGCGGCGTCATCGCCGTGGACAGCCAGGTCGCCAAGGGGACCCGTTTCGTCATTTTCCTGCCCTGCGCCGGATTCCCCGTCGCGAACGAGCGTTAGCCCGGCTATTGCGTGAGCAAAAGGACGGTGGGCATTGCCCCGTCATCGCGAGCGAACGGGAGTGAGCGCGGCGATCCAGCCGCTGGATTGCTTCGGCAGAGCCTCGCAATGACATCCAGGCAAAATCGGGTTTTTGAAAGCCGTTATACGCCAAGACAATGGGCCGCCTTGTCATCCACGACTAAAATCGATTTGCCGCCCCTATCGCCAATTATAAGGCGATTATTTTCTTTTCAAATCGGAAATATGAAATAATAAAAACATCGCCGAGCGAGCGGTTTGTTCGCAAAACCTTCCCCTGCCGGAGAAACGCCCATGTCCGGGAATGGACCCATGGAAATAACGGGGGCCGAGTCGTTGCTGATCTGCACGTGCATGCAATCCAACCATTGGCCCCTGTGCGACGGTTCTCACCATACCCTGGGCGGGGAACCGGAACTGATTCGGTTGGACAAAAGCAAAACCTACTATTTTTGCTCCTGCTACCGGACCAAGAACCGCCCGTTTTGCGACGGTTCGCACGCCAAATAACGCGCCCAAAAAAACTACTATGGCCTGATCGGGCTATGAGAGCGAGGCGATGGCTCGACCCTCGAATGACTCCCCTCCCTTGACCGGGGAACGCCCCGGAGCGGGATGGCCAAGCCCGGATTGCCCCCGATGACTCCCATTCGCCATCGGAGCCGAGCCTATGGAGTCCAGCGTCACGCTGGGGAGGGAGCTGGGAGAGGGTGACCAGCTTGGACGCTGGACCCGGCGCCGCCTCAGGCTGACCTCCCCCTTGCAAAGGGGGCCGGGGGGATTCGCATTTCGGCGATCGCGTCAGCGTCATCGCCGCGTTGCCTTCGGCCGCTTGCCCGGCTTTTCACCCCCACCCGACCTCCCCCTTCAGGGGGAGGAAGTTATGGAATACCTCATTTTGTTATGACGCTCTAGGCAAAAGCCGCTGGCCGGGACGGATCAGTCGTCCCGGTCGTCCCGGTCTTCCCGCTCTTTCTCCAAGCGGTCCAGCGGCGGCGGGAGACTCCGCGGGTCTCGTTCTTTTTTCGTCTGGAGGGTGGAAAGGTTTTTCAAAAAGCTTTTGTGGCATTCCTTCCGCCTGGAATTCAGGATCAACAACTCTTGCTTTTTAAGGTTGCGGATCCCGACCGCCTCGACCTTGCGCTCCAGTTTCTTGCGTTTCTTGTCGGAAAGCCCCGCCTGGACCAGGCAGTCCAGCCACTCGTTTTTGGACCTGGCGTATTCCTGCATGCAGGCCTTGTCGCGAAGGCAATCCGCCTCGCGCTCGACGGGCCGGGCCTCGGCCTGGCCCAACACTCCCCAAAAACACGCAAAAACCGCTATCGCGGATAGCCAGACCCTCGCCCCGGGATTCATGGAAGTCATCGTTTTTTGTTTCCTTTATTTTCGTTGGAAAATGTTTTATCTTTCCGGAATTCTAACAACCTGCTTTCGGCGGTGTCAATGAAGAGATGGTTCGCGGCATTCCTTCTGGCGTTGTTGGGCTTTCCCCCGGCGCTCCATGGGGAAGGACCCGGCATGGTCCTGGCGCCGGAGGGGAGCTTCATCATGGGGTTCGACGGCGAGAACGACATGGAATGGGGAGACGTGGACGAAGGGCCCGTCCACCAGGTCTATCTCGACGCGTATTGGATCGACCGCTACGAAGTCAGCGCCGCGGAGTACGCCGATTTCCTCAACGAGCATCCGCGGGACGGCGGCCGCTATATCCGCCTGGAGCCGGACACGACGATCGAAAAGGCGGACGGCCGTTTCCGCGCCCGTCCGGGGCTTGAGGGCTATCCCGCCAACCGGGCGACCTGGTTTGGCGCCGACGCCTTCTGCCGGTGGCGGGGGAAACGCCTTCCCACCGAGGCGGAATGGGAAAAGGCCGCGCGCGGGGACGACGGGAGAATCTTCCCCTGGGGAAACCGGTTGCCCGACCCGGAAACGGTCACTTACCGCCGGTCGTTCGCGGAATTGGGTTTCAAAGCCATGGAGCCCGTGAACGGCATGGAAAAAGGACAATCTCCTTACGGGCTCCGCCACATGGCGGGAAACGTTTGGGAGTGGGTGGCCGACTGGTTCGACGACGATTACTACCGGAAGTCTCCCGCGAAAAACCCGGCCGGCCCAAAGACCGGGGCGACCAAGGTCCTGCGCGGGGGGAACTGGTATTACAAGGCCTATTACATGCGCGCGACCTATCGCTTCAACGACAAACCCGACGCGACCAAGGTGTGGCAGGGGTTCCGGTGCGCCAAGTCGCCCTAGCAGGTAACATAAAAAAATTCCTCTCGGCCCCCAAATCGTCATGCCCGCGAAAGCGGGTCTTTTTGTTTTGACATTTGAAAGAGGAGAGGGAGGGAAGAATGTCGCGGTCCAGGCAAAGGCTTTGGGGCGGCCAAATCCAAATCTTTCGAAAAGCAAGAAAACTTTCCCAGGCCCAACTTGCGGAAGTCGAGATCATGGCGTCCTTGCTTCAGGAAATTTCAAGGTAAACGTCCCCGCGCTCGCGCCGATGTGGTAGACTGTTTTTTTATTTTTCCCGTCGCGCATTGCCGGGGGACAAAGCAAATTCATGAAACCCTATTGGACAAAACGGGCCTGTTGTTTTCTGCTGGCGGCATGGGTTTGCCTTCCTTCCTTGGCGCTGGCGGGGCAAACGCCCGGAGGCGAATCCCCCCGGCCCCCTTTGCAAGGGGGGGGGGATTTTATAAAGGGGGAGGAAAATGTCCCTCTTTTAGCAAAGGGGGGCGAGGGGAGATTTCCCGAGGACCTGTTCCGTCAGGCCGCGGAACTCGACAAACAGGGTTTTTTGGACGAAGCCGTCCCCGCCTGGAAAAAAGCGCTCGACTCCCGGCTCGACCCGAAATCGGCCGTCGTCGCCCGCGCCAGACTTTCCATCGCCCACTTTAAGTTGGGGCAGTTTGACGCCGCGGCGGAGCAAGCCCTTTCCCTGGCCCGGTCGGAACCCGAAAACTTCGACGCCAATTTCAATCTCGGCAACATCATGGACGGGCTGAACCGTTACGCCGAAGCCGTCCCCGCCTTTCAAAAAGCCGTCCAACTGCGGCCCGGCGAAGGTCTGGCTTACGTGGGGCTCGCCTTGAGCCATTTCGGCGCCGGCCAGCCGGAGCAGGCGCTTGCCGAGTTGCAAAAGGTCAAGGAGTTGTTCAAGGAGAAGAAAAACATCTCCTGGCACCGCGACGCCAGCTTGATGGCCCTCCAGATGAAAAACTTCGTACAAGCCCAGTACCCGCCGAGTTTTTCGGACCTGTGGTTGAAAAACAACCTCAAAGTCATCCGCGAAACCTATGAAAAAACGCTGTTGAACCCATGAAACGCCAGCCCTCCTCGCCGTCGGAAAAGCAGAATTTACCATCCAATCAAATAGTTAACGCCGCCCTCCCCGTCTTAAAAAAAATTAATCTTTCATTAATCCGTTTTTAATCCAGATGTTTTATCCTGATACTAACTTTTCTCCTCCTCCGGGGGAGTGGGAGGCGGATGCCTTATCCGCCTTTTACTCCCCCATCCTTTTTTCTCCTCCTCCCGGAACCCGCGCCGCGATCTCAAGCATCTAAAAAACATATTGTTAGCGGAAAACGCGAGGTGAAACCATGAACCAGAGCCTGCTGATGTGCAATCCCGCTTATTTCGGGGTGAATTACGTGATCAACCCGTGGATGCAAGGACAAGTCGGCCAGGTCGATTCGACCCGCGCCAGGACGCAGTGGCGGGAATTTTATGAAGCGCTGGGCCGTATGGCCGACGTGAAGCTGATCGATCCCCTGCCGCACGTTCCAGACCTTGTATTTACGGCCAACGCGGGAATCCTGCGCGGCAACAAGTTCATCCCCAGCCGGTTCCGGCACGACGAGCGGCGGGCCGAGGAACCTTGCTTCAAGGCCTGGTTCAGCGCCAACGGGTATGAAATCGTCGAACTGCCGGAGGGCATCCGCTTCGAGGGCGCGGGCGACGCCTTGCCGCAACCGGGCAGAGACCGCATATGGGCCGGATATGGATTCCGCACGGACCTCGAAGCCCACGGGTTTTTAACCCGGGTTTTTCAGACGGAAGTCATATCCCTACGGCTTGTGAACCCCCAGTTTTACCATCTGGACACTTGCTTCTGCCCTCTGCTCGACGACAAGGTCATGTATTATCCCTCTGCCTTCGACCCCGGTTCCGTCCGGACGATCGAAGAGATCGTTCCGCTGGAAAACCGTATCGCCGTTTCCCGCGAGGATGCCGAGAACTTTGCCTGCAACGCGGTATTGGCGGAGAAGACGCTGTTCATGAACGGCGCGAGCCGGGAACTCCGCTCCCGGTTGGAGAACGCCGGATACGTCGTGGCGGCCCGGCCGGTGACCGAATTTCTCAAGGCGGGCGGGGCCAACAAATGCCTGACCATGGCCCTGCACTAACCCCGGCGAAGCGCCGGAGCCAATGCCGCCTCCCGCTGACGCGGAGGCGGGAACTGCATCCCGGCGATCGCGTCAGCGTCATCGCCGCATTGCCCCCGGGCGTATGCCCGGCCAGCGACACGCTGGCTGGAAGAATGGGTTTATATTTCTCTGGAATTAAGCTAGAATCGAAAGAATTGCATTTTTCGGAAGGGAAAGCCCGGATGTTGCCGCGCGGGACAGGAAGAGATCCGTTTTTTACAGCTTGCTGGGTCCTGGCGGTTTTCGCCGTCTCGGCGGCCTCCCCGGCTTTCGCGGAGACCTCGTCGAAATCGTTTGTCTTGAAAGACGGGAGCGTCGTCCAGGCGGAAATTTTGTCGTTTTCCAACGGCGTCTACCAACTGCGTTCGAAATCCCTGGGCCGGTTTTCGCTCTCCGAGGAAAAGATCCATTCGATACAATACGGCGACAACCGCGGCGTAGCTAGCGCCTCGGGAAACCCGTCCTTGAGCGATCTGGGAATCGACGCCCGGCAAATGGAACAGATGAAAAACCGGATGCTGAGCGACCCCGAAACCGCGAAGTTGTTGCAAAATCTTCAGAAAGATCCCGCCGTGCGGAATATTCTCAACGACAAGGAATTGATGGACGCCGTAAACCAGGGAGACGTCGGCAAAGTCGCCGCCGATCCGAAAGTCAAGGGCCTGATGAACAATAAGGAAGTGGGAAAAATCCTGGAGCGCGCGCGATGAAACCCCGCCATTCCGCGAAATTCATCGGACCGTTTTTCCGGGCCGGTCCATGAGCGCCAAACCTTCGCCAAACAACCTGGTGTGGATGGACCTCGAAATGTCCGGTCTGGACTCGGAAAAGGAACACATCCTCGAAATCGCCACCCTCGTCACCGACGGCGATCTCAATATCCTGGAGGAAGGGCCGTGTCTGGCGATCCATCAGACCGCTACGGTCCTGGACCGCATGGACGAATGGAACAAGAAACACCACACCGCGTCGGGGTTGATCCAGCGGGTCAAGGAGTCCAAAATCACCGTTTCCGCGGCGGAGCGGTTGACCTTGGAGTTCATCAAGAAATACTGCCCGGAGAACTCGTCGCCGTTGTGCGGCAACTCCGTCGGGCAGGACCGGAGGTTCCTCGAGCGTTACATGCGGAAAATCGCCAGCTACCTGCACTACCGCACCATCGACGTCACCACCGTCAAGGAACTGGTGCGTCGATGGTATCCCGACGGGCAGAAATTCCCCAAGAAGAGCGAGGCCCATATGGCCCTTGTCGATATCCGCGAATCGCTCCAAGAACTCGTTTTCTACCGCAAACACTATTTTGTATCCAACGAGCTTAGCGTCCTCAACCTTGAACATACCAAGTAAAAGACCATGAGCAAAGGAACCATTCTCACCGCCGGTTTTATCGTTTTTATCGGGGCCCTCTCCTATACCCTGATCTCCACCGGGAGCAAATTCGAATGTGAAGTTTGCATCCGCTACAATGACCGCGACTCCTGCCAAATCGTGCGGGGGAGCGAACGGAACGACACGGTGATGCAGGGCGTGAGCACCGCGTGCGGCGCGGTGGCGCGCGGCATGACCGAGTCCATCGAGTGCCAGGGGACCGCGCCGACCAAGCTGGAGTGTAAAAGTATTTAGCGCCTACTCGCCGTAGGAGCGGCTCGGCGACGACGCTGACGCGGTCGCCGGAACGCGAATCCCCCCGGCCCCCTTTACAAGGGGGAGCCGCGCACCGTCTCGGCATCAGCCGGAAAAGCCGCCCAGCTCGCCAGCGTGCCGCTGGACCCAACGCCGCCTCCCGCTTGCGCGGAGGCGGAACCGCCCGCGGCGGCACGCCGCAAATCGACCCTTGGAAAAATAATGGAGAGTTCATAGATGCAGACGCTGGAAAAGTTGTTTGAAGGAGTGATTTGGAACAGCCGGTTGGCGACGTTGTTCGCGGTGGTAGCGAGCCTTCTGGCCAGCTTCGCCATGTTCTTCATGGCCACGGCGGACACTTTCTACATGATCTCGCACTTGTTCCATTACGTCGATCCCGAGATGACCGCCCAGGCGCGGAAAACGTTGCACGACGAGACCATCGGCCACGTGGTGGAGATCGTGGACGGTTACCTGCTCGCCACGGTCATGTTGATTTTCGCCCTGGGGTTGTACGAATTGTTCATCAGCAAGATCGATCTGGCGAAGGATTCGGAGTCGTCCGAGAACGTGCTCCTGATCCGCAACCTGGACGACCTCAAGACGCGGCTGGCCAAGGTGATCTTGATGATCTTGATCGTGGAGTTTTTCGAGCAGACCCTGGGGATGGACTTCAAGGGGCCGTTGGATTTGCTGTATCTGGCCAGCGGCATTGCCCTGGTCGGCGTGGCGCTTTACCTGACGCACTCGGAAGAAAAGAAGGAACACTGATCCGGGCGAGCGCTTGCATGGCGGCGGCGCTGACGCGGCCGAGAAATCCCCCCGTCCCGGCGCAAGCGCGGGGCGGCGTTGGGTCCAGCGGCACGCTGGCGTCAGTCCTGGCAGACGAGGCGGTAGACTTGTCGGTATTTTTCCTCGACGCTTCCCAGGTCGAAGCGGAACCGGTCCTTGTCCATTTTCTCGCCGGTTTCCCAGTCCCACAACCGGCAACCGTCCGGGCTGATTTCGTCGCCTAACAGGATCTTTCCCTTGTGCCGGCCGAACTCGAGTTTGAAATCGACCAGCCGGATCTTGCGCTCCCGGAAGAACTCCGACAGCGCCTCGTTGATCCTGGACCCCAGGGACTTGATCTCCTCCATCTCCCTGGGCGCCGCCCATCCGAAGGCGGCGATGTGGTACTCGTTGATCATGGGGTCGCCCAGGGGATCGTTCTTGTAATAAAACTCGATGATGGGCTGTTTCAGCGGGGTCCCTTCCGCAATCCCCGTGCGCTTGGCCAGGCTTCCCGCGACCACGTTGCGCATGACCACTTCCACGGGGACGATCTCCAGTTTCTTGACGACCATCTCCCGGTCGGTAGGCTGGTCGACGAAATGGGTGGAGATCCCCTTCTCCTCAAGGTACTTGAAAATACGCGAGGAAATCTGGTTGTTGACCACGCCCTTGTCCACGATGGTCCCCTTCTTGACCCCGTTGAAGGCCGTCGCGTCGTCCTTGAAGTATTGGATCAGCAGGTCGGGGTTGTCGGTGGAATAGATGATCTTGGCCTTGCCCTCGTATATTTTTTCCAGACGTTTCATGACGTATTCCTCGATTATTGGAACTAAAAAACCCGGCTGAAGATGCGGTCGATATTTTTGAGCTGGGTCTTCAAGTTGAAGGCCTTTTCCAGCTCCTTGCCGGACAAATAGCTTTTGATCTCTCCGTCTTGCTTGAGAAGCGACAGGAAATCCGCTCCGCTACGCCAGGCTTCCATGGCGTTTCTCTGCACCATGCGGTAGGCGTCTTCCCTCAGCGCGCCTTTGCGGGCGAGGGCCAACAAGACGTTTTGCGAATAGATCAACCCCCGGGTCTTCTCCAGATTTTCCTTCATATTGTCCGGGTAGATCGTCAATTGATCGAGCAGGCGCGTCATCTTTCTCGTCATATAGTGCAGGAGGATGGAGCTGTCCGGGCCGATCACGCGCTCCACCGAGGAGTGGCTGATGTCGCGCTCGTGCCACAGCGCGATATTCTCCAGGGCCGCCAGGGCGTTGCCGCGCGCCAGCCGGGCCAGTCCGCACATTTGTTCCGAGACCACCGGGTTGCGTTTGTGCGGCATGGCGGACGAGCCTTTCTGTCCGCCGGCGAAGAACTCCTCCGCTTCCAAAACCTCCGTCCTTTGCAGGTGGCGGATCTCGGTGGCGATTTTTTCGATCGACCCGGCCAGGATGGCCAGGACCGTGAAATACTCCGCGTGCCGGTCCCGCTGGATGATCTGGCTGGAAACCGGGGCCGGCTTGAGCCCCAGCTTCTTGCAGACGTGGGCCTCCACGCCTGGGTCCACGGAGGAGAAGGTCCCCACCGCCCCGGAAATCTGGCCGACGCTTATGGTCTCCCGGGCGCGCGCGAGCCGCTCCTCGTTTCTACCCAGCTCCGCGTACCAATTCGCCAGTTTCAACCCGAAGGTGATCGGCTCGGCGTGGATGCCGTGCGAACGCCCGATCATGGGGGTGTTTTTATGGCGCAAGGCCATCTTCTTGACCGCGGCCCGTAGCCGCCCAAGCTCCTGGAGGACCAGCGTGGCCGAGTCCCGCAACTGCACGGCGAAGGCCGTGTCCACCACGTCGGAGGAGGTGAGCCCCAGGTGCATGTAGCGCGAAGGCTCGCCGACGCTCTCCGCCACGCAGGTGAGGAACGCGATCACGTCGTGTTTCACCTCCTTTTCGATCTCGTCGATCCGGGCGACGTCGAACTTCGCCGACTTTTTGATCCGGTCCACGGCGGAGGCCGGGATCTCTTTCCGTTTCGCCAGGGCCTCGCAGGCGGCGATTTCGATTTCCAGCCAGATCTGGAATTTCCGCTCCGGCTCCCAGACGGCCGCCATTTCAGGTAACGTATATCGTTCGATCAAAACTCCATCCTCGGCTTTCTATTTTTCCGGTTTCTTTTACAAGGCGCCGGTTTCCCAGTTGATACCGGCGGATTTGTCCTATAAAATTTTATTTGCAGGACCGTGAAAAATTCATCTTAAACATAATTGGAGGCTAAATCAATCGCCCAAATGGAACCGTCCAAGACCGTCAACGTTTGCTTCGTTTGTCTGGGAAACATCTGCCGTTCCCCCTTGGCCCAGGGCCTGTGCGCGCGCCTGGTCGCCGAGGAGGGGCTCGCCGGCCGGATCCATATCGAATCGGCCGGGACCGGCGACTGGCACGTGGGGAAACTCCCCGACAGCCGGATGCAGGCCACGGCCAATAAAAACGGCCTGCGCTTGACCAGCAGGGCCAGGCAGTTCCGCCGGGACGACTTCGACCGGTTCGACCTCGTCGTGGCCATGGACCGCGCCAACGAGGCCGAGCTGAGCAGGATGTGCGCCCCGGAAACCGCCCGGGAGAAGTTGAAACTGTTCCGGAGTTTCGACCCGCAATGCAACGGCGACCCGGACGTCCCCGACCCCTATTACGGAGGCAACGACGGGTTTGACGTGGTGTTCCAAATCGTCCAGCGCGCCTGTCCGGAAATCCTCAAACACGTCAAAACCCGGTTCCTGGATCCTCCGGCGTGACGCCC
Source organism: Nitrospinota bacterium (assembly GCA_016207065.1). Lineage (GTDB taxonomy): Bacteria > Nitrospinota > Nitrospinia > Nitrospinales > JACRGP01 > JACRGP01. The sequence goes on from JACQQK010000019.1 coordinate 11,644, forward strand.
ACTCGCCGCGGGGGGCAACTGGCCAGACCGGGATTGCTTTTCGCGAGGCCTGTTCGCCATCGGGGTCGAGCCTATGGGATCCAACGTTCACATTGGCGGGAGGCGCTCCCCTTTTTAAATCCCCGCGGCCCCCTTCGACGAAGGGGGAGAAAATCCATCCCCCTTTAGCAAAGGGGGATTTGACGTTCATCCGTGATTAAAAATGACGAAATAAGGGAACTGTTGAGCGCGGTTTACGGGGAACCCGTCCGGATCGAAAGCGCCGTTTCCGTCGGCGGCGGTTGCATCAACGAAACGCGGGTCCTGACGCTGTCCAACGGGCAAAAGGCGTTTCTGAAATACCATCCCGCCCCGCCGTCCGGATTTTTCAAGGCCGAGGCCCGCGGGCTGACTCTGCTCGGCCAGGTAAAAAACGGTCCGCGCGCGCCGAAGGTCCTCGCCCTGCAACCCGGACGGCGAGCGCATTACCTTCTCCTCGAATACGTCGAGGAACGCTCGCCCGGCAAGGAGTTTTACGTCCGTTTCGGAGAAACCCTGGCCGAACTGCACCGGACGAGCGGAGACGCTTACGGGCTCGACCACGACAACTTCATCGGCAAAACCCCGCAGTCGAACGCGCGGGAAAAAGACCCGGCGGTCTTTTACCGCGAACGGCGCATCCGCTTCCAGCAGGAACTGGCGAGAAAGAGCGGGCTACTGCCCAAATCCCTCGACCTGAAGCTGGACAGGCTATGCGGCCGGCTTGCGGAATGGATCGCCCCTCCGGGCGAAAAACCGGCCCTCCTGCACGGCGACTTGTGGTCGGGAAATTATTTTGCGGACGCGGGGCAAAGGCCCTTTGTCTTCGACCCCGCCGTCTATTACGGCCTGCGCGAGGCCGACCTGGCCATGACGGAACTGTTCGGCAGACTGCCGCAGGCGTTTTACGACGCCTACCGCGGGACCTTCCCGCTTGCCCCAGGATACGACGAGCGAAAACAATTGTTCAACCTGTACCACCTGCTCAACCATCTCAACTTGTTTGGAAGATCTTATCTTTCCTCCGTTGAGCGGACGGTGGATTATTTTGTCCGGTAACGGGGCGGCGAGGGCGGTTGGCGGGCAAAAAAAGAGCGCCCGGAAACCGGGCGCTCTAGCGAAACGAGGAGGAAAACCGTGAAATGCTACTATGATTTAGACTGGTTGGAACCTAAAAAGATTCATTTTTTTCGCAATTTGGTTAAGAGCGCCTAACAAAATGAAGTATTCCATAACGTCCTCCCCCTTGAAGGGGGAGGTTAGGTGGGGGTGAAA
>JACQQK010000107.1 GCA_016207065.1 Nitrospinota bacterium
CCTCCTTGAGTTTGGTCCTGTTATTGAACTCCCGTAACGTCCGCTCGATATGCTCCGCCGCTTGTTCGATCACGCGGTCGAGTTCGCTCCATTCTCCGTTTTCGAACGGGGAGAGGACGTAATCCACGATATCGTCTTTATTTCCCGGCCTGCCGATCCCGATCCGGACCCGCGAAAACAGGTCGGTGCGGAGCGCCTCCATGATGGAGAGTACGCCGCGCTGGCCGCCCGCTCCGCCCTTGTGCTTGACTTTTATCTTGCCGAATGGAATATCGATGTCGTCATGGACGACGATGACGTTTTCCGGCGGGATCCTCAATGCGGCGGTGATGGACCGGGCCGACTTCCCGCTTTCGTTCATATAGGTCATGGGTTTGCAGACCATGACCGGACAACCGCCTACCTCGCCATTGCCGCACAGGGAATAAAACTTCCGTTCGGCCAGTTTGATGCGATGCTTCCCGGTCAGAAAATCGACCGCGAGAAATCCCGCGTTATGCCGCGTCCGTTCGTAACGCGGTCCGGGATTTCCCAAACCCAGGACAAGGTACACAGCGAAAAATTATTTCCCGGCTTTCGCGGGAGCGCCGGAGGCCTCCTTGCCGGCCTCCTTGCCAGCCTCCGCCGTAGCCGCCTCGGCGGGCGCCGCGCCTTCCGCGGCGACAGCTTCCGCGGGCTTGGGTTGTTCCTCGCGTTCCGCCTGCACCGACACCACCGTCCCGGAAGGTTTGTTCAACGCCTTCACGTTCGCCGGTATGGTCAAGTCGGAGACGTGGACCGCCTGGCCCAACTGGACCTCGGCCATTTGCACTTCGATGGATTCGGGTATATCGGCCGGCAGGCATTCGACGTCCAACGACCTGAGGACGTGGTTGGCGATGCCGCCCAGCTTCTCGCCGGCGGAAACCCCCACGAACCGGAGGGGGACATGGACCCTGATTTTCCGGGTCATGTCAATTTCCAGAAAATCGACGTGCACCCAGGCGGACCGCAGGGGATGGGCCTGATAGTCTTTCAACAACACCTTCCGGGGATTTCCGGAGTCGCCCTCGATGCTGAGGTCGATCAGGGCGTTCTTGCCCTTCTGGTCGAGGATTTTCCTCAGTTCCTTGGGGTTGACGGCCAGGGACAGGTTGTCCTTTTGGCCATACAGGACGGCGGGCATGAAGCCTTGGTTGCGCAACCTCTGGCTCGATCCCCTGCCTTTTTGTTCTCTCAGTTTTCCGTTCAAAGCCGACGCTGTAGACGCTGTAGACATTTTAAAAACTCCTTTGATTAATCGAATAGAGAGCTCACGGAACTCTCGCTGTGGAAGCGCAATATCGCTTCTCCCAGCAAGGGGGCGATGGACAGCACTTTGATCTTCGGGTTGTTGTTGAGCTCCCCCCGGAGCGGTATGGTGTTGGTGGCGATGATGGACTTGATCGGCGAGTTGGCGATGCGCTCGTTGGCCGGCCCGGAAAGCACCGGGTGACTGCAACACGCGTGCACCTCGACCGCCCCCGCGCCCATCAACGCGTTGGCGGCCTCCACCATCGTCCCCGCGGTGTCGATGATATCGTCCACGATGAACGCGACCTTGCCCTTGACATCGCCGATGATGTGCATCGCCTTGGCCTCGTTGATGGCCTCCCGGCGCTTGTCGATGATGGCGAGGGTGGTCCCCAGCCTTTTGGCGAACGCGCGCGCGCGCTCCACGCCGCCCGCGTCCGGCGAAATGATCACGAGGTTCGGCAAATTCAGCTTCTTGATGTACTCGATCAACACGTTCATCGCGAACAGATGGTCCACGGGGATGTTGAAGAATCCCTGGATCTGTCCGGCGTGCAGATCGATGGTCAACACGCGGTCCGTCCCCGCCGTGTTCAGCAAATCGGCCACCAGTTTTGACGTGATCGGCACGCGGGGCTCGTTTTTCCGGTCCTGCCGGGCATACCCGTAATAGGGGATGACCGCCGTGATGCGCTTGGCGGACGAGCGTTTGAGCGCGTCGATGATGATCAACAACTCCATCAGGTGGGTGTTCCCCGGCGTACAGGTGGGCTGGATGACAAAAATGTCCCCGCCCCGGACGTTCTCTTCAATCCGCACGTAGATTTCCTGGTCGGCGAAATCCTTGATCACCGTCTTGCCGAGCGGGATGTTGAGGTATTTGCAGATGTCCTCGGCCAATGCGGGGTTCGCCCTGCCGGAAAAAACCAGTACTCTGCCGTTGCCGTTCATGTTTCTCTGGCCTTGTGGTAATTAAGCTGGGGCGGGAGGATTCGAACCTCCGAATGCAGGATCCAAAGTCCTGAGTCTTACCGCTTGACGACGCCCCAATGGGTATCCATCGTTAAAAACTTC
>JACQQK010000108.1 GCA_016207065.1 Nitrospinota bacterium
GCGGGTCCGTGGCGATCCCCAGTTCGTCCAGGAGGACCAGCGCGCCCGGCGCGGCGTTTTCCAGGATATTGACGATCTTCTGCACGTGTCCTGAAAACGTCGACAGGTTGAGCTGGATGTTCTGGTCGTCGCCGATGTCGGCATACGCTTCCGGAAAAAAACCGATGGCGGAATCCTCGCGGACGGGGAGAAACAATCCGGCCCGGACCATCAACGACATCAACCCGAGCGTTTTCAGCGTCACGGTTTTCCCCCCCGTGTTGGGTCCGGAGACGACGATCACTCGAATGGCCGGGTCCCAGCCGATATCGTTGGGGACGACTTCCCTGCCGTTCAGGATCAATTCGGGATTCCGGGCCTGCCTGAGGTCCACGCGGGAATCCGGCGTCGCGGGACATTTCCTGGCCCCCATGGTCCTCGCCAATCGCGCCTTGGCGTATACCAGGTCGAAATCGGACAACACCTCCAGGTCCCCCAGCAAGGCCGTCTCGTGGGCGATGAATTCCCCGGCCAGTTGCCCGAGGATTTTCAGTTTCTCCCGCTCGATGCGGAGCCGGTTGATCTTGAGCTGGTTGTTCAGCGGGATGATTTTCGTCGGCTCCATGTAGATGGTGACGCCGCTACCGGAGGTGTCGTGGACGATGCCGTCCACCCGCGACCGCCATTCGGCCTTGATCGGCAGGACGACGCGCCCTTCCCTCTCGGTGTGGTAGCCGTCCTGAAGGGCCTCGGAATAAGCCGAGTCGGAAAGCATTTTCCCGACGACGCCGTCGAGTTTCTCCTTGGCCGCCCACGCGTCGCGGATGGCCTGCCGCAGTTCCGGGCTGGCGTTTTCCTTGATCTCGCCGTCCTCGTCGATACAGCGTTCGAGTTCCTTCAAAAGCGCGGGCAACGGGTTCAACCGCGCGATTTTGGTTTTCAGTAGCGGCACGGCGCTTCTTTTGTCGATGTACCGGGAGAGAGAGCGGGCGAAGCGCAACACCTTCATTACCCGGAGGGCGTCCCTGGGCTCGATTAAAATCCGCTCCCGGGCTTCGTCCAGGACCGGGCGGATATCGTCGAAGACCTCCATCGGCGGGCTTTCCGTCGAGTCCAGCAGGGAAACCATCTCCGCCGTTTCGTCCAGTAACCGGTTGGCCAATGCGAAATCGGTTTCCGGGGCCAGCGCCAGGCATTTTTCATGGGTGAAGGGGGACAAGGCCAGAGAGGCCAGGGAACGGGCCACGAGGTTCCAGCCCAGAAGGGCCATGGACTTTTCCAGCAATTGCGCTCGGTCCCGCGGGGGAAGCGGTGAAGAAGGGTTCATCGATTGAAGGCGACTTCGATGTCTTTTTCCAGGCTGATTTTGATTTTCGCGTCGTACAGCTGATACGGGTCCCGGCGCGACTTGTACCCGCTCAACAACGCGCCCATGTCCTTGGCGACTTTATCGTTAAAACTCGCCAGCATTTCGCCCGGGACCACGCCGGTATCCGCGATCGCGATATTTTGCGTGGAGACGCGGATGGGCGCGTCGAAATCCACCATCTCGGAATTCAGGTATATTTCGTATTCTAGCAGATTATTTCCCATGACCTCGAACTCGTTCCTGCCCTTGTAGACGGCGAACAGGGTGGCGATCTTCCCGTCCCGGCTGTGAATGGGCTCGTCCTCCGGGCCGGGGAGTTGCAAGGCGGCAAGCTGGCGCCCCTTCGTCAGCCGCGCCCAGTGAATGCGGTCCAAGTGGTTTTCCTCGCGGGTCATCCGGATCACGGCCGGGTTGTTTTTGCGGCCCTGCGCCATGAGCCAGTCGTACAGGGCGGGGACCTCCGCCTCGGGGAGGAAGTGTCCGCCGTGCGCCATGCCGGCTTCCTCATGCTCCCGGTAGACGACCGGGTACTTCATGTCGCTCAGGATCTGGTGGATCCTTCTGCTGAGCTGGATCGGGAAAATCGGGTCCTTTTGCCCCTGGATCATGTAAACGGGCGTATTCCTCAGGTTGATCAGGAAATGCATGTAACGCTCGGTGACCGCCCCGGCGATGGGCACGATACCGGCGAAGCGATCGGGCGAAAACATCCCGATCAGGTACGCCCCGATCGCCCCGTTGGACAGGCCCGCCAAAAACACCCGGTTGGGGTCCGCGGGGTATTCCGCTTGGAGTTTTTCAATCAGTTCGAGGACGACCTTTTCCGCCGTCAGGGTCCACCACGCTCCCATGGGATAAGTGGGACAGGCGATGATGAATTCGCCGCGCAACCGCTTGACCCACGCCGGCAACGTCACCTCCCCGCTCCCGCCGGCGCCGTGCAGGACGACGATGAGCGGGTACGACCTGCCCCGCTCCAACGGCTCGGGGACGAACAGAGCGTAAGGATAAGGCTTTTTGTTATGCTCGATCGCCAACCCCGTTTGCGGACCCGTCGGCCCCGCAGACCCGCCCTTATGGATTTCCCGCAACAGGGATTTTACGTCCTCGTTGGAAACCTTGTTGAACCGCAAGCGGTCCAGCGCCTCGGCCTCCTGGCCGGCGGTTTTGGCCCTCAGGAAAAGTTCGACGTCGGCCCTGGCGTCATAAGGCGGCGCCGGGACCGCCGTTGTTCCGGCCTGGCAGGCCAGCGTCAACGGGAGAAATGCCAGAAAGAGAAATAACCGCATCGTAGTGTCCGGTAAAAAAGGTCAGCCTATCTTCGTCGAGCATTTCCCGAAGGGTAAGACCGGATGACAGTCAAAATCCGAGATCGCCATCCTCGATTTCCAAAGCCAAAGAGATCGCCAAAGCATTGCGAAGCATGAATGAGCCGTAATCTGCGGTAGTTAGGAGTTGTGTTTACAGTCGGTCTCCCCGGTCAAGATATTTTACACGATTTTAGGCGGCTTCTTTGCCCTCCGGTTTATTTTCGAAAACGTATTTTTGATAAAGCGGCTTCCCC
>JACQQK010000015.1 GCA_016207065.1 Nitrospinota bacterium
ATTTTCTCGTGTGCACCGGCAGGGGCCAGGGGAACACCGACATTTCCAACGCGGCGTACGAGGAAGCCCTCAAAACGCTCTACCGTTTGCAGATGGAATACAAGGGCCGGTTGATGATCAACTCCAAGTGCGCCCCGCAGTACAAGAGGGTGGTCTACGAAAACGACCCCGACTCCGTCTACACGCGGACTTACTCCGGCGGATGCCCCGCGGCGACGCATTACAGCAGGATCTCGCCCGAGGGCAACCTCACCCCCTGCCCTTTCATCCAGGAATCCGTGGGCAATTTGAAAGCCGCCTCCTTCAAGGACCTCTGGTTCGACGCCCCGCTGATGCGGGAACTCAGGGACCGGAAAAATCTCCAGGGCAAGTGCGGGACGTGCGAATTTTCCGCGATGTGTTCCGGTTGCCGGGCGCGCGCGTTCGCCGAAAGGGGATCGTACATGGCGGAAGACCCGTCATGCGATTACGAGCCCGGGAAATACGGCGGCAAGGAAATCACGCTCAAAATCGAGGACACCCTGGGCCTGGAGGTGGAACACAGCCTTCCCTGGACGCCGGAAGCCTTGTCGCGGCTGGAGCGCATCCCTTCCTTCGCGCGGGGCATGGTGGTCAAAGGCGTGGAGAAATTCGCCGGGGAGCGCGGCTATGCTTTCGTCGACGAGGCCTTGATGAAGCTGTCCCGCGAGGAAATGATCTCCAAGCGCGGAGCCATGTTTCCCTTCTTGAAGAAATTCATCAATTCCGAGGCCGGGTCCGGCGATGCCCAATAACGTCCATCCACGGAAAACGCCAAGGGGTTGCGGAAATCGAAATTTTAAAGCATAATATTCCCATCCTGTTCCGGGTCGTCAAACAAAGCTCCCAAGCAAAGCGCTACCCGCCAAGACACTGAATCTTTTCCAACGTAACAACATCCTGGCAAAAAAAACCAAGCGCCGGCGCCGTTGCGCGCGACGGGCATATTACGAAATGGGCAACCGGGCCGGCCCGACAGCGGCCTGAATTCTGGAGGACACAATCTTGTTGTACGGTTTGATATTCGCCATCGTCTGCGCCGCGATCGCCTTGGGCTACGGCGCCCTGTCGATCAAATGGATCATGGAGCAACCCGCCGGGAACCCGCGCATGCGGCAGATCGCCGAAGCCATCCAGGAAGGGGCTTCCGCTTACTTGAACCGGCAATACACCACCATCAGCTTCGTGGGGGCCGTATTGTTCGTCATGATTTTCCTGAGGCTGGGAATGGCCACCGCTTTCGGTTTCGCCATCGGCGCGATCTGTTCGGCGGCCGCCGGTTACATCGGCATGCATATTTCGGTGCGGGCCAACGTGCGCACCGCGGAAGCGGCGCGTCAGGGGCTCAACGCGGCCCTGCGCGTGGCTTTCCGGTCCGGAGCCATCACCGGGCTTCTGGTGGTGGGCCTGGGGTTGATCGGCGTCGCCGGTTATTACGGGATACTGCACGCGCTGACCCCGGCCGGCCGGCCGGTGAACCTCGACCCGTTGGTCGGGTTGGCCTTCGGCGGATCGCTCATTTCCATCTTCGCGCGCCTGGGCGGCGGCATCTTCACCAAAGGGGCGGACGTGGGCGCCGACCTGGTGGGCAAGGTCGAGGCGGGCATTCCCGAGGACGACCCCCGCAACCCGGCCGTCATCGCCGACAACGTGGGCGACAACGTGGGCGACTGCGCCGGCATGGCCGCCGACCTGTTCGAGACCTACGCGGTCACCACCATCGCCACCATGTTGCTGGGACAGATGATCCTCAAGGACGCGAGCGAGCACGCGGAGATTTATCCCCTGGTGTTGGGCGGGGTATCCATCATCGCCTCGATCATTTCGACTTTCTTCGTCAACGCCCGCGAGGGCGGCAAGATCATGAACGCGCTCTACCGCGGCCTGATCGTGGCGGGGGTCCTCGCGGCCGTAGCCTACTACCCGGCCACCCGGTGGATCATGGGCGGCAACGGTAGTTTCAGCGTCCTCCAACTGTACGCGTGCGCTCTAGTCGGCCTGGTCCTGACCGGGGCCATGGTACTGATCACCGAATATTACACGGCCACCCATTACAAGCCGGTCCAATACGTGGCCGAGGCTTCCATCACCGGCCACGCGACCAACATCATCGCGGGCCTGGGCATTTCCATGAGATCGACCGCCGCTCCGGTCGCCGCCGTATGCATGAGCATCCTGGCGGCGTACGCGATGGCGGGCCTGTATGGCATCGCCATCGCGGCCACGTCCATGCTGTCCATGACCGGGATCATCGTCGCGCTGGACGCCTACGGCCCGGTCACGGACAACGCCGGCGGGATCGCGGAGATGGCCAAGTTGCCGAAGGAAGTGCGCAACATCACCGACCCCCTGGACGCGGTGGGCAACACCACCAAAGCGGTGACCAAGGGTTACGCCATCGGTTCCGCCGGGTTGGCGGCGCTGGTGCTTTTCGCCGATTACACGCACGGGCTCGAAAAACATCTTGGGCAGGCAACGACCTTCGACCTCTCCAACCACATGGTGATCGTCGGCCTGTTCATCGGCGGTCTGGTGCCCTACCTGTTCAGCTCCTTCGCGATGGAGTCGGTCAGCCGCGCCGCGGGGGCCATCGTCATAGAAGTGCGCCGGCAGTTCAAGGAGATCGCGGGGATCATGGAGGGGACGGGAAAACCCGACTATTCCAAGGCGGTGGACCTGCTGACGCGTTCCGCCACAAAGGAAATGATGTTGCCTTCGTTGCTTCCCGTGGCGCTACCCGTGTTCGTCGGCCTGGTCCTGGGTCCCCAAGCCCTGGGCGGGGCGTTGATGGGTTCGATCGTCACCGGGATTTTCGTGGCCATTTCCATGACCACGGGCGGAGGCGCCTGGGACAACGCCAAGAAGCATATCGAGGACAATAATTTCGGCGGCAAGGGAAGCGACGCCCATCTGGCCGCGGTGACCGGCGATACGGTCGGCGACCCATACAAGGACACCGCCGGACCGGCCATCAATCCGCTGATCAAGATCATGAACATCGTGGCCCTGTTGATCATCCCCGTGATGCATTGACCACCTTATCCGGGCTGGGGGGGGGGGATTATCTCTTGTACAAATCCCCCACCCGGAATGAGCTACGATTGACGTTCTGGCCGGGTTTGGAAATCTCCCGTTCAACCTCTCGCTGGTAATTCCGCACCTTGGCGAACAGGGGGTGTTTGATGTCCAGCCGCAAGTTGGTAAGGGCCGCGGTGACTTTTTCTTTCCCCTCGGGGGCGACGAGACAGACCAATTCTCCCGACTCGTTGGAACGGAAAACCTCCGTAGCCTGAAGCGGCGTCGTTTTTTCCGCGAAAACTCCCATCTCGCGCAACAACTCGAGCACCGGGCCTTTTCCGTAAACCTTTAAGGGAAGATATTTTTTAATTTCCGACAACAATCCCTGAGCGCTCATGATTTAAGTAACCTTGATTGAGTTTGCAACCTCGGGCATGAAAACGATGGCGCCCTCCGGGGAGACCGGGTTTTAATTCGCCCCTTGCCCTTGAAATCCTCCCATTATAAAATGAAACCGTGCCGCATGGGCGCTGAAAACGTTCCCGCATTGAAATAGTTCCCAAGACCGCCGCTACTCAATCGACCCCTCATTTCCGTCCCATGCGCCAATCCGCGGAAGACACGCCGGACCTTGACCGGGATAAGCATTGACAAAGCCCAATAAATTCATTACGTTATATAGAGACCAGAGGATTCGCCCAAACCCGTGAAACACAAACTAACCATTGTCAATTTTGTTCTTGTAGCGACCATCCTGTTGGTTTCGGCGGCAATTTTTAAAATCTGGTTTGGTCCCGGCGGCAGTTCGAAAACCGACGGCAAGACCTTGATCGCTTCCGCGCAAAAATTTCAAGGTCCCGGCTCCGTCCGGTCGAATTATCCGCCCTCCATAGCGGACGAGGTTGTCAAAAAGAACCTGTTTCGCAAGGACAGGATCGAGTTTGTTC
>JACQQK010000100.1 GCA_016207065.1 Nitrospinota bacterium
ACATCCGGAAGCTACTAGCGCGGCTTCTATTTTTTCTTTTTGGCTACCGCCTCAAAATCGTTTTTCAACCGGCAAACCGAGCGCCGTAGCCTAACAGTTTGCCCAAATTCCCCGAAAAAACGACTTTTCAGGGACGACTAATTCATTGAAAGAAAAACGCCTCGTGGAAATCGTTTGACGGCTGTTGACAAAAACCAAGTCAAGCCTGATATTGTAGTGAACATCTGTTCCGTAGCCGTCTTCCTTAGCTTCTTGAGGCACAGGGTATTTACATGCCCAATAATATTCTGATTGCGGATAATCCTTCCGATTGTGTTCAAGATTATGAGCGTCTTTTCGCGCAACAAGGCTATGGGGTTTTCGTCGCCTCCTCTCTGAAAGAAGCCAAGGACTTATTAAACAAAGGAGACTTTTCGGTCGCCCTGATTAGCGAGGCTTTAGTGGATGGCCTCGACTCTCCCTCCCTGCAGGCCATGAAGAAAAACCGGGGGAAATGCAAATTCGTTTTGATGAGTTGCTCCATCGACGCGGATTTATACGTCAAGGCGGTTGACGGTCTTTTCCACGAGTGTCTGCCCCACCCCTCACGCCTTTCCGTTTTGGAGGAGGCGGTATTCAATCTCATCCATCTGGAAGATCGGGTTTTTCACTAAGGCGCATTATTTCAACGGGTTGTTTGTGCGTCTCTAACGGCGCTGAAAAACTTTTTTGTTCTCTTTTGCCGTCATTCCCGCGAAAGCGGGCAGTATTTTCAATAGGTTTCTGGATGCCCGCTCCCCTCTGAAAGTTCCCGCGAATAGAACATGAAATTTCGAGCGACATGGGATATAATTTTATATTCTCCATGGCCTCTCCGTTGCGACCGGTTTTGACATAACTCAATGAAATATTTGATTGTAATTGCCAATGGGTTGACGGACGACCCCATTGCCGAGAAAGACAATAAAACGCCCCTGCAACTGGCGGACACCCCGAACCTGGATCGGTTGGCCCGATTGGGCCGATCTGGAATGGTCCATACCATTCCGGAAACCTTGCACGCCGGTAGCGACGTGTCCTTTCTTTCTCTTTTGGGATACGATCCGGAACGTTATTACGCCGGGCCAGCCTATTTCGAGGCGGCCGCGCTGAACGTGAAGCTCGACGGGGACGATTTTCCGTTGTGTTGCGATTTTGTCATCCTGCAATCCAGCCACAACGACATGGTCATGAAGGATTACGCGGCGGGCGGGATTTCCTCCGACGACGCCAACCTGCTCCTGGACGCCTTGCGGAAGCAGATCGTCGACGTTTCCGTCGATTTTTACCCCGGAAACGGCTATCACAATTTGATGGTCGTTAAAAACCGGTTGCTGGCCCGTACGGGCGTTTTGAAAACCGGTCCCGCGGGTCCCATGAAAAACGGCGGCGTCCCGCCGCCGGACGGTCCGGCGGCGCCCGCGAGGCTGACGCCGCCTGACGAACTGATCGGCGAGGGGATCCGCCGGCATATGCCCGCGGACGACGCGCACAAGGAGCTGGCGTACATCGTCAACCAGGCGCAGATCATCCTCCATCATCACCCGCTGAATAAAGAGCGGAGAAGGAGGGGCCTGGACCCGGTGAACAGCATTTGGCCATGGGGCAACGGCGGTCGTCCGGACCTGCCCTCGTTCGAGAGCGGAAACCGGAAAACCGCCTCGGCGGTTTCCGCTTCCTCGCTTTTCACGGGCATGGCGGTTTGCGCGGGGATGAAGGTTGTCCCGGCCCAGGGGGCCGCGGGTTCCATGGACGCCGATGGTCTGGGCAAAGTCCGCGCGGCTACGGACGAGTTGCGGGCCCGCGACGCGGTCTACCTGCAGGTTTCCGCCTGCGAGGAGGTGTCGTTGCACGGCAACCTCGACGATAAAATCCTGGCCATCGAGGATTTCGACCGGGAGGTCGTGGGGCCTCTTCTGAGCGCCTTGGAAGGGCGAAATGATGTTAAAATACTGCTGGTTGTGAGCCACGTCAGTTCCGCGGTATTGATGAAATACAAGAAGGACCCCGTCCCCTTCGTCGTTTATCCCGCGCGCCGGGGACCCGACGGGACGGAGCGTTTTGACGAGGACATTTTGAAGGCCGCTTCCGAGCGTTTCCGCGACGGTCCGGCGTTGATCCAGGCGTTGTTCAAGGGAGAGTTATGAGTCGCAGGTTGATTGTGCAGAAATACGGCGGGACCTCGGTCGGCACCATCGAGCGCATCCGCAAGGTCGCCGAGAGGATTGCCCGGACGAAGCGGGAAGGGGTGGACGTGATGGTGGTGGTTTCCGCCATGGCCGGGGAGACGGACAAACTCCTCAACATGGCCCGGCAGATTTCGGAATCCCCCAACCGCCGGGAGATCGATCTTTTGCTTTCCTCCGGGGAGAGGATTTCCAGCGCGCTGGTGACCATCGCCTTGAACGCCATCGGATGTCCGGCCGTTTCCCTGACCGGCAGGCAGATGGGCCTGTTGACCGACAACACCCACACCCGCGCCCGCATCAAGCAGATCGACGGCGCCCGGGCCAGGAAATTTCTGCAGGAGAACCACGTCGTGGTGGTCGCCGGATTCCAGGGGATCAACGAGCGCGGCGACGTGACCACGCTGGGCCGGGGCGGGTCGGACACCTCCGCCGTCGCGCTCGCCGTCGCGCTGAACGCCGACAGTTGCGAGATATACACCGACGTGGACGGGGTCTACACCTCGGACCCCAACGTCGTCCCCGACGCCCGGAAACTGGACGTCGTTTCCTACGAGGAAATGATGGAGATGGCCAGCCTGGGGGCCAAGGTCCTGCAGATCCGGAGCGTGGAATTCGCCAAGAACTTCAACATGCCGCTCGTCGTCCGCTCCTCGTATAACGACGAGCCGGGCACCCTGATATGCAAGGAGGATTCGAAGATGGAACAGCCGGTCGTTTCCGGTGTGATGTACGACAAGAAGCAGACCAAGATCACCGTCTCCGGGGTCCCGGACCAACCGGGCGTCGCCGCCAGGATTTTCGGCGCGCTGGCCGCCGCCGAACTCTCCGTGGACATGATCATCCAGAACGTGAGCGCCGAGAACCATACGGACATATCGTTCACGCTGGCCGCCGCCGACGCGGGCGAGGCGGCGGAGATCATGAGGAAGGTCGCCCCCGACCTCCGCGCCACGGGCGTCTCCTGCAACTCCGAGATCGCCAAGATCTCCATCGTGGGGGCGGGCATGCGGAGCCACTCCGGCGTCGCCGCGCGCATGTTCAATGGCCTTTCCCGGGAGAACATCAACATCATGATGATCAGCACCTCGGAAATCCGCATCTCGTGCGTCATCGAGAAAAAATACGCGGAACTCGCGACGCGCGTCCTGCACGAGGAATTCGGGTTGAGCAGGGAAGCGGTCCGTTCCGACGCAAAATCGAGGCCGGTCAAAAGCAAACCCCAGCCGAGGAGAAAAGCCGCGGGATCATGAGGACCATCGAACTCTACGACACCACCCTCCGCGACGGCGCCCAAGGCGAGGACGTTTCCTTCACGGTCGAGGACAAGGTCCGCATTGCCCACAAACTGGACGAACTCGGCGTCCATTACATCGAAGGCGGTTGGCCCGGCTCCAACCCCCGCGATATCGAATTCTTCAAAAAGATAAAACGCTCCTCCCTCGCCCAGGCCCGGGTCACGGCGTTCGGGAGCACGAGGCGCCCCGAAAAGTCCGCCGAGGACGACCCCAACCTCCAAGGGCTCCTGTCCGCGGAGACGGAGGCGGTCGCCATTTTCGGCAAATCCTGGGACATGCACGTGCGCGAGGCGTTGGGCTCCACGCTGGACGAGAACCTCAGGATGGTCGGCGATTCCGTGAAGTACCTGAAGAAACGGCTGGCGGAAGTCCTGTTCGACGCGGAACACTTTTTCGACGGTTACAAGCGAAACCCGGAATACGCCCTGAAGGTGGTCAAGGAAGCCGAATCCGCCGGGGCGGATTGGATCGTTCTCTGCGACACCAACGGCGGGTCCCTGCCTTCCGAAATCAAGGCGATTTTCGAGGCCGTCAAGAAACACTGCGGGGCCAGACTGGCCATCCACACCCACAACGATTCCGAGCTGGCCGTGGCCAACGCCATTGCCGCCGTGGAAGCCGGCGCCGAGCAGGTGCAGGGCACGATCAACGGCTACGGGGAGCGTTGCGGCAACGCCAACCTGGTTTCCCTCATCCCCAACATCAAGCTCAAATTGGGCATGGACTGCGTTTCCGGCGAACAGATGGCCCGTTTGAAGGACGTGTCGTCTTTCGTCGACGAACTCGCGAACAAGGCCCACTGGAGCCATCAACCTTACGTCGGCAAAAGCGCGTTCGCCCACAAGGGAGGCGTGCACGTCAACGCCATCAGGAAAAACCGCGAGACCTACGAACACGTGGAGCCCGAGGCCGTGGGCAACCGGCGCCGGATACTCATTTCCGACCTTTCCGGGAGAAGCGCCATCCTCTACAAGGCCGAGGAATACGGCATCGACCTCGACGGCGAGGACCCGAAACTCAAAAAAATCCTCGAGACGTTGAAAACCTCGGAAAACCTCGGCTTCCAGTACGAGGGCGCCGAAGCCTCGTTCGAACTGTTGATGCGCGACGCCCTGGGCGAGAAGGAAATCTTTTTCGATTTCATCGGCTACCGCGTGATCGTCGAGAAGCGGCGCGAGGACGAAACCCCCATCTCCGAGGCCACCGTGAAGATCCGGGTCAACGGCGTCCCGGAAGTCACCGCGGCCGAGGGGACGGGTCCCGTCGACGCCCTCGACAAGGCCATACGCAAGGCCCTCGGCAAATTCTATCCGGAACTGGAGGACGTCAACCTGTGCGACTACAAGGTCAGGATCCTGGACGAAAAAAAAGGGACCGGCGCGAAAATCCGCGTGCTGGTGGAGTCCGGGGACCATCATTCCAAGTGGGGCACGGTGGGCGTTTCGGAAAACATCATCGAGGCCAGCTGGCAGGCGCTGATCGACAGCATCCAGTATAAATTGAACTCTTTTTCGAAAGCCAAGGAACGCCCCTGACCCGGACATGACATGAGCGAATGATCCATGGAGGCGCTTCGGGTTTTGGGAAATGAACTCGCCAGCGTCTCCTGGAGAGGAAAAATACCGGACGCAAAAAGCGCCTTGGTTTTGTCCCCCCTTGCAAAGGGGGATAGGGGGATTTGTCCGCGATCGCGGCTTGAATCCCCCCGGCCCCTTTACAAGGGGGAGAAATTCCAGTCTCTTCGCCATGCCATGTCCGTGTTACCCAAGGGAGGCGACCGTGCAAAAGAAAAAAAAGACCGGTTCCCGAATCCTCCTTCACAGCCGGGCTTGTCCGATGTTCCCGGCTATCCGGCCCTCTGGGACCTCCAATCCCAGTCCCTTCCGCTATCAACGATCCGGGTGTTGCACATCGAGGACAACGCGCTGGCCTTGACCACTCCCTTCGTTTTGATGACGGGGGTCGACGACGAAAAGCTCGCCGACCAGGCCCTGCACGCGGGCGCTTGGAGGAGGTCGAGATCGTCAAGGACCTTCCGCCCGAGGAGATTTGGGTCATGGGGCACATGGCCCAGTTGGAACAAGTGTTCCTGAATATTCTTTCCAACGCCCTGAACGCCATGGGAGGTAGTCAGCCGCGCCGGTTGTCCGTTTCGGCGGAAAAGGACCCCGAAAGCGTCGTCATCAATGTCCGGGATACCGGGCCCGGTTTGCCGGATGAGTTTTTTGAACGCATGTTCGACCCTTTTTTTACCACCAAGGAGGCGGGCAAGGGACTCGGTTTGGGGCTCTCCATTTCCCTGAGCATCGTCAAGGGCTTTGGGGGGACTATACATGCGTCTAATCATAAGGACGGCGGGGCCCTGTTCACGGTCGCCTTCCCTCGTCTTGTTTCGCCTGGGAGGGCGGAGGAATGAAGTCCAACGGCAAGGTGATTTTCATAGACGACGAAAAGCACGTCCGCCTTGCGCGAGAGCAAACCCTGCGCCTCGCCAACTACGAGGTCACATGCCTGGCTTCCGCCGAGGAGGCGTTGAGGATCCTGACGCCGGAATGGGGCGGCGCGCTGGTCTGCGATATTAAAATGCCGGGCATGGACGGGATGACTTTGCTGAGGAAGGCGATGGAAATCGACCCGGAAATCCCGGTGGCGCTGGTGACCGGACATGGCGACGTCTCCATGGCGGTGGAGGCCATGCGCGCGGGCGCTTACGATTTTCTGGAAAAACCCTGTCCGACGGACGTGTTTCTCGACGTCGTCAAACGCGCCGTCGAGAAACGCCGCCTGGTCATGGAAAACCGGGAGCTACGCTCCCGGCTCGACCCGCAGTGCGAGCCGCTGTCCCGGATCCAGGGGCGGTCGCCCGCCGTCGAGCGGTTGCGGACGGCCATAAATAGTATTGCCCAAACGGACGTTGACGTTCTGGTCCGGGGCGAGACGGGGACGGGCAAGGAACTGGCCGCCCGGTGTCTCCACGACCAGAGCCGGCGGAGGGACGGGCGGTTCGTCGCCGTCAATTGCGGGGCGCTTCCGGAGAGCATCATCGAAAGCGAACTGTTCGGCCACGAGGCGGGAGCTTTTACCGGCGCCCATTCCCGGCGCGTCGGCAAGTTCGAATACGCCGATAAAGGGACTATTTTCCTGGACGAGGTCGAGAGCATGCCCTACCCCTCTCAGGTCAAACTCCTGCGCGTCCTGCAGGAGCGGACCGTCGAGCGGCTGGGCTCCAACGAGCCGGTCCCCCTGGATATCCGCGTCGTCGCCGCGACCAAGAGCGACCTGAAGGAAATCAGCTCTGCGGGGCGTTTCCGCGACGACCTCTACTACCGCCTCAATGTGGCGACCCTGTATCTTCCTCCTCTCCGCGAGCGCAAGGAGGACATCCCCTTGCTGTTTCAAAGTTTCGTGCTGGAGGCCTGTTCGCGTTACCGATGCCGTCCCCCCGAATTGTCGAGAGATACGATACAAGATCTGCTTTCCCGGAAATGGGAAGGCAACGTGCGGGAGCTCAAAAACGAGGTGGAACGGTTCGTCCTGAACCGTCAATTTCAGATGGACCTCTCGGGAGGACCGACGGCGGAGGTCTTCAACCTCCGGTCGAAAGACGCGCAGTCCATGCCGCTTTCCCGGCAAGTGAACGAATTCGAGAAGGCGTTGATCGAGCAGGAACTCATCCGCCAGAAAGGGGACATCAAGAAAACCCATGCCGCATTGGGTCTTCCCCGGCAAACCCTGTACGATAAAATGAACAAATACGGCCTCAAACGGACCGATTATGTTTAGTCGTCCCTGAAAAAGTGGTTTTTTCGATGGATTGGAGTAAATTGCCAGGTCATGGCGTTCAGTTTGCCGACAGAAAAACGATTTTAAGGCTCCGGCCAAAAAGAAAAAATAGAAGCCAGGCGATCAGCTTCCGGATATTGTGCCCCGCTCCGCGCGGGAGGGCGTTGATTCTGTCGCCTTCCTTGCCCAGCAGGTAGTTCCGTCCCAGCCGCCCGTCGTTTTTCATGTGACCGATCACCGGTTCGATCGCGGACCGTCTCTTCAGCCATCGCCTCAGCGACGGCTTCACCTTTCTCATTCCGCGCCGGGCGACATGGACCTCCGCCGGGCCTTGATAATCGTGGCCGCGATAGCCCAGGTCCACGAACAGCTCCCGCGCCTTGAATCCTCCCAGCCGCTCGGCCTGCGCGACCGCCGCCCCAAGGGCGTGGCCGTCGTAGGGATTGCCGTGAAACGCTTGCGTCCCGACTACAAAATTGTCCTTCGACGTCGTGGCCACGCTCACCTGGCAACCGAACTCGTACCGCTTGCGCGCCTTGCCTTTGGAAATGCATTCCACTTTCACAAAAACCTGGAAAAGCAGAGGAAACTGTTGTCCAACCCCACAACCTCCCGCACAACACCCAAATCCAGGTGGGGCGAAGGGGCGGCTCGCCGCTGGAAATGCCGTTGCCGGGGCGCGAGGAACGGCAAATTCCGTCCCGCCGCGTTTAGCGCGCCGTCCTGAGGAGAGAGCCCACGGTTTTTCGATAGAAACTTCGTACCGCTTGCGTTGTCTTTTCGTAATCGTCCAAAAGCGTTTCCGCCAGTTCCTGGATGTTTGCCCCCCGGTAACCCATCAACCGGGCGAGGGCGGCGAGGGAATCGCTTTCGCCGGGCAGGTTGTTGGCGAACGCGGGGCTTGAAATGCGAAGAGCGCACTCCAGGTTGCGCAGGAAAAGGTAGTTTGCCCCGATGCGTTCCGCGGCGTCCTGCTCGACGATTCCATTGAGGGCCAGGAGGTTCAAGGCGTCCAGGGTATTCGTGGCGCGTAGTTTTTTGTGCCGGGAGCCGTGCATCAATTGCAGGATTTGGACGGCGAATTCGATGTCGGCCAGCCCTCCGTAACCGAGCTTGACGTTACGCCCTTTCTGGGCTTCCCTTGCGATTTCCAGCTCCATCCGTTCCCTGAGACGCGAAATTTCGATCAAGTCCCCGTACTCCAGTTTTGGGGAGTAGCAGAAGGCATGGGCGACGTTCAGGAATTTTCCCCCCAGACCGGCCTGTCCCGCGACGAACCGGGCCCGGGTCAGGGCCTGCCGTTCCCAGGTCCGCGCCCGGTTGTTGAAATAGTCTTCGTACCCTTGCAGGGAAAGGACCAGGAGGCCCTTGCTTCCGTCCGGCCGCAGGTCGGTGTCTATTTTATAGGCGTACCCCGCCGGCGTGACCTCGGCGGTCAACTGGACCAACGTCTGGGAAAGCGAAATATAATGCGCGAGCGCGTCTTCCGAGGACATCCCGCGGGAACCGCCCGCCGGTTCGTCGTAGACGAAGACGAGGTCCAGGTCCGACCCGAAATTGAGTTCGCGGCCCCCGAGTTTTCCCATTCCGATGACGGCAAAGTCGCATGGCGGGGGTTGGGCGAGCTTCGACTGGTTCGCGGTCTCCTCGCAGGCCAGGGCGAACGCGATCTGCAGGAACGCGTCCGCGAGGTTGGACAAGTCCGAAAGCGTTCCCCGCAGGTCGGCTTCCTTTATAAGGTATCTCATGCCGATGCGGAGCTCCTCGCCCTGCTTGAAACGGCGCAGGAGTATTTTCCTCGCCTGAAGGTTGCCGCGGAGGGCCGGGCTTCGGCGTAACTCCTCCAGGATTTTCTCCTGCGGCTTGAAACGGTAGATCGATTCCAGGTTGAGCAGGACGTCGGTGAAAGCGGGTTGCTTCACAAGGATTTCCGACAGGTAATCGCTCCCGCCGAAAAGGACGAGGAGCAGTTCGAGGAATTTGTCGTTGCCCTTGAGGATGTCGAGATAGGTTTCCCGCGCCCTGCTGGCCTCCACGAAGCGGACCAGGTTTTCAACGGCGGAGTTGGGCTTGGGCGCTTCCCGGCAATGCGCGAGGATTTTGGGAAGGACGAGATAAAAGTTCTGGACGCTCCTCTCCGTGGGGTGGGAGAACTCCGGGCCGTCCCTCAAGGATTGAAGAAATTGGAAGGCGCGTTGCGGGTCGGAGAAAGGGATGTCTTTCAGCGCCTCGAGGGCGAACTGGGACTCGTCGAGCGCCGATTTTTTTTTCTCCTCCTGGGAGGCGATTTCCCTGGCCTCCTCCTTTTTGCTCTCGGCGAACAATCCGGCGAAAAGGGCGCCGACAAATTGAGTGTGTTTTTCGTATTCCTCGAACAGCCGCGCGATAAGGTCCTGGGGGCTTCTTTCAGACAGTCCCATTTTCCTGGCGAGGATGGCGAGGTTAGCCGGGTCCCTGGGCAGGCGATGGGTTTGCAGGCCAAAGGAGATCTGCACCCGGTTCTCCAGGTTGCGGAGAAAAATGTAGGCGTCCCGGAGGCGTTGACGGTCGGAAGCCGGGACAAAGCCGCCTTCGCGCAACCGGTCGAGCATGTCCAGGGTATTCCGGCCTCTCAGGCGTTTGTCCCGCCCGCCAAAGAGAAGCTGGTAGCTCTGGACCGTGAACTCGACTTCCCGGATGCCGCCGAACCCGAGCTTGATGTTTCCCTTCTCCGCTTTTTTCCGCCGCAGGTCCTGGTTGATCTTGTCCTTCATGGACTTGATTTCATCGACGGCGGCAAAATCCAGGTGTTTCCTGTAAATGAAGGGCTCGATCATGGCGAAAAATTCGTTCCCCAGGGCCTCGCTCCCGGCGGACACTCGCGCCTTGATCAAGGCTTGCCGCTCCCATGTCCGTCCCCAGGACTGGTAATAAATTTCCGAGCTGGCCAGGGAGTTGGCGATCTCGCCGCTATGCCCTTCCGGGCGTAGGTTCAGGTCGACGCGAAAGACGTTGCCGTCCCGGTCGATTTCGTTGATGGTCCGGGTGACCGTCTGGGCCAGCTTCGTGAAATATTCGTGGTTCGTGATTTTCACGCAGTCGGGGGCCGAGGGGTCCGGCCGCGTCTCGCCCATGCTGGACGAGTAGATGTAAATGAGGTCGATGTCCGAGCTGAAATTCAACTCCCGGCCGCCGAGTTTTCCCATGCCCAGGATGGCGAACTCCGATTCCTTCCAGGCGCCGTCGGCGCATTGGTAAAAAGGGGCGCCGTGCTTTTTCTTGAGACGCCGGTCGGCGAATTCGTAGGCGATTTGGAGGCAGACGTCGGCGATATTGGATATGTCCTGCGCCGTTTCCTTGAATTCCGCCAGTCCCAGCAGGTCCCGCAGGCCGACGCGGATGTACTCTCTTTTTTTGAAGAGGCGGAGGAGTCTGGGCGTCTCGTCGCCAAGGTACCTGTCCCCGGCCATTTCATGGAAATCCCGGTACAGGAGGTCCTTGGACTTCGGTTTGCTCAGGGTCTCCGGCTGTTTCAGCCAGTCGAAATAAGAGGGGTCGTTGATGAGGGCGTCGCTCAAAAACTGGCTTCCGGAAAAAAGCGCGATCAGGGCTTTCAGGAGTTCGGGCGAGCCGTGGAGGATCGTGTAAAAATAATTTTTATCGTAGAGTTTCTCCGCGAACCGCTCGAAATTGGAAAGGGCGACGTCGGGGTTGAAGGACCCGGCCAGGAGTTCCAGGGCCGCCGGGAAAAACGCGGGGAACAGTTCCTGGAAGTTGGCTTGCCCTGCCAGGGCCGTCAAGTTCCTCCAGGCGTTTTGAGGTCCGCTGAAACCGCTTTCCCTGAGCGATGTCTCGACCAAGGCGTCCCAAGGGCGGTTTTGATAGATCCACTGGCAGATGTCGGCGCTTTTATTCATTAGTTCGTTCGTGTCGGAAAGGCGGGGCGGACATCATAACAATTCGCCGCGGAAAACGGTGACGGCCTGCCCCGCGAGAATCGCTCTGCCGCCGTTGAGGCGGACGCGCAGGATTCCTCCGCGCGCCGACGCCTGGTAAGCCGTGAACTCTCTTTTTCGCAAGCGGTCGGCCCAGTAAGGCGCGAGGCAACAATGGGCGGAACCGGTGACCGGGTCTTCGTCGATGCCCGCGCGCGGAGCGAAAAACCGGGAGATGAAGTCGTATTCCATGGAATCGGAAACGCAGGTGACGATGACCCCGCGGACGGGCAGAACGCTCAAGAGTTGCAAATCCGGTTTCATCGCGCGGAGGGCTTCGGGACTTTCCACCTCGACCAGGTAGTCCGTTTGGTTGTATCCGCAACTCTTCGGTTTGACGCCGAGGGCGCGGACAAGTTCTTCCGGCGGCTCTATCGGTTTTGGGGGGGTCGAGGGGAAATCCATCTCGATCCAGCCGCCCTTGCGTTCGGCGGTCAGGAGGCCACTCCGGGTATGGAACCGCGCCTGAGCGCCGGGCGGCAACCGTCCGCTTTCCCATAGCGCGTGGGCGCTGGCGAGGGTGGCATGGCCGCACAAGTCCACTTCCGTGACGGGGGTGAACCAGCGCAGGCGGTAGTCGCCGACTTCTGCCAGGAGGAACGCGGTTTCGGACAAATTCATTTCCCTGGCGACGGCCTGCATCCACCGTTCCTCTCTTGGCGACGGCAACAGGCAAACCGCCGCCGGATTGCCTTGGAACGGCTTGTCGGTGAATGCGTCTACCTGGAGTATTGGGATTCCCACTTTTTCGGGTTTTGGTCGGCGCTACGGGTCATTGTCCGGGCGCCGGTTGCGCTTCCGATGTCTGGAGGGACTTGGCTCGTTGGATGTAATTTACCATAAAAAAAACCCCCTGGGAAATTCCAGGGGGTTTTTGCGTTGCGCGGGGTCTTGAATCCCGGCGGAAATCCGGACGCTTACGCGTCGTAGTAAAGGTGGAATTCCATGGGATGCGGCCGCATGCGGACGGGGGTGATTTCGGCTTCTCGCTTGTAGCTGATCCAGCGGTCGACGATGTCCTGGGTGAAGACGTCCCCCTTGAGCAGGAAGTCGTGGTCTTTTTCGAGTTCGTTGAGGGCCTCGTCGAGGGAGCCGGGGAGGCTGGGGATGTTGGCCAACTCTTCCGGCCCGAGGGCGTAGATGTCCTTGTCCAGCGGTTCGCCCGGGTTGATTTTGTTTTGGATGCCGTCCAGACCCGCCATGAGCATCGCCGAGAACGCTAGGTAGCCGTTGCAGGCGGGGTCCGGGAAGCGGACCTCGATCCTCTTGGCCTTGGGGCTTGGCGAATACATGGGGATGCGGATGGAGGCGCTACGGTTTCTGCTGGAATAGGCCAGGTTGACCGGGGCTTCAAATCCGGGCACCAGGCGCTTGTAGGAGTTGGTGGTGGGCGCCACGATGGCGGCGAGGGCCTTGGCGTGTTTCAAGATGCCGCCGATGTAGTGCATGGCCATCTCGCTCATGCCGGCGTAGGCGTTGCCCGCGAACAGGGGTTTCCCGCCTTTCCAGATGCTCTGGTGCACGTGCATGCCGGAACCGTTGTCGCCGTATAGCGGTTTGGGCATGAAGGTGGCGGTCTTGTTGTGTTTCCGGGCCACGTTCTTGACGATGTATTTGAACCACATCAGGTTGTCGGCGCACTTGGTCAGGCTGGAAAAACGCATGTCGATTTCGCATTGGCCGCCGGTGGCGACTTCATGGTGATGGCATTCCATGGAGATGCCGACCTTTTCCATCAGCAGAGTCATTTCGCTCCGGATGTCTTGCAGGCTGTCCGTGGGCGGGACGGGGAAATAGCCTTCCTTGTAACGGGGTTTGTAGCCCAGGTTGGGGCTCTCCATCCGCCCGGTGTTCCAGTTGCCTTCCGTGGAATCGACGGAGTACATCGCGCTGTGCTGGTTCAGTTGATAACGGACGTCCTCGAACACGAAGAACTCCGCTTCCGGGCCGAAGTAGGCGGTGTCGCCGATCCCGGTCGATTGCAGGTAGGCCTCCGCCTTCTGCGCGATATTCCTGGGGTCGCGGGTGTATTTCTCCTTGGTGAGGGGGTCGATGATGTTGCAGATCATGCTGATGGTCGGAATATTCGTGAAGGGATCCATCACGGCGGTGGCGGGATCGGGCACGATCAGCATGTCGCTGGCGTTGATGGTCTGCCAGCCGCGAATACTGGATCCGTCGAACCCTTTTCCCTCGTCGAACAGGTGTTCCACCAATTCGCTGATGGGCACCGAGGTGTGTTGCCAGGTGCCCAGCAGGTCCATGAATTTGAAATCGACTATCGCGGCGTTGTTTTTCTTCGCAAAATCCACTACCTCTCTCGGCGTCATCGAACGGCTCCCTCCAGAAATGTTAAGTTGAAAAAAAATAAAGTTTTCCCGGTCCTCCCTCTTTCAGGAAGCCGGGGATTTTTAATCCATCGATCAAGCAATGAGTTCCCGGGCTGGCCCGGGACCGCGCCGCGTCCGCGGAAAAAGATGTGGGAACGCAAAACGAACGGGACGCGTTTCCGCCTAAATGGCGTCTTCCCCACGCTCTCCCGTGCGAATCCGGATCGTATCGACAAGGTCGGTGACGAAAATTTTCCCGTCGCCGATCCGCCCCGTCTGGGCGGTTTTCATGATCGTGTTGATGACTTCGTCGAGCAGGCCGTCCGAGATGATGATTTCCAGCTTTATCTTCGGGAGAAAGTCCACCACGTATTCCGCGCCCCGGTACAGCTCCGTATGCCCTTTCTTCCTTCCAAACCCCTTGACCTCGCTGACCGTGATGCCTTTGACGCCAATTTCGTTTAATTTATCCTTAACCT
>JACQQK010000010.1 GCA_016207065.1 Nitrospinota bacterium
CACAAATCGCTCCCCTCCCTTGAGGGAGGGGGCTGGGGGAGGGTGAAATCGGCTTTTCACCCCCACCTGAACCTCCCCCAGGACGGGGGAGGAAGTTATAAAGACTGCATTTTGTCAGGCGCTCTCTAAGCCGGATGTTGGAGCAGGTTATGAAAAAAATCCATTATCTTCTCGCCTCAGCCGTTTTGGTCCTGGCGTTCTCGGCCCCTTCCTATTCCATCAGCCTGGGCGACATTTTCAAGGAAGTCGAAAAACAGACGCAACCGCCGAAGGCCGAGCCCCCGGCGCAACTTTCCCCCAAAACGCCGGCGCCTCCGCCCGCTCCTTCGCCGCAGGCGCCCGCGGAGCAACCCGCCCAAGACGGCGGTTTGATCGGGCTCGGCGAATCGCTGGGAGTCCTCGACAAAAAGACCTCGAAGATATTGCGCCAGACCACGCAGGCCGTCCAGGCCCTGCAACCCATCGGCTACGAAGAGGAAAAAACGATCGGCGGGGCGCTGGCCGCGCAGGTGTTCGCCAAGTTCGGCGGCCCCTACAACAACCCGCAACTGCAGAAATACGTGACGACGGTGGGACAGTCGGTGGCCCAGTTTTCCGACCGGCCCGACATCCCTTATCATTTCGCCATCGTGAACACGGACGTCCCCAACGCCTTTGCCGCGCCGGGCGGTTACGTGTTCGTCAGCCTCGGCCTCCTGCGGCTGGCCCAGAACGAAGCCCAGCTGGCGGGCATCCTGGGACACGAGATCGCGCACGTCGGCAAGAAGCACGCGCTCCAAACCATCCAGCGGAGCAAGACCCTCCAAGGCGTCAGCGCGCTGACCCTCAGCGTGATGGACAAGGACCCCGCGATGTTCAACAAGGTCATCGACGAGGTTTCCGACATCCTGTTCACCCACGGGTTGGACAAGGAGATGGAGTTCGAGGCGGACCAGTTCGGCACGGAGTACGCCTACCGGGTCGGATATTACCCGGGCGGGCTGAACGACTTCATCAGGATTCTGGCCGGGACCGGCTCGCAACAGTCCATTTTCTTCAGCACGCACCCGAGCCCCCGCGACCGCTACGCGCGGCTCAAGGTCCTGCTGGAGAAATACCAGTCCGCGGCGCTCAACCCCGTCCTCACCAACCTGTACAAGACGGAAACCAAGGGGACGCTATGAGCCGGGGAAGAATCTTCCGGGAAGAGCTTCCCGGCGAGAAAAAGAGCGTCATCAACCTGCTGATGTTGGGTTACATGGTGGCCATCTCCTGCATGGGGTACATGGCGTTTTACCTGTACATCCAACTGGGACAGTTGGACCGGATCGTTACGGTCATGGACCGCGACGCCTTGACCGCGGAGCAGTTCAACCTGCTCAGGGACCGCATGGGCCGTAGCGTGACCCAACTGCGGAACGAGATGATCGGGCTGGCCGTCATCGGGACCCTGGTATCCGTCATCGGCGGCGTCTACACCTACAACCTGGTGGTCCGGCCGCTGAGGAAACTGGTGGAGTACGCCGACACCCAGGGGAAGACCGAACTGCCGGAGATCAAGACCAACAACGAGATCAAGCAACTCGCCGCGGCCCTGTCCCACCTCGCCCCCCGCCCCGGCGAATTCCAGAAGAAATAATCCCCCCGGAAAAGAATCCGCCGGAATAACGGTCCGGACTTGGATCGCCTCAGATCGAGCTTCCCGGCGGCGGCTCGCGATGACGTCAATCTTGTCATTCCGAGGCCGCGCCAGAGCGAACTGGCCGGACTGGATTGCCCTCGACGACGCTCATTCGTCATCCGGGACGAGCCCATTGGGTCCAACGTTCGCGTCGGCTGGCGAAAACCGGAATCCGGCATTTTTACCCGCTGTTCATGCAAGATTTCGGCTAAAAAAGAAACTTCGCCCCGTCCTGGCAAAGGCGGCTGAAATGGTTGTGGTCGGAACAGCGGACCAGGAAGAAACAGTCCGCCGACTTCGCGTCGCACAGAAATTCAAGATGGAGCTTGCTGTCGCCGCACGCCGGGCACCCCTTTCCCGCCACGTGTTTCCCGATTCTCAGCCAGAACTCCTCCATGACGTTTGTGTCCGAGGTGACGACGAACTTGTACTGGCAATGGCCGCAGACCGCGTGAAAATCGCATTCGGACTTGGGGAGTTCGCAGTTGAGGTTCACCTGGAACTCGGACCGGGAGCAAATGGGGCAGGGCAACCTGTAAACCAATTTTTCAACGGTTTCTAATTTGTTCATGATCGGATCTCCTTGCGGTTTTATTGTTTTGTCGCTCGAACCCCCGGCAACTTTCACGCGATTTGTGAAGCGGCGACTTTTTGAACGATCGGATTTCCTTATTTTACCCTGAAAAGGGGGCTCTTCCACGCACGCGGGAGATTATTTCAATTTCACTCCCTCAACTTGCATGCCGCCGCCGGTTTGCCATGACAGGCGCACATTTCATTTAAAACCGCTTTCAGGCCGTTTATCGTTTTCCCGGCCGCTATCGCCCCCGAAGGGCTGTCATAAAATTTTTCATTTCCGTTCAGACCATCTTCCGGCACGTCTTTGAAAACCAAGTCCCAAATTCCGTCCTCGTCGAAATCGACGGCATATAAAAGCGGATGTTGGAACGCAACGTAATAGTAGGAAGAACCTCCGTAATTGACGGAAAAGATCAGGCTACCGGGCCATTTTCTGGCCTCGTTATCGGGGGTCGATTTCGAGGAAAAGGATCTTTCGACCCTCCGCAACGTATAAAAATCGGCCTTGCCATTGCCGTTCAAATCATAATCGGCAACCAGCATTCCATTGGGCAACAGGTCCCAACCCAGCGATTGAGTTACGGGAAAATCCTTTTCCATAAAAATTTCGTTGGCCCTTGCCGGCGAGAATTGCGCGAAAAACAGGATCATAAAGAAAACAGGGATAAGGGTTTTCATGGCGGTCCCCCCTTTCGGATTTCAGGTGGAACAAAATTTTGCTTAAACCCTCAACGGGACGTGAAGCCAAACCTTTTAAAAGCGCATTCCTCTTCCAGAATTCGATCATTCCCCTGGCCGTCCTTCGTTCCTTCTTTTGAGGGATTTTCCTTTTCCATAGTTATGTCGGTTTCTGTTACGCGACCTTGCATTCATTCATAAGCAATTCAGGGCGGGGGCATTCGGGCGGGACAGTGAATAAAAATAGTTGACAAGAAAACGGATTCGTTTTATTATTTAGTAATCCTAATCATATGGAGGGAAACATGGCCAGAGGAAAGGAACCGAAGGAGAACGCGGAGACGGCGCGGCAGGCGATGGTTGGCCTGTCCAAACTGGGGATGGTCCTCAAAAGCCAGGCGTGGAAGGAAGCGGGCCGGGGGGGGATCGCCCCAACGCAGGGGCAGATCCTCGCGCGTCTGCGGGCGGAGCCGGCCGGGAACCTGAACCTCACGGAGGTCGCCGAGGCCCTGGGGGTGACCCCGGCCACCGCCAGCGAAGCGGTCAACACCCTGGCGGAGAAAAAGCTCGTCCACAAGACCCGGTTGCGGGAAGACCGGAGGGTGAAGGTCATCGCCCTCACCGCCAAGGGCAGGCGCGAGGCGGACAAGGCCGCCGCCTGGCCCGACTTTCTCATGGAGGCGGTGGGCGAGCTTTCGCCGGAAGAAAGCGCGGTATTTCTCCGCGGGTTGGTCAAGATGATCCGCGCCTTGCAGGAACGCAAGCAGATCCCGGTGGGCAGGATGTGCCTGACCTGCAAGTATTTCAAACCCAATGTCTACGCCGACCCGGACCGTCCGCACCACTGCGCGTTTGTCGACGCGCCGTTCGGGGACCGGCTGTTGCGTCTGGAATGTCCGGACCATGCGATGGCCTCGCCGGTCCAATGCGAGACCGCCTGGGAGTCCTTCCTAGCCCAAAAGGCCGGTTTTTAGAATGCCCAAAAAACGAATTCTTCCGTAATTTCCTCCCCCTTGGAGGGGGAGGTTAGGTGGGGGCGCCGGGCAACCGCCCGGAGGCGATGCGGCGATGACACCGGGGACGCCCCCGGTGGGCAATGCCGCCCCGCGCTTGCGCCGGGGCGGTAATGAATCCGGCGTCACGCCGGCCGCCCTCGGCGTCAGCCTGAGGCGGCGTCGGGTCCAGCGTTCACGCTGGTCACCCTCCCCAGCCCCCTCCCTTCAAGGGAGGGGGTACTTTTTAGGTAATCCATCGGTTTGTTTTGTCGGACGCTCTCGGGGGACGACGGATACCGTTACACCAAATCCTCCGGCTCTATCCCGAACTCGTTGTAGCAGTCTTTAAGGATGCTGTCGGCATTGGCGGTCATCTGCTGGTCGCCCTGTTCCTCGAACAGCTTTTTGGCGATACGCAGGTGACGGACGGCGTCCTTTCCCCGTTTAAACGAGTAATGCAACATGGCCAGGTTGCTGTGGGCCTTGGCGAAACCCGGGTCGATGCGGATGGCCTCGCGGTAATGCGAAAACGCCTCCTCGGCTTCGCCGATCAGGTTGCTGACCACCGCCAGACTGTAATGGCACATGGCGTCCTCCGGGCGGAACTCGAGCGCCTTCTTGAAGCAGTCCCGGGCCTGGACGTTCTGGGGTATTTTGCCGTAGCGGACGCCCATGTTGAAATGGGCGCGAAAATGGGAGGGGTCCAGATCGACTGCCTTCCGGTAAGCCGCGATGGCCGATTCGTTGTTTCCGAGCCGGCCCAGCGCCAATCCTTCCTGGAACCAGTCCTCCGCCGTTTTGTTGGATTCCGTTTGCGAAGTCATTTTATCCCGATTTCCCCGTTTGGGTTGACGACGTATGAGTCTCAAGCGATTGAAATTCGATAGTTGATTATGCTACCTTATTCCGGCATTCAATTGCAACCACGCCGAGATTTATTTCGCCCCGCCGCGCGAGCCGGTCCGCCGGACGGCGAAACCTTGACCGGAATCAAACGAAAGAACGACGGAAATCATGACCATTCAACCGGGTTCCGAGGAAGAAAGACTGCTCTTGGGCAGATGGATCAGGAAAGGCCAGGGACTGATCGTCGCGGGTTCCGCGCTGGGCGAATCCTACATCGATCCCAAGGTGAAACGCGAGGGAGACGCCGCGGCCAAATCCGAGGAGTACGTCAAACTCGACCGCGAGATCGCCGAAAAACTGCCGCACCTTAAAGGCAAGTTCCGCTACGAACTGGAAAAGTATTTCCGCGACCGGTGGGGCCCGTACCTGCCGAGGGAACAATAAACCGTCCCTGCGCCCGCATTTTGCCCGTTTCCTCCGGGCGGAAGGGGAGTTACACCAACATTCATTTCGCCCTCCGCCGGAAATCCCGCCTCTCATGCCCGTCATACCCGCCCTCCTCAATCCCCGCCAATAAAATTCAAATCGATTTCTAGCGCTTTCCCCGGCGGTTCCCAAACAAACCGCGTCCATATTAATGGCGACTAATCCAAGGCTACTCGAACCCGATAACGGGCGCTGTTTTCCATCGATCGACAGTTGAAGCGGCCCCGGCGTCCCGCCGAGACGGTCCGCTCTTTAGGAATCTCCCCATGGAATTCATTAATCCCAACCCGACCATTTTCGACCTTAGGAGAATCAACTCCCTGTTGGAAAACGAAATCGCCATCCGCTCTCAGGCGGAGAAGGACGCCATTCTCGCCAAGGAGGAGGCCGAAAAGGCCAACCAGGCAAAGTCCGAATTCCTCGCGCGCATGAGCCATGAGTTACGGACGCCCATGAACGCCATCCTCGGATTTTCCCAGTTGCTGGAACTCAACCGGGAAGAGACCTTGTCCCCAAGCCAGAAGAAGAGCGTCTCGCAGATCATCCGCGCGGGCAACCACTTGCTGGAATTGATCAACGAAATCCTGGACCTGTCCCGTATCGAGGCGGGGAAAATGACGTTGTCCCCGGAAAACGTGGACCTGGTCCCGCTCCTCGAGGAGACCGTCTCGTTCCTGCTTCCCTTTGCCCAGCAAAGGAAAGTCAGCATCGTCGATACCGTCCCCAAATCCATCCCGATCGTGGTTTTCGCCGATTTCACAAGACTCAAGCAGGCGCTGTTGAACTTGCTGACCAACGCCGTGAAATACAACAACCTCGGCGGGACGGTCGTCATCGAATCAAGGACGGCGCCGGACGGCAAAATCGCCGTGACCGTCGCCGACACCGGGCCGGGGATCCCGCAAGATAAACTGGCGGCCATTTTCGAGCCTTTCAACCGGTTGGAGGCCGACCGCTACGGCGTCGAAGGGACGGGCATAGGCCTGACCATCACCAAGAGCCTGATCGAACTGATGGACGGGTCGATATCCGCGGAAAGCGTCGTGGGCCAGGGAAGCCGTTTTACCATCGAACTGCCCATGGGGAAAGCGGCGGACCCCGGCGTCGAGCCGTCGGACGCGGACAGGGCCGGTCTCTCCAGCCCGGCCGTATCCGAACGTAAAAACGTCGTGCTCTACGTGGAGGACAATCCCGCCAACATGGACCTCGTGAAGGACATCCTTTTGCTCCGTCCGCACATCCAGTTGCTGTGCGCCCCTCAGGCGCGCATGGGGTTGGACCTGGCCCAGGCCCATGTCCCCGACCTCATTTTAATGGACATCCACCTTCCGGGCATGGACGGGCTTGCCGCGTTGAAACAGTTGCGGGAATCGGACAGCACCCGGAACATCCCGGTGATCGCCCTCAGCGCCAACGCCATGGAACGGTGCGTCAGGAAAGCGCTGGACCAGGGCTTTCATTCTTATTTGATAAAACCCATTCACGTCGAAACGTTTCTGCAAACGATCGACGCCGTTTTGGGCCGCATGTCCGCTTCGAAATAACTTTTCGGGAGAATCGATCATGTTGAAAATGACGGAGTCCGCCAATGTTAAAATCCTGATCGTGGACGACGAACCGCAAAACGTCATGCTCCTGGAAGAGGTCCTGAAGCAGGCGGGGTACTCCTCCTTGCGGAGCGCGACCGATCCCAGGGAAGTCCCGGCCATCTACCGGGACTTTCAACCCGACCTGGCGCTGTTGGACCTGAACATGCCTTATATGGACGGCTTTCAAGTCATGGAGGAAATCCGGAAATTCGAACCGGGTTCCTACCTCCCGGTCTTGATCCTGACGGCGCGCACCGACCGGGCCACGCGCTTGAAAGCGTTAAACGCCGGGGCCTTGGATTTCCTGGCAAAACCGCTGGACATCCTGGAAGTCGTCTGCAGAATCCGCAACCTGTCGGGAATAAGGCGTCTTCACCAGTGGGAAAAAAACCAGAGCCGGGCGCTGGAGGAAGAAGTTCGCATACGCACCCGGCAGTTGCGCGAGACCCAGTTGGAGATCATCCGCAGACTGTCGCTGGCGGGGGAATACCGAGACAACGAAACGGCGATGCACGTGTTCCGCATGAGCCACTATTCCGCCTGCCTGGGACGCGGGCTGGGACTGCCCGAAAGGTTTTGCGAACTGCTCCTGAACGCCAGCCCCATGCACGACATCGGGAAAATCGGCATCCCCGACCGCATTCTCCTGAAACCCGGCAAACTGGACCCGGAGGAAATGGCCATCATGAAAACGCACGCCAAAATCGGCGCGGGAATCCTGTCGAACAGCGACAACGAACTGGTCCGAATGGGGGAAACGATCGCCCTCCGCCATCATGAACGATACGACGGCGGGGGATATCCGAACGGCTTGAAAGGCGACGCGATTCCTCTCGCGGCCCGCATTGTCGCGGTGTGCGACGTGTTCGACGCCTTGACTTCAAAACGGCCTTACAAAAAAGCCTGGCCCGCGGAAGAGGCCATGGAAGAGCTGAACCGAAGGAGCGGGTCGCATCTGGACCCGCGGCTGGTGGAGAAGTTTAATGAAATTCTGCCGGAAATCCTGGAAATCAAAAACAGCTACCCGGACCGCATCCCGGCCGAGCCGGCCATCATGGACGATGTAGCTTTCGTTATTTGACCCGCGGGACGGACATCGGAATCAAGGAATTTTCGGGGCGGTCCCTTTGCAAAAAATCGTCCCGTACTTCGTGAAAAAATAACCGTTGATCCGCTGGTACAGTTCCTCGTCGCCCTGGCCTCGAATGTTCCGCAGGTGACCGATAATGATGTTCAACAGCGTTTCGATTTCCTGGACCTCTTTCAACTCGTCTAGTTTTTCCGTCGCCATGGGAAGTCCTCAAAATTAGATTGCCGGTTCCGTTCCGTCCCGCACGCCCTTGATCTTAATCTTTTTTATATTTTTCGACAAGACCGTCGGGCAAGGGAAATGGCCCCCTTCAAGTCCGCCCAATCCAATCCGGGTTGCCAGCCAATCCGGCCACCCGCGGCGATCCGCTTGACAATAATGAATAATGGGTTAAGTTTATGTATCAGCCATGCATCTTTTGCCCCAAAACGCCATTTTAATTTCCTCCAATACGGCGGGCCCGCGCCGACAGCGGCGTTTTCTCCGGTCTCTTCTCGTTTTTTTCCTGCTATCGATTTTCGCCGGAAACGACGCGTCCGCCGGGGTTTTGAAGTGGAAGGACGACCAGGGGAAATGGCACTTCACGGATTCCCCCGCGAACGTCCCCGCGAAATACCGGGACCAAATTCCCAAACCCAAAACTCCCGCCAAGGAAGTCGCTCCCGCGCCCCAAGGGGCTCCCGCGCCCGAAAGTCCGCCTCCGGCCAAACCGACGCTCGCCTCCGAGGAAATCTCCCCGGACGGAGAGGTCGTCGTCCGGTTCTCGATCGGGAAGGGCGGATTCGTTCCAGCGCTCATGAAGGTCGCGGCCGTAGACCATCCGGCGATCCGGCTGTCCGGATCGAAACCTAAAACCCCGATCGCCGAACCAGCCTACCGCGGGACCGTTCAAAAATACGGTTCGCTCCAGCTCGGGACGGCAAAAAACAATTCATACGTTTTCGCGCTCGATGTCGTCGAGGGCTCCAACCCCGTCTTGTATTTCGACACGAATCAAAATGGGGACCTGACCGACGATGGAGAACCCTTGACCAACCGGGGGACGACCCTGTTCGCAACCGCCATCTCGATACCCTTCAAGCAAATCATAAAGGAAACGGAACTTCCGGGCGACTATGTTCTCTGGTTTTTTACCAATCCGCGGCTGTGGGAACTCGACTCCGTCACTTACTACAGCCGGTCCCAATTACAGGGCAAGATAATCTTTGGGGGGAGGGAATATCTTGTCTATTTGGCCGATTACACAAACAACGACGCCGATTTCACCAACGACGGGATCAATATCGACCTCGACGGCGACGGGAAAATAGACCGGGCAAGCGAATATTTCAAGCACGGCAAAACGGCCGAAATCGACGGCCTGAGATACCGGTTCAAGGTCCAGTGGTGAAAACCGGTCCCTCCCGCGCGAAAAAAGAAATTTTTCCGGCCAAATCATTCGGAGGAACTCATGGAACTTTATCTGGCGCGGCATGGTTCCGCGGAAGACGCGGCGCCGGACGCGGAACGGGTCCTTACGAAGCGAGGGGTCGAGGAAACGGAAGCGATGGCCCGTTGGCTGAGAAAACTGCGTTTGAATCTAGATTTTATATGGCATAGCGGCAAAACCCGGGCCCTGCAGACCGCCGTCATTTTCCACGAAAAATTGGAGCCAAAACCGAAAATTTCCCAGGTCGAGGGATTGAAACCGGACGACGACCCCAAGGCGATCCTCGAAAAGCTGAAAACAACGGTGGCGAAACGGGGGATGATCGTGGGACACCTCCCGCATTTGGGGAAATTGGCCGCGCTTCTTTTGAGCGGAAACGCAGGCGGGACCGTCGTCGAGCTCGAAAAATCCGCCGTGTTGTGTTTATCGAACGATTCCGGCAATTGGGCGGTCCGCTGGCTCATCCATCCGAAAATCGCGCCGGACGCTTGATTTCGCCGGACTTTCCCGATGGGAGGAAATCCATCCGCGCCGCGGAAAGGGCCGCTCAGTTCCGCCAGGAACTTCTTTTCTTTCGGATGTATTTGTAGATCGCCGGGGAGAACAGCAAGCCGAACAAGGCCGCCAGGAAGAAGTTTCGGAGGGAGACAAAAGACCAAACGAATTCACCGTAAGAGTCGATGCCATCGGGAAAAGTAATCAAAGGGCCCAGAAACCTCCCGAACCTCCAGGAACTGAAACAAAAACATATCCCAATATAAAGACATATCCCGATAAACGCGGCCGTAACGCAAGATAAAACCAGGTCCCCGGCCCGGCTTTCCTCCATCTCGATTTCTTTCCGCCGGACCAATTGTTCCGTCAAACTGGGCGTGGCGGGGCTTTCTTCCGAAGACCGGGGGTTCTCGACCTTTGCGTACACGATCCCGCACCGGGGGCATTCGCTTTCCGGAGCATAGTCCCCGGGCCTTCGTTCATGACCGCATTTGGGACAAATTTTACCCCCCATATCCCCCGCTCCTCCATGGGCCCTACGGGCGTTTCATTTCCCCCTGGCTCTTTTCTTTAACAGAACCTGACAAATCAGGCAACGATAATTTCATGGACAAGGAGGCCTCGTTTCCTCGCGTTATTCCGGGCAAAAAAAAAGCCGGCAGGGCTTTAAGGCCCTGCCGGCGAAAAACGCGAATCGTTTATTTGGGAACTACCTTGGAAGCCTGGGGACCCTTTTGGCCCATGGTCCTTTCGAATTCGACCAACTGGCCTTCCTTGAGGGTTTTGAAACCTTCTCCTTGAATCGCGGAGAAATGAACGAAACAATCTTCTCCCTCTTCGGACTCGATAAACCCATAACCCTTGCTTTCGTTAAACCATTTTACTTTTCCTGCAGTCATGCTAAAAAATCTCCTACTGATTGGCGGGAAAACCTTTCCTTAAAAAGCCGGA
This sequence comes from Nitrospinota bacterium, assembly GCA_016207065.1. Taxonomy (GTDB): domain Bacteria; phylum Nitrospinota; class Nitrospinia; order Nitrospinales; family JACRGP01; genus JACRGP01. Next base: position 10,799 of record JACQQK010000010.1, read on the forward strand.
AATAGTTTTCCCATTTTTAATTGTGAGTTGGCAAGGGTTCATACTCTTATGAGACCGTTTCAAGGCAACAAAAAAGCCATCCCCAGGATGGCCGGCAATTTAAACAATTTCTCTTTTGTTTTTTACCCTGTGCGAAGACCTAATGAAACCGCTTCGCCATGACCTTCGTCAACCCATCTACAAAATCACTATACCACACAAAACGGCCGCCGCCAAATTATTTTTCAACTTTTTTTTCGAGGCCAAACATTATTCTGGCAACTTGGACTTTGGCCGAGTTTGGTTTAATATCCCGCGGAAGGACCGATTTTCTCTCATTCTTGCCTACGCCTTGAGCATGGAACCTTCGTCGAACCGCCGGGAAACCGACTCTGCCCGCCTGAAAATTTCGCTGGGCGTCCTCGTCTCCGTCAACCTTGTCTTCTTCGTCCCGTTTCTGTTCCGTCCGGACCCCGTAACGATGGGGACGCGGCTGGGAGACCTCCTGTTGCGGTTCAAACCCATCCGCGAATTCGCCGCGGCGCAGGCGCTCCAGGGGCATTTCCCTTTCTGGAACCCGTATAACTATTCAGGGCATCCTTTCGCCGCCGACCCGGAAACCGCCCTGTTCTACCCCTTCACCTATTTGTTCGCGCTATTGCCCACCCATCTGGCCTTCTCCTGGAATTATTTTCTCCACTACCTGATTGCTGGAATCGGCGTGTTTTTGTTCTGCAAGCAAATGGGCCGGTCGCATCCGGCTTCCCTGACGGCGGCTTTCATCTTCGAATTTTCCGCCCCCACCTTGTTGCGCATATACGGCGGGCACCTGACCCCCATCTCGTCCATGGCCTGGATACCCTGGTCCCTGTGGGCCCTGGAACGTTTTTTTTCGCGGCCCCACTGGAAAAACTCCGGGGCATTCGGACTGATCCTCGTCATGAATTTTTTAAGCGGCTACGCCTTGTTCACTTACATCAACGGCTGGCTCCTTCTGGCCTACGGCGCGTATGCCTGCTTTACAAAAAAACTCGTTGGGGAATGGAACCGCTGGCTCCCCAAACTATTGTGCGTCTCGTTACTCGCCGCAGGCGCGTTCCTGGTCCAAATGGGACTGACCCTTGAACTCCTCGAACAGACCACCCGCAAAGGGGGCGGCCTCGGGTACTCCAGTTCCTTCTCCTTGGAAAAAGAGAGCGTCATCACCCTGCTGGCGCCGAAATATTTCGGCGAAAACTACGCCGACGAAGGCGGTCCGGCATTCTATTTCGGCAAAGTTTTCATCTGGGAAAACTCCTGCTTCATGGGAATCGTCGCGCTGACCCTGTTTCTCGTCGCCGTCCGCGATTGGAGGAACAAGGCGACGCGGTTTTGGTCGATCGTCGCGGCGGCCACCTTCGCGATTTCCCTGGGGACCCAGACGCCCGTATTCGAAATCTGTTACAAGGTCCTGCCGGGGTTCCATCTGTTTCGCGGATATGCCAAGCTGTTGGCGTTCACATGTCTGGCGCTGGCCATTCTCGCGGCAAACGGGCTGGACCTTTTGGCGTCCCCGTCCTCCCAAAACTGGAACCGCCGCGTTTCCTGCATCCTCCCCGCCGCCCTGGCGGCCCTGGGGACCTGGTCGCTGGTTTCGCCGGACACCCTCCCCTTCTGGAAAAAACAAATGCAGGAAACATACGCGTCGTGGGGGATGTCCCTGGGCCCCGAAAAAATCGAGGGCCATCTGCATTTCATGCAAAACAGTCTCGTCTGGACGTTCGGTTTCGCCAGCCTGATCTCGGCCCTCTGCTGGATACGCGGCCGGTCGCCATTTCTCCAAAAAAACCGCGAGGTCCTGGCGTGCGCCCTGGCGCTCGCGGAATTTTTCGTTTACGCCAAACCTTACTTTTCGCCGCTGAACGTCGAAACGCAGTCCATCCCCAAGGCTTTTTACCGCCCCATCCTCGCCGAACCGGCATGGACCCGGGTATTCCACCTGGAATGGCCCGTCGCCAACGTCATGTTCCCCGCCGGAGTTCCCTCCGTCGGCGGCTATCAACCCTTTGTTTTGCGCGAATACAAAAACCTCGCCAATGTGTTCGCCCATGATCCCGTGGACCAATACCTGGCGATCGACCCCTCGAAGGAAATCATGGACTTTCTCGCCGCGGAATACATCATGGGCCCCATTTTGCTGTCCGCCTCGTTCCCGCTGAACCTCGCCGTTTCGGAAAACGTCGATGGCCAGGTCCAACGCCTCTACCGGCGCGAGGGGTCTTTTTCGCGCTACCACATAGCCCACGCCGCCAAGCCCATCCCCGCGGCCCCATACGAAACGGTCCCCCACGAATATAAGGCCCTCGTCGCCGAAATGACCCGTAACTATCCGGAAACGGTCTATGTTCCGGCGGACCGGTATAAATCCCTTTTCATGGAAGGACCCCTTGCGTCCAAAATCCCCGGAGCAAGGGAGGAAGTCCGGGCGATCTCCGAGGAAATCAACCGCGTGGTCCTGATGGCGCGGCTCGAAAGCCCCGGCGTCCTGACCGTCAGCGACAACTATTTCCCCGGTTGGCGGGCGCGGGTGGACGGAGCGCCGGAGGAAGCGTTCCCCGTCAACCTGATCATGAAAGGAATCCGGTTGCCCGCCGGGACCCACCGCGTGGAGTTGTATTTCATCCCCACCCGTTTTCCCCTATACGGCGGGATATCGCTCTTGTCCCTTGTCGCATTGCTGGGGATAACGTTTGCAGGCGCCCTGGGACGCGGCAAGTCCGCCTCCCTGGCGCGAAAACTATTTTTCTTTTGACCGGATTAGGCATGTGCTATGTTGACCTATTCATATCACTTTCCCGAAAGGAGACCGTAATGCAATTCAACAAAAATACGTCGTGGTCATTTTGCCTGGTCGCGGCGCTGGCGCTGGTCGCGACACAGGCGTCTTACGCGGCCGATTCCGCGGCGGCGAAGAAGGGCGACAAGGTCACCGTCGAGTATACCGGCTCCTTTCCCGACGGCGCCGTTTTCGACAGTTCCGAGAACCACGACGCGCCGTTGAAGTTTCAAGTCGGCTCCGGGCAGGTCATCCCCGGTTTCGAGAATGCCGTGGTCGGCATGAAAAAAGGCGAGGAGAAGCAGATTACGCTGAGCCCCGGCGACGCGTACGGCGACCGCAACCCGAAAATGACTCAACAAATTCCGCGCGCGGACCTTCCCAAGGACCGGGAACCCAAGGTGGGCATGATGCTCGTGGTCGGCGCGCCCGATGGAAGTCAAAAGCGGGCGACCATTACCGAGGTGACCGCCCAGCATATCGTCATCGACCTGAACCACCCGCTCGCCGGGAAAACCTTGAAATTCAAAATCAAGCTGATCGATATTGCTTCGTAATCGGAACTCCGCCGCCCAAACCAAGGAAATGGGTTAATCGCCCGGTTGACCCATTTTTTTCCCGCCGCTAGTGCATCGTTCCCGGAATGAACGATATGCCGATCGACACGGCGATCAGCGCGATGATGATCCATTCCAGGATCTCCATCCGCCGTGTGGACTCCAAATCGGAAATTTTTTCGTAAATGCTTTCCACCGTCCGCAGTTTGCGGTTGATGCTCGCGTCCCAGTCGGCCAACCCCAGCCGCTTGGCGGACAGCCGGTAGAGCCGCGCCAGGAAAACGTCCCCAAAAAGCTTCAGGGCATTGGTCACGCCCTCGAATAAAATGGCGCTGTCGATCTGAAACTGGCTGATCTTTTTAAGCTCCGGGCGGAACGACCGGAACCGCGCCCGGGACAAAGCCGTGCGGGTCTTGGCGAAGTATTCGTAAAACTCGTCCAGCGCCGCGTCCATCTGGCCGTCCAGATAGGAAAACTCCAACAGCGCCACGTTGGTGAACTCGAGGACGGCGCGGATGTCGTCCGCCTCGGTGTCGAAGATGAGGGCGCAATTCCAGTCCACCAAGGTGAGGTCGGTTTGGCCGTAGGAGATCCGGTGAGAAACGACGTCCTGGACTTCTTCCCGCGAGAGCGGATGGGTGTCGGCCCGCAACAGGCTCGATATGGCGTCGGGATATTCGTCCAACAGGCGGGAGACGGGGATTTCGGGACGGAACTCCTCGATCTGAAAGATGTTGTAATCCTCCACGTGATCGGCGATCCGCGGCTTGCTGATGGCGGGTCCTATCTCCCGGACAAGCTGTTCGACGGCATTTCGCGCATGGCCCCGCAAACCGGGATGGTCGTAGAGCGCGGCGCTCAGGCGGATGGCGTCCAGGAAATTCCCCTCGATCGGGATCTTGAAATGGACGGATATGGCCCCGAAATCGAACAACAGGGCATCCGCGGTATTCAGCGTTTTAAAACCGGGGACCGCCTCGAACTCCGCGCACGTCTGCGTCAACCGCACGGGCGCCGGCACGAATTCGAAGTATTTGGCGACCCGCTTCCTGGACTGGATCTGCGTCCGCCCTTTTTGAGCGGTGGCCCGCCGGTCCGCCTCGTCCAGGTTGATCGCCAGCCCCACGTCAAAAGCGTAATAGACATGGGCCCATCCGCGGAGGATGGCGATCTGGTCCCATCTGGATTGAAGGTTGTCCGGCGATTCCATGCCCGCCTCTACCGGCGCGAAGGTTAATCCCCCGCCGCCCGCCGAAGGGTCTTTTGTCGTCAAAAACGACGGCGCGGGAAATGAAAAAAGACCGGGGAAAAGAGGGTTGTCAGTGTCGCGGTTGCGATTGCGGTAAAGGCGTTTCGGTAATCGACTTTTCCTGGCGACTGGCGACGGTATTGATGTCCTCCCGCATGAGGATGATGTTGATCCTCCGGTTCTTCGAGTCTTTCGTGTCGTATTTGACGAAAGGCTGGGTGTCCGCGTATCCGACGATCTTCGAGAACCGTTCGGGCTCTATCCCGTTTCTCTCGAATTCCTTGCGCGCCATGGACGCCCGCGCCGTGGAGAGCTCCCAGTTGGACATGCCGCTGGCCTTGAACGGGACGGAATCGGTATGGCCCTCGATGGCCACTTTATTGGGCAGGTGCTTGACGTTCTCCGACACCATCTGGAGGACTTCCTTCGACCAGTTGTTCAGGTCCGGGCTTCCGGAGTTGAACATGGAGCTCCCCTCGGTGTCGATGATTTGAATCCGAAGCCCGTCGGAGACGAAATCCATGAGTATCTGGTCCTGCACGGACTTGAACTTGTCGCTGACGTCCGACTTGATTTTCTGGAACAGGACCTCAAGGTTTTCCTTGTCCCTGGATTTGCCCTTGTCCGCCTTGGATGCCATCCCGTCGGTGGGGGTCATGGAAGTCTCCTGGTAGGGAGAAATCCCTTGGTGCTGGAAGGGGGAAAAATTCTGGAAATAGTCGCCCAGGCCCAGTTTTTGTTGTTCGGTGGTCATGGACACCAGCCACATCAGAAGGAAGAAGGCCATCATCGCCGTGACGAAATCGGCGTAGGCCACCTTCCACGAGCCGCCATGATGGCCGCCATGGACCTTTTTCACGCGTTTTACGAAAACGACCGGTTGCGGGGCGGCGGCTTCTTCTTTTTTCTTGGGCGGGACTTGTTGGGCCATCGGACTCTCTCCTCCATACCTCTATTGTAGCCGTTCCGGGACCGGCGTTCCAGACCTGTGAGGGAAACCTTTTCGGACGGGGACCGTTTCGCCAGCCTCTTGTTCCGGGGTTGGCGGCAGGCAGGCCCGGAATCAAGCGGCGGGCTTGGCCTCGGCTTTCTTGGCCTGGCGGATGATTTCCTCCACCTCGTGAAACGACGGCCGCACCGCGTCGGGGATCAGCATCCGCCCGAACTCGATGGACATCTGGGGATGCAAACCGCTGACGAACGCCACGATCACGGTCTTCAACACGACCAGATATTCTTTTTCCTGGTCGGCGATGCCTTCCAGTCTTCGGGCGATGGGGCCCATGAACCCGTAACACAGCAAAATCCCCAGGAACGTTCCGACCAGGGCCGCGCCGATGCTGTGGCCCAACACCTCGGCCGGTTCGGTGATCTTTGTCATGGTGACCACGACGCCCAGGACGGCGGCCACGATCCCCAGGCCCGGAAAGGAGTCGGCCATGTTCGCCACGCCCTTCGACGACACCATGAGTTCCTCGTGATAGGTTTCGATTTCGGTCTCCAACAAGGCATCCAACTGGTGGCTGGTCAATTTGATGGTCGTCATGCTCCGCAGGGTGTCGGTCAACAAGTTCAGGGCATGTTCGTTCTTTAAAAATTCCGGATGCTTCTTGAACAAATCGCTTTTCTTGGGGGCGTTCAGATGGCTTTCCAGCGAAATGAGGCCGTCTTTCCTGATTTTCGCGAATACCCCGTTCAGGACTTTCAAGGCCTCCAGATAATCCTTCCGTACATAGGGTTTGGAAACCATGACGGACTTCAGCCCATGGACGACGCTTTTGATCGTCTCGGTGGAGGAGCCGATAATAAAGGCCCCGATCCCTGACCCGCCAATGATGAGAAGCTCCGCCGGTTGATAAAGCAAATACAGGTTCCCCTTTTCCCAGAGGAACCCCCCGATTACGGACCCGATAACGATGACAGCTCCAATCGCGATCAACATAATTAGTCCCGATCCCTAACCCAACATTTCCTGTTCTCTTTGGAGAACGAAATGGGCGATCCTGTTTTGCAGGTCCTCGCCAAGGCCGATAAAGTTGACGGCGACTTTGTTCCTGTCGCCGACCCTGTCCGCATAGACCACCTGCCCATATAACTGCATTGGAACAGGATGGTTTTGAATCGTCAACATGGTTTTGATGCCCAGAATGTCCTGTGTATTATAAGGCTCCCGCGTCTCGAAGGACATGCCCGAGGTGCTGATGCTCACCTGGCATTTTCTCAGCGCGGAGGCTTCGGAAAAAGTCCGTTCGGTTTGCAACAGGGCGATGATTTTGTCCAGTTTCTGGCTTAACGCGTTCATCCATTGAACGATCTCGTCGCTACCGCTGGTAACGGGCATGGGGCCCGATTCCGCGGGTTCCAGCGCCTCCAAAAGCTCGCAACTCAGATCGCCCGCCATATGCTTCGGGACCTTGTGGACCTCCAGGGGGAGCAACGCCGCTACGCGGAAATTCTGCCTTTGATTGTTCAACTTCTCATTCATGGAACGCAACACTCACGCTATGATGCCTTATTATTTTTGTGAAGAATACTTTGGCGGACAAAATACGACGCTTTGTCCGAAGGCGCTAAATTATGCGGTTTTAGCCGAATGACATGAGGTTTCATTATAGTTATCCTTCGTGTAAAATCAAAGGCAAAAATCAAGGCTGGTTTGCGGCAATTCCCGGCGAGTTCGCGTCTTCCCTTGACCGGACAGGGACAACCCATTTTCTTTCATCCATGCGCTCTCTCCTTCACGCAAAAAACGCTCCCGGCCCAAGCGGAGCCGTCTTCCCTGACGCCCTGAATTATGGACCCTGAAACGAAGGATGAAGCGGCCTGTTCCCTGAAAATTTTGGCGCCGGCGGCGGCCGGGCTGACCCTGCTGGTTTTCCTGGTATACGGGCACACCGTGTTTTTCGGGTTCCTGGTCAATACCGACGACCAGGCCTACATTTTTAGAAACCCCTATCTCCGCGACCTGTCCCTGGAGAATCTCCTTGCCATTTTCACGCATGTCCATTTCGATTCCTACCTTCCCGCGACGCTGACCTCTTATTCCGCGGACTACACGTTCTGGAAATACGACCCTTTCGGATACCACCTGACGCAGGTCGTCCTCCACGCGGCCAATTCCTTCCTGGCGCTGACCGTCCTTCTGCTGGCGGGCGTCTCGTTGCCGGCCGCCCTGGGGACCGCCGCCATTTACGCGGTCCATCCCGTGCACGCCGAATCGGTTGCCTGGATTTCGGAAAGGAAAAACCTGCTCTCGGGATTTTTCATATTCCTCTCCCTGATCTTTTATCTCCTTCATGCCCGTGGGCGCTCCCCGAAACCGGCGAACCTGACCGTTTCCTTTTTCGCCTTCGTCATGGCCTTGTTGAGCAAGCCGGTGGCTACGGTCCTGCCGCCGGCCCTCATTCTCCTCGACCTCTGCGTTTTGAAGCGCGGGGTCCGCCTCATGGAGAAGGCCCCATACTTTGGCGCGGCGCTTCTCGCGGGCGCCGGCGTCGTCTACACGCAGAGCGGGGTCGGCGCGATCAAGGAATACGCCGGGGGAAGTCCGGCGACCGCCCTTCCGTTCATGGCGCGCGTCTACTGGGACTATTTCTGGTCGCTGATTTTTCCGTTCTCGCTTTCGCCCCATTACTATTATCCCCGGCCTGTCCTTTGGGAATGGCAATCCTGGATGGCGTATATCGCCGTTCCCTGGGCGGGCGTTCTGGCGGTAACCCGTTTTCGGGCCCGTCCCCTGTTGGCTTTTGCCGCGGGGTGGTTTTTTCTCTGGCTCCTGCCCGTTTCCAATATCGTGCCCCTGGCCACGCTTCGCCAGGACCGGTATCTCTACCTGCCGTCGCTGGCGGTCGTCTTGTTTTTAACGACGGCGGTCCTCGGCAGTCGATGGTTCCGCTCCGATGCGAAACGCGGCCTGCTCGTCCTGGGAATCGCCGGCTTGCTGTTTTCCCACTGGACGATCAAATATTCCTACGACTACGCCAGTAGCGGGGCCGTCTGGAAGCGCGCGGCGGACCTGTACCCGCGTTGGTCCGGGGCGCAGTTTGAATCCGGGTATCAGTGCTGGGTCGCGGAAAAAACCGATTGCGCCGTCCATTATTATCGCCGGGCAATAAACGCGGACCCGGACAACGTCCTGGCGTTGGGCAACCTGGGCGCGCTCCTCATCGACCGGGGACATTATTCGCGGGCCAGGCCTTATTTGGAAAGGGCGCTGAAAGCGGACCCCGATTACGCCCCGGCCTACTACAACCTGGCGGCGATCGCCGAAAAAACGGGAAAGGACAAGGACAGGATGCCCGAGTGGCTCAAGAAGTACGAAGACCTGCAAGCCCGGAAGGAGAAAAAAAAGGACTATCGACTGGGAGAGTTTCGCTTTCGCTGAAACCGTTTTTGGAGCTCCTTACAAAATCAAGCTCTCTTCTAACTTCCTCCCCCTTGAGGGGGAGGGCAGGTGGGGGTGAAAAGCCGGTTTCACCCTCCCCCAGCCCCCAACGTGCCGTTGGATCCAACGCCGCCTCGCGCTGGCGCCGAGGCGGAAATTGCGTTTCGGCGATCGCGTCAGCGTCATCGCCGCATCGCCTCCGGGCGCTTGCCCGGTCGAGGGAGGGAATAATTCGATGGCGGAGACCATCGGTTCGTTTTATCAGACGCTTTTAATGCCGACGCCCATGCCGCACAACCTTAACGTCGTTCTCGTGGAGCCCCGGATCCCTCACAACACAGGGTCGGTCGGAAGGATTTGCCTGGCCACCGGGACCGCGTTGCACTTGGTGGAGCCCCTGGGTTTCGAAATCAACGACTATCATTTAAGACGCGCCGGGCTGGACTATTGGGAACACGTTACGGTGTTCCGCCACAAGGACCTGCGGGCCTTCCTGGAATCCGTCCCCGCCCATGCGCCGAAATTTTTCTTTTCAACCAAGGGGACGCGGTCCCTTTTCGACTGCCGGTTCGAAAAAGGCAGTTACCTGTTTTTCGGAAACGAGGTCAAGGGATTCCCGGACGGACTTCTCGAGGAAAACGCCGGCCGCGTCTTTCGCGTCCCGCAATACGACGCGCGCGTCCGCTCCCTCAACCTGGCCAATGTCGCGAGCGTCGTGGTTTACGAGGCCATACGCCAGCTCGGGCCCTGACCCGGCCAGCGTGCCGCTGGATCCAACGGGCTTGGCCCCAATCGCGAATGGCGACCATCGCGGGCAGTCGGGGCCAGGCCAGTTGCCCCCGGGGGCTTCCCCGGCCTGCGTTCCGGGGCCGCGGCGTTCCCGCGATCAACTCGAGGCCTTGTCGAGTTTGTCCTTCATCCTGCGCACCAGTTCCGCGAAGTTGTTCTGCTCGATCACTTTATAAAACTGGCTCTTGAGGTTGTTGCGCATGCTGACGCCGTCGAGGACCACGTCGTAGACCCGCCACTTTCCGTCGGAGGCGTCG
>JACQQK010000105.1 GCA_016207065.1 Nitrospinota bacterium
AAAAAGATGAAGCATTCCCTCGACCACCTGCACCTGGAACTGGGCAAGGTGCGCACGGGGCGCGCCTCCCTTTCCCTCCTCGAGGGGATCAAGGTGGATTATTACGGAAACCCGACGCCCTTGAACCAGGTGGCCACCCTCGGCACCCCCGACAGCCACACCATCGCCATCCAGCCTTGGGACCATTCCGTCATCAAGATCATCGAAAAAGCCATCCAGGCGTCCGACCTGGGCCTGTCCCCCTCGAACGACGGCAAGGTCGTCCGTTTGAACATTCCGCCGCTCACCACCGAGCGCCGCCAGCAGATGGTCAAGACCGTCAAAAAGCTCGCGGAGGAATGCCGGGTGGCGATCCGCAACGTCCGGCGCGAAGCCAACGAAAAAGTCAAGGCCCAGGAAAAAAACCATGCCATATCCCAGGACGACCACAAACGGCTCCAGGACAGGATTCAAAAGACGACCGACCAAAGCATCGCCGAGGTCGACAAGATCGCCCAATCCAAGGAAAAAGACCTCTTGGAAGTTTGATTTTTGTCCTGTAATATCTTCATATACGGGTTTTCAATGGTCGATGACCCGCGCGGTTTCCCTTCGATCCCTGTTTTTCCAGGAGCGTCTAACAAAATGAAGTCCCCACGCCCTCCAGCGTGACGCTGGCTTCATTACCGCCCCGGCGCCAGCGCGGGGCGGATGAGCCCCCGGGGGCGTCCCCGGTTGGCCCGGCGAGAAACGTCATTGGACGACATGACATTGCAGGAACAAATAGACTACTCGAGACTGCCCCGGCACATCGCCATCATCATGGACGGAAACGGGCGATGGGCCAAGGGGCATTTTCTCCCCCGCGTCGAGGGCCACCGGCAGGGCGTCAAGGCCGTCGACCGGATCGTCTCCCTGTGCGCCAAGCTCAAGATCGAGGCGCTGACCCTCTACTCCTTTTCCGACGAAAACTGGAACCGGCCCAGGGCGGAAGTCTCCGCGCTCATGAAGATCCTCGACCAATACCTGCGCCAGGAATTGGAACGGATGGACCGGGAGAACATCCGCTTCAACGCCATCGGGCGTATCGAGGAACTGCCGTCCGACATCGTCAAGCTCGTCAAGAGCGCCCAGGAATCCACCCGGCGCAATACCGGTTTGGTCCTGACCCTGGCCTTGAGCTACGGCGGGCGGCAGGAGATCCTGGACGCGGCGAGAAAAATGGCCGCGAAAATCCGCGACGGTTCCCTGAAAATCGAGGACGTCGATTTCCCCGTCTTCGAGAGTTTTCTCTACACCCGCGACCTGCCGGACGTCGATCTGTTGATCCGCACGAGCGGGGAAAAGAGGATCAGCAATTTCCTCCTTTACCAGATCGCGTATACCGAGCTTCACTACACCGACGTGTTGTGGCCCGATTTTTCCGAGGACGACTTGCTGAAGGCGATCGTCGATTTCCAGAAACGGGAGAGAAGGTTCGGCCTCATCAAGGAGCAGATCGCCTGATCCCCTCCGCGAAGGCGGAGGGCTCCCATCCCACTGCCGGAATACCTGAGAGGACCCCCTTTTGGAGCGCGTTCTAAGCGGAATAGTTCTGGTCCCCGCGGTTGTCGCGGCCGTCTATTTCAGCCCCCCGTGGATTTTTTTCCTCCTGGTTGCCGCCGTCGTCGCGATCGGCTCCCGCGAATATTTTTCCATGATCTCCAAGATGGGCGTCGGCGGGTATCCCGTCCTCGGCCTGGCGCTCAGCCTGCTCCTCGCGCTCTGTTACCAACTCGATGGCCGTTATGTCCTGGAATGGACGGCCCTGGCGCTCCTCCCCATTTTCGCGGCGTGGTTCCTGGGCAAAAAGGACCTCCGGGACGCCGTCCCGCAAATCGCCTATACCCTGCTGGGCGTGTTCTACGTGGGCGGCCTGTTGGGCATATTCCTGCCGATCCGCAACATGGAGGAGGGACGGTTCCTCATCTTTTTCTTGTGCGTCGTCATCTGGATGGGCGACACGGCCGCCTACTATGCGGGAAGAAGTTTCGGCAAGACCCCCCTGGCGCCCAGCGTCAGCCCCAAGAAAACCGTCGAGGGCGCGGCGGCGGGGGTCGTGGGAAACCTGCTGGGAGGGACGGCGGCCCACCTGTGGTTTTTGGGCCATGTCCCCCTAATCCATTGTTTGATTGTGGCGGCCATTTGCGGTATCATCGGACAATTCGGCGATCTGGCCGAATCGGTCCTGAAGCGGAGCGCGGGCGTCAAGGATTCCGGCAGTCTGATCCCCGGACACGGGGGAATCCTCGACCGCATGGACAGCTTGATGTTCGCCGGCCCGGCGTTTTATTTCTACCTGCGATGGATCGTTTAATACCGAACGCGCTTTTCCCCAAAAGATACCGTCCGAGGGATGATGAAGAACATTTCCATATTGGGGTCGACCGGTTCCATAGGCATCAACACCCTCGACGTGATCGAGAGGAACCCGGAACGCTTCACGGTATGGGGTCTTGCCGCCGGAAGCAACGTCGAGCTGTTTGCCGCGCAAATCAAAAAATTCAAGCCGAAGGTCGCTTCCCTTTACGACGCCTCGAAACTCGGCCTCCTGAAAAAGATGACGGCCGGCGAGGACGTGGAGATCCTGTCCGGCGAGGCGGGCTCCGCGCGAGTAGCCGCCGCCCCGGAGACCCATACGGTCGTTTCCAGCATGGTGGGAAGCGCCGGTCTTGTCCCCACCCTGGCCGCCCTCAAGGCGGGCAAGGACCTGGCCCTGGCCAACAAGGAGGCCTTGGTGGTCGCCGGCGAGCTGGTACTGAAAGAGGCCGAGGGCAAGGCCCGCATCATCCCCATCGACAGCGAACACAGCGCCATTTTCCAGGCCCTGAACGGCGAGAAGCGGGACCGGGTCAAAAGGATCATCCTGACGGGCTCCGGCGGGCCGTTCCGCCGCCACACCCGCGAGCAGATGGAAAACGTCTCCGTGGAAGACGCCCTGAACCATCCCAACTGGAAAATGGGAAACAAGATCACCATCGATTCCGCCACCATGATGAACAAGGGGCTGGAATACATCGAGGCCAAATGGTTGTTCGGGAGAGAGACGCGCGTGGAGATCGTCGTACACGCCCAGAGCGTGATCCATTCGATGATCGAGTTCGTCGACACCTCCGTCATCGCGCAGTTGGGGATCCCCGACATGCGGATTCCGATCGCCTACGCCCTGTCCTATCCCGACCGGCTGAGGACCGACCTGCCGTCGCTCGATTTGTCCGCCGTGGCCACCCTGACGTTCGAGCCGCCGGATTTCGAGAAATTTCCTTGCCTGCAATTGGCGCATGACGCCATGGACATCGGCCAAACCATGCCCGCCGTCCTCAACGCGGCGAACGAAATCGCCGTCCAGGCGTTCCTCGACCGGCAGATCCCGTTCAAGGACATGTCCGAAATCATCCGCGCGGCCATGAACAACCACGACCCCGCGCCGGTCAGGGAACTCGATGACGTCCTGTCGGCGGACCGGTGGGCGCGGGAGGAAGCCAGGAAACTGATCGCCGTCGCCCGCTGATCCCCAGGGAGGGGATGGTTTGAGTTTCGAACCGGTTTGCTTTGTCAGACGTTCTTGATAAATATTGCGGACCATGAACTCGCGTTTCGGCGCGATTTTTTTTTCGACGGATTCGGACGCTGTCCCGGATATCGCGCGGGCAAAAGAATGGAATTCCCCCCCGTAAAGCCTGTCCCCGCGCAGGCGGGGAGCCGGGCCGGGGAGATTTGAGATTCCCGTTCGCGGCGATGAGACGAATCCCCCTAACCCCCTTTGCAAGGGGGAACAAAACATTGGGAAAACCATGTTAAGAATCGGCAACGGTTACGACGTACATCGGCTGGTCCAGGGCAGAAAACTGGTCCTGGGCGGGGTGGATATCCCCCATTCGACCGGGCTGGACGGGCATTCGGACGCCGACGCGCTTTCGCACGCCCTGTGCGACGCCATTCTCGGCGCGTGCGGCGCGGGCGACATCGGCCACTACTTTCCGGATACCGACCCGCAATGGAAAAACGTCTCCAGCATGGTCCTCTTGAAAAAAGTCGGTCAGGTCTGCGCCCAGCGCCGGTTCCGCATCGCCAACGCCGACTCCATCATCGTGGCGCAGAAACCGAAGCTGGCCCCGTTCATGGAACAGATGAGAAAAAACGTCGCCGCCGCGCTGGACATCGACGTCGACCGCGTGAACGTCAAGGCCACGACCACGGAGCGCCTGGGGTTTGCCGGGCGCGAGGAAGGCATCGCCGCCTACGCCGTCGTTCTGCTCGAAACAATCGATTCGTAAACCGGGAAAACCCATACCCTCCATGTCCCCAGTCAGAGTTCGTTTCGCTCCCAGCCCTACGGGCGAACTTCACGTCGGCAACGCGCGCACGGCGATCTTCAACTGGCTGTATGCCCGGCGCCGCGGCGGGTCGTTCGTCCTCCGCATCGAGGACACCGACCTCGAACGCTCCAGCGCCGAGTCCGAGCGGTCCATACTCGAAGACCTGGACTGGCTTGGGTTGAATTGCGACGAAGGCCCCGTAACGGGAGGCCCTTACGCCCCATACAAACAATCCCAGCGCAAAGCCGTCTATCAGGAATACGCGGACCGGCTCTTGCGGGAGGGAAAGGCCTACCCTTGTTTCTGCACCGAGGAAGAACTCGAGGAGAAAAAAAAATTATTCATTAAAAAAGGCGCGCAACCCCGCTACGACGGCCGGTGCAGAAACCTCTCCGAGGAGGAGCGCCGCCGCCTGACTGCCGAGGGACGCCGGCCCGCCACGCGCTTCAAAATCGAGCAAAAGGAACTTTCCTTCGACGACCTCGTGCGGGGAAACGTGACGTTCAACTGCGAGCTGATCGGCGACTTCATCATCCTCCGGTCGGACGGCATGGCGGCGTATAATTTTTCCGCGGCGGTGGACGACGCGCTCATGAGGATCAACCATGTTTTCCGCGGCGAGGACCATCTGTCCAACACGCCGCGCCAGATCCTGGTCCTGCGGGCGCTGGGTTTCGATCTCCCCCGGTACGCGCACCTGTCGATCATCGTGGACCAGGACAGGACCAAGCTGAAGAAGAGGGAAAAAAGCTCTTCCCTGCGGCATCTCCGGGAGGAAGGGTTTCTGGCGGACGCCGTCGTGAACCACCTTGCCCTTTTGGGCTGGTCTCCGGAAGACGGGGGGGAGTTCATGACCCGGGAGGAGTTGATCGGAAAATTCTCCCCGGAGCGCTGTTCCAAAAGCTCCGCCATGTACGACATCGCGAAATTACGCTGGTTGAACGCGCAACATTTGCGGCGGCTCGGACCCGGACGCCTGCTGGAACTTTCATTGCCGTTTGTGGAGGCCGCCGGGTTCCGCGCCGAGGATTACGAGCGGGCGTGGTTGACGTCGGTCCTGACCTGCATCCGAGACAACGTGGAGACCCTGGCCGAGATAAAAACCTATCTCCCAATCTTCCTGACGCCGGCCCCGCCGATCGAGGAGGCGAGCGCGCCGGAGACGCGATCGGAGACCGGGTTGCGGGTGGTCGAGGCGTTCCGGCGGGAGTTGGAGCGGGTCCCCGCCATTTCCGAACAGACGTTCTCGGAGGCCGTGAAATCCGTCAAAAGCCAACTGCGCGTGTCCGGCAAAGCGTTGTTCATGCCCATCCGCGTCGCCCTCACGGGTTGCGCCCACGGCCCCGAGCTGGCCAGGATTTTCTCCCTGCTCCCCAAGGAGACCCTTCTCGGACGCCTGGATAAAGTCCTCCATCCATAGCTGAAAAAGTCCCTTTCGAGCCCTAAAATCGTCATGCCCGCGAAAGCGGGCATCCAGAAAGCTCTTGAACATACTGGATTCCCTGTTTTCACGGGAAGGACGGCAAAAGCGGATAGAATAGTTTTTCAGCGCCTGTTAGACGCAACCCATCGATTAACGGCCTGAGGCCGTGACTTTATCCTGCGCGTACGTCTCGACCCCTTGGGCAATGAGAAATGGCGCGTATTTTTTGTCCACGCCCCTGATGTGGTTGTTCAACCAGTCTTTCAGGAAATCCATCAGTCCCTGGTCGATCTTGGCCCCGCCTTTTTTATACGAGTTGTAAAAATCCGAGACCTGCGAAATCAGCTTTTGATGCTTTTCGATATGGTCGGCGGTTTCGGGATATCCGTGTATTTTAAACAGCCTTTCCTCGTTGGCGAAGTGGGTCTGGGTGTATTCGACGAGGATCGTCAGGACGTTTTCGACCGTTGCGCCCGCCTTGCCTTCGACCATGCCCTTGTGGAGCTTGTTGATCAGGCCAAAGAGGATCTTGTGTTGCTGGTCGAACTCCAGGATTCCCGTGTTGTAACTGTCGTCCCATGTCATCAACGCTTTCGTTGTGTCCTTGTAATTGAATTTTTCCACCAGCTTTTGCAGGGTCGAGGCCACGTCCGCAAGCCGGCTTGCGGATTCCTTGACCTGGTTGACGCCGTCCATCGCTCCCCGGGCGGCATTGGCGACGGCGGCGATGTTGTTGGCGATTTCCTCGCTCCCCTTGGCCGCCTGGTTGACGTTTCTGCCGATCTCCGCGGTCGTCGCGCTCTGCTCCTCCACGGCGCTGGCGATGGTGTTCGAGATATCGTTGACCTGGTTGATCACCTTGCCGATTTCGTTGATGGCGGTCACCGCGCTTCGGGTGTCCTCCTGGATCGCTTGGATTTTCTGGCTGATCTCCTCGGTGGCCTTGCCGGTTTCCTTGGCCAGTTCCTTGACCTCGTTGGCCACCACGGCGAACCCTTTTCCCGCTTCCCCGGCCCGCGCCGCCTCGATCGTCGCGTTGAGCGCGAGGAGGTTGGTCTGTTCGGCGATGCCGGTGATGACCTTGATGACTTCGCCGATTTCGGCGCTACTTTCCCCGAGTTTGGACACGGTGCGATTGGTCGTTTCCGCGACCTTCACGGCCTGGGCGGCCACTTTCGCCGCCTCGTTGGCGTTCTTGGAAATTTCCCGGATGCTGGCGTTCATCTCCTCCGACCCCGTCGCCACCGTATCGACGTTCCTGCTCACCTGCTCCGAGGCCGCCGATACCGCGCCGGCCTGGGCCGAGGTCTCCTCGACGTTTCCGGACATTTCCCGGCTGACGGCGATCATTTGACTGGAGGCCTGGGAAAGAGTCTGGGCGGTCCCGGCAATTCCCGAAATGTCCGCGCGCAAGTTGGAGAGAAACTTCTGAAAACCTTCTCCCATTTTCCCGATGGTGTCCTTGCCCGATACCGACACCGTCGCCGTCAAATCGCCCGCGCCCGCGGAATTGATCGCGTCCAGGATGTCGTTGACCTTGATCTTCATGTCGTTGGCTTGCAGGGTTTCCCGCTCCGCGAGTTCCAGCGCCTTTTTCTCCATGGCGACCCTTTCGGTGACCACCTGCCAGGTGACCACCGGACCCAGGTAATTTTGCCGGTCGTCGTGGATGGCGCTCACCGTCAGTTCGAGGATTTCCGGGCCGATCTGGATCTGGGCATGGTGGGGGAGGTTCCGCGGGTCGGAGACGATTTTTCGCACTGTCTGCGGGTCCTTGTGGAACATATCGATCGACTTGCCGATCAGGTCCTCCGCTTTATCGACTCTGAAGGGAAGGTGCCGTTGCAACGATTTGAGGATCTTGATGCCGCTGGAATTGATATAGACCATCTCCAGGTCCTTGTTCGCATACATGATGTTTATGGGAATGTTTTCCACCACCCCCAGGGTCTGGGTCATTTTGACGTCCGTTTCCCTTTTTTCCAGGGCCTGCCTCAACATCCGGTCCAGCGAGCGCTTGAATTCGCCGTCCAAGTCGGAGACGGGGTTCCCGTCCTTTCCGGCAAGGATATCCTCGGAACCGCGGATAAACCGCCGCAGACCCTCGACCAGTTGGTTGCAGGACCTGCTGAGGACGCCGACCTCGTCGCCCGACAGGACGGGTAGTTTCTCCTGGTCCAGGTTGCCGAACGCCGTCTCCTCCAATACCCCGGATATTCTCTGTATGGGCCGGATCACGACCTTGGTCAGGTAGGACGCTATGCCGATCAGGATGAGCAGGCTTATGATACTGCTGAGCGCCACGGCGGACCGGATGTTCTCCTGGTTTTTGCCGGCGATCGCGTCGTAGAGGTCCACGGTCTCGTCGCTCAACCGCCGCAGTTCGTTCGTGCCGGTCAGGATTTTTTGTTGCGCCAGACGGTAGGGATCCGAATTCACTTCCGCGTTGAGCAGGGCGGTAACGGAGCTTTCGACCTCGGAGAATTCCTTCTCCGTCTCGGCGAGCTTCTGTTGGATTTGCGGGTCTTCGATGGGAGGGATCGTGTTGAATTTCGTCATCGCCAGGTCAAGCGGGTATTGGCCGCCGGACTTGGCGGCTGAGAGGGTCTGGCCGAAGACTTTTTTCGCGGTTTCGTATTCGTCCAGGCCGGCCGTGAGCTCGGACCGCCCGATGGCGACGTCGGCGGTGTAAAGGACGCGGTAATTCCGGATGCCCAGAATATCGCCGACGTTAAACGCCTTGCTCAACGTGGCGGAGTGACAGTCGGCGCACGCCTGGACGGTGGCCTTGTCCGTCGTGTAAAACGAAATGTAAAGTTTCCCGCTCTCCTCGAAGGTCTTGGTGAAGATCTTGTCGGGATTCGTCTTCAAGAAGACGTTGGCTTCCCGGTCCAGATCGGTTTTGAGGTTCTGCGCGGGGTTCACCGGCGATTCGGCGACGATGTCGATCTTGAGGTCCCGCCCCTCGCCAAACTTTTCGTTGACCATCCGCGTGAACGTCGCGGGGAAAGGGATGGCCGGATGGGTCTCCTTTTCGGGGAAACTGCTGATCGCCAGGTTGGTCTTCTTCGCCGCGCCGATCACGGTCCCGGTGTAAATCCCGCGCATCTGGGTGATGTACCGGTCCAGGGATTGGGTCTGCTTCTCCAAGGTCTTGATCCGGCTTTTGGCCATGGCGTATCCCAAGGCGGACTTACCCATCGCCTGGGTCAACATGCGTTGTCTGCCCAGGGCGTTGGTGATGGTCGCGTCCTTGCCGGCTTTGTTGAGGGAATGAAAAATAACCCAGCCGGAAGCCGCTATCGCCAGCAACAACGCGACAAATCCGCCGTATACCTTGTGTTTGATCGATAAATCGCTCATCGCCTCATTCTCCCATTAAACGTTGACCGTCCCCACGCCAAGCCTCGCAAGCAAAACTACTTTAGGGCATCTCTAAAAATTGTAGTTGCCAGATTCATCAGGCGCTCCAAAAGCCCAATAAATTGGACAACTACACCTTTTCGGGAACGGTTCGATTCGAGAAAAAGCAATTTTTAGAGATGCCCTTTATTTGAAGTCCGGACCGCTTTAAGAAATTTTCAAAAAAGCCTCGATATCCGCCCGCATAAGAAATAATCCTATAACGCATCGTCCTTTTTCCTGCGCGCGGGCGGTTGAGTGTACGCAACGCTTTGTATTTATTGATACTGTTTATGTAAATAGCCTGAAAAATCTCATGACTTGGAAGGGAGGGACACCAAGCTCAACATTGTAAAGAGTATGCGCCCTCCGGTTTTATTCCAGGAAAGTTGCGGAATTTTTGAATAGGGATCGGAGGGATTTTACAAAGACCTTCGTTTCAACCAAATCCCCAGGGAAACGCGCCCCGGGAGCGCGGCTGAAATCCTTGTCTCAGACGTGAGACGAAGGTTTTTTTATGTTTTTAGGGAGGCGGGCGGTAAACGTGGAACCCTTGCCTGATTCGCTTTCGGCCTCGATGTCTCCGCCCATCAAGCGGCAATAGAGCCTACTGATCGCCAGCCCCAGCCCGGTGCCGCCGAACCTCCGGTGGGTCGAGGGATCGGCCTGGACGAATTCCTGGAAAACCTTGGACATTTGCTCCGGAGTCATGCCAATGCCCGTGTCCGTGACTTTGAAAACGAACCAGTCCCTGCCGTCCTGGATGTCGCGGTCGACGCGCAGGGTAACGGTCCCTTTCTCGGTGAACTTGCAGGCGTTCCCGATCAGGTTCAAAAGAATTTGCAGGAGTTTGGTGGAGTCGGTTTCGATGGTCCCAAGGTCCTGGCTCGCATGAATTTCCAACCGGTTGGAGTTCTTCTCCGCCAGCGGTTTGACGACGCTTGCCGCCTCGCGGACCAACTCCTCCAGTTCGACCGTCTCGGAATGGATGTCCATCTTTCCGGACTCGATCTTGGACAGGTCCAGAATGTTATTGATCAATCCCAGCAAATGCTTTCCCGCCGACTGGATCTTCTGAAGATCGGGGATGAAATCCTCGACGCCCTTTTCCGCCGCCTCCTCCTCCAGAAGTTCGCTGTACCCCAGGATGGCGTTCATGGGGGTGCGCAACTCGTGGCTCATCTGGGCCAGGAAAACGCTTTTCGCGCGGGTCGCCGCCTCCGCCGCCTCCTTGGCCCTTCGCAGTTCCTCCTCCGTCTTCTTGAGCCCGGTGATGTCCTCCTCGACGGCGATGAAGTGGGTGATCTCTCCTTGCGCGTTCTTGATGGGGGAAATCGTGGCGTATTCCCAATACGGCTCGCCGTTCTTTTTCCGGTTATGGAATTCGCCCTGCCAGTCCTGTCCCGAACGGATGGTTTCCCACAAGTTCCGGTATTCCTCGGGGCTTCGGTCGTCGGACTTGAGGATTTGCGGGTTCCGGCCCTTGACTTCCTCCAGCGCGTAACCGGTCAGCTTGGTGAACTTGGGATTGACGTATTCGATGTTTCCCTCCCGGTCGGCGATCACGACCGAGGCGGGACTCTGCTGGACTCCGCGGTACAGCTTGCGGATCATGTCGTCCTTTTCCACTTCTTTTTCGGCGCGCTGGGCGATGGCCTCGTAGCGCTCGACTCCCAGGCGCGTGACATTGACGACTTCCTCGACGTCGATGGGTTTGGTCAAAAACCGGAACACCTCGCCCTTGTTGATGGCCTCCTGCATCATTTCCGAATCGCGAAAGGCCGTCATCATGATCCGCGTGGTGTTGGGCGAGATTTCCCTGGCGATCTTCAAATATTCGGCGCCCTTCATGACCGGCATCTTATGGTCGGCAAGCGTGACGGCGATGGGGGAATGGGCCTTTAATTTCTCGATGGCCTCTTTCCCGTTTTCGGCGGAAATGACGTCATAACCTTCGGCGGCCAGAATATCTCTCAGGAGATCCAGAAATGCCGTTTCGTCGTCGACGATCAGGACTCGATGCATTGCGAGCGTTTACCCTCCCCTAGAGTCTATAACAAAACGAACCCTTTGGCTCGACCCTCGAATTACTCCCCTCCCTTGACCGGGGAACGCCCCGGAGCGGGATGGCCAAGCCCGGATTGCCCCCGATGACTCCCATTCGCCATCGGAGCCGAGCCTTATTGCCCACCGGGGGCGTCCCCGGTGTCATCGCTGTGTTGCCTCCGGGCGGTTGCCCGGCTTTTCACCCCCACCTGACCTCCCCCTTCAAGGGGGGCGAGGGGATTCCCGCCCTCACCGCGGGGGACTTCAAATCCCCCTATCCCCCTTGTATCTTGGAAACAAGCAAATTTTGTTGTAGTTGTGGTAGCAGGTCCCGCGGATCCTGTGCGAAAACGCGGAGCGTTTTCCACAAGTCCGCGGGACCTGGTTTCAGGGCATGAC
>JACQQK010000109.1 GCA_016207065.1 Nitrospinota bacterium
TCCTTGGTCATGTCGATGAAGTCCACGATGATCAGGCCGCCGATGTTGCGCAGGCGGAGCTGATAGACGATTTCCTTGACCGCCTCCAGGTTGGTTTTGAGGATGGTTTCCTCCGGGTCGGTGTGGCCCACGAATTTCCCGGTATTCACGTCAATGGCGACGAGGGCCTCGGTCTGGTCGATGGAGATGTAGCCCCCCGATTTCAGCCAGACCTTCCGGTCCAGGGCGCGGTTGATCTCGATCTCGATGCCGTAATAATCGAAGATTGGCAGGTTTTCCTCGTACAACTCAATCTTGTCGCCGAGGTGCGGGAGATAGGTGGAGCAGAATTCCCTACAGAGATCGTAGTCGGTCTTGGAGTCGATCACGAGGCGCTCCACGTCGTCGTTAAACAGGTCGCGGATGGAGCGGAAAATGAGGTTCAGGTCCTCGTACAACAAGGAAGGCGCGCCGACGGACTCGGACTTGCATTTCAGGTTGTTCCACAGGCGGTCCAGAAAATTGATGTCGGACTCGAAATCCGGCCTTTCCCTGCCCATGCCCGCCGTGCGGACGATGTACCCGCCGTTGGGTTTGGGGATTTCGCCGACCAGGTTTTTGAGCCGGTCCTTTTCGCGTTCGTCCTCGATCCTGCGGGAAACGCTGATCTGGTTGGCCGTCGGCATGTAGACCAGGTAGCGGCCGGGAAGCGAGATGTAGGAGGCGATCCGGGCGCCCTTCGTGCCCAACGGGTTTTTGGCGACCTGCACCATGATCTCCTGCCCTTCCCTGAGGATGTCCTGGATGGGTATGGAATGGGACGGGCCGCGGAGCGGTTTTTCCTGGATGTCCGCCTCGATCTCCTCGTTGATCGCGAGTTTCTTTTCCGCCTCCCCGTCCAACTCCAGCATATCGACGACATCGATGTCGCCCACGTACAGGAACCCGGCTTTTTCCAGGCCGATGTCGACAAACGCCACCTGCATGCCCGGAAGGATCTTGGTCACCACGCCCTTGTACACGTTGCCGACAATCCCCCTGTGGGTCTTGTGCTCGATGAACATCTCGACCAACTGGTTGTTCTCCACCAACGCCACCCGTATTTCCCTGGGATTGGAATTGATGATGATCTCGGAAGGCATGAGGAACCGGCTTTCGCGCAAAAAATGAACGCTATGGAATTTCGTCGATCCGCGAATGTACTAAAGGGGGAAAAGCGTTTGCTCGATCGAAAGTGAAATTATAACACGCCCGGAGCTTTAAAAAACCGGGAAATGAGCGGGCGGAAGGTCAGCGGACGGTCCTTCGCATCTCGATGTTGAGGAGCAGGCCGACGGCGAAAAAGTTGGTGATCAGCGCCGACCCGCCGTAGCTCAGGAAGGGCAACGGGATCCCGGTGATCGGCATGATGCCGATCGCCATCGCGATGTTGTAAATGGCATAGCAGGAGATGGAACTCACGATCCCCAGGGCCAGGAACAGCCCGAACCGGTCCGAGGCGCGGTAGGCGATGTTCAATCCCTTGAGGATGATGACGAGATACAGCGTCAGCAGGACGATGACGCCCAGGAAACCCCATTCCTCCGCGAACACGGAAAAAATGAAGTCCGTGTGTTTTTCCGGAAGGAAGTTGAGCCGGCTCTGGGTCCCGGCAAACAGGCCCTTGCCCCAAAAACCGCCGGAACCGATGGCGATTTTCGACTGGATCGCGTGGTACCCCGCCCCCAACGGGTCCATTTCCGGGTTGAACAGGGTCAGCACCCGGTTTTTTTGGTAGTCCCTTAAAAAAAACCAGAGCGCCGGAGCGACCATGACTCCCGACAGGCATAGCCGTATGAGAGTGCGGTTTTCCAGCTCCACCGCGAAAACGAACGCCAGAAAGATAAAGGCGGTCATCATGCCCGTCCCCAGGTCGGGCTGGACGGCGATCAACAATACGACGACGACGGTCATGATCGCGGGGACGAGCAGGTCCTTGAGGTGGTACTTCCCCGCATTCCTTCCGGTTTCGAAATATTTGGCCAAGGCGACGATCAAGGCCAGCCTGGCAAATTCGGAAACCTGGAGGGTCAGCGGCCCGACGTGTATCCATCGGCGCGCGCCGTAAAAAATAACGCCGTAAAACAAAACGTACACCAGCGCCAGGACCGTCGCGCCATAGATCAGATAGGCGTAACGGCTCAGCAGGGCGTAGTCGATCATGACCGCGACGACGAGGGCCGCCAGACCGTATAAAATCCAGAAAATCTGCTTGAGATACAGGTTCCGGAAAAACGCCTCGGGCCGGCCATGGTTGGCGCTGTAAATGACCAGGACGCCGAGCAGGGAAACGCCCAGAATCAGCAGAAAATACCACCAGTTGAAATTGGCAACCAGGCGACGGTCAATCATGGTTATATGAAATCATAATCGCTCGGATTAGTCGAAAACAAAATTCAGCGGATTGGACAGTTCCAGGATAGGTCGCGAGCCATCATTGGGCCACGGCATCCAAAAACGTGTCCCCGCCTTGTGAATCGTCTCCCCCTTGTAAAGGGGGGCGGGGGGATTCGACGATGGGGGCAGGCGGCAATAAGGGGCATAAATACATAAAACAACCTGTCGATACGCCAGCACGTATTTTACCAGAAAATCAAATAAAACGTTTAGATTCAATGTCAGAAAATTCCTGATCAAATTCTAATCGTTTTACAAAAAGCCCTTTGAATTGCGGGTGTTATCGTTGAATCAACCGGGCTTTTCCACATATTTTGCACATTCCTTGTGGAAAAATCGGATTCCGAATTCGAGCAGGGCCAGGGACGGCTTAAACTAGGCCCGTTATCAGGGTGGCAACGCTTTGGGCCTGTCAGAACGCCTTCTCTTGGGTTAGCCTGCCCGCATCCGTTCATTTGGCAAGCTCTCCGTTCGGTTTCAATTTGGAGCCTTGTTTTTCATCACAATCCATGCGGCTTGGCGGCGCGTCAAAATTCACGCCATCGGTAAAAAGGCGATTTGAAGCCTTTTCGGGAGTTCCGAAGTTGAGAGGATTTATCAATTGCCCTTGGAGCCGGAAAAACCGCCCGAAAAAACCCGCCAAATTTTCGTGGGCTTGGAAAAGCTTCCCAAATGACCGGAAACGCCGCTTCCAACGAAGCAAAAACCTATTGTGTGAATAACCCGGATACTGTCAAGGATAAAAAAGGCAATTTGAAGTTTTGCCATGGATGAACGGTGGACGCGTTAAAAAATAAACCTTTAGGGGCATACGGGAGAAGAGTTGAAAATACCTCGTTTAGGGTATTTTGGTCCATCTGGAATCAAACGCGGTTTTTTTTCACAGGTTATTCACAGACCGATTTCAAGCATCCATACCGCTTAAACTCAAGGAAATTTTAAGAAAAAACGCCGTTTCCAAGCGAGCGACTACAAGGCGTCGTTCTTTCCATGACGTTCCATGAATTCAGCCATGTCCACGGGGAGAGGGGATTCGAAGGCCATCCATTCGCCCGTCCGCGGGTGGATCAGCTCCAGTTTATGGGCGTGAAGGGCCTGCCGGGACATCCGGGGACGTTTGGGACCGGCATTACCCCCGTACAGCGCATCGCCGAGAATGGGATGCCCGATGGATGCCAGGTGGACGCGAATCTGATGGGTCCGCCCCGTTTTAGGGTACAAGCGCAGATAGGAAAACCACTCGAACCGGCGAATCACCTCGTACCGCGTTTCCGCCGGGCGTCCCCCTTCCCGGGCCGGGGCCATTTTCTTGCGCTGGACCTTGTGCCGGGCGATGGGAGCGTCGATCGTCCCGCTGGAGTTTTTGACGACGCCAAGCGCCAACGCCAGGTAAACTTTTTTAATGTCCCGGTCCTTGAACTGCCGGGAAAGCGATTGTTGCGCGGCGTCGGTTTTGGCGACCGCGATGAGCCCGGACGTGTCTTTATCCAGCCGGTGAACGATCCCCGGTCTCTCGACCCCGCAAATTCCGGCCGCGCTCGGCCGCGCTCCCGAAGGAGCATCCAGCCTGGGCAGTTTCGAATAATGATAAAGCAGGGCGTTCACCAGTGTGCCGCCGGAATGGCCCGGCGCGGGGTGGACCACCATGCCCGCGGGTTTGTCCACGACGACGATGCTCGAATCCTCATAAACGATGTCGAGCGGGATGTCCTCGGGCGTCACCTCCAGAGGCGAAGGCTCCGGGATGGCCATTTCCACCCGGTCGCCGATCTTGAGCTTGTAACTGGAGCGCGCCGGGACGCCGTTGACCGTCGCCTGTCCGGACTCGATCAGCTTTTGGACGTAGGAGCGGCTGATCTCCGACTGGACTTCCGTGAGGAAAACGTCGAGACGCTTTTTCTGGCAGGCGGGGTCGATTTCGTACTGGAAATACTCCATGTAGGCGGTTATTTTTCCAGCAGACGCGGCATGAGTTCGACCAGGTTGCACGGTTTGTGGGTACTGTCCAACTGATGGACGAGGATCTGGTCCCAGGCGTCCTTGCAAGCCCCGGTCGAGCCGGGGAGGGCGAACAGGAACGTCCCGTTGGCGACCCCGGCGGTGGCGCGGGACTGGATGGTCGAGGTCTTGATGTTCTGGTAACTGAGCCAGCGGAACAACTCGCCGAATCCCGGTATCGACTTTTCGTACAACGCCTCGAACGCTTCCGGGGTCACGTCCCGCCCGGTCACGCCCGTGCCGCCCGTGGCGATGACGACGTCCACGTCCGGCGAGGCGATCCAGCGTTTCAGGGCGGACTGGATAACGGGGACCTCGTCCTTGACGATGAGCTTTTCGACCACGCGGTGCCCGGCGGCCTGGACCCGTTCGACGAGGGTCTGGCCGGACTTGTCGTCCGCCTCCGTCCGCGTATCCGATACGGTCATGATGGTTATATTGACGACTTTTTTCCTCGTTGACGCATCCATTGAAAAATCTCCGCGTAAATGTTTTCGACCCTGTTATTTGACTCCCGCATAAACAATGCCCGGGCTAATCGCAGTTCAACGGGGAACCCGTCGGCTTGTGCTTGAACCGGAACGACGTGTTCTTCTGGATGTAGGCCAGCAGTTCGTCATAGCTCCGGAAATGCTCCGAAAACCCGTAATCGTCGCTGGTGTACTCGCAGTCCTCCGCGCTGTGCTCCCGGCAGAGATAGGGCCTCTGCTCATAGATCCCGCATTTATTGTCCGCCGTCAGAAAATGGCACCGCGTGTGGACCATGATGTGCCACTTCTTGCGATAGATGTACAGAGAGACCTTGTCGTGCGCGATTTTCCACAACAAGCTTTCATAGTCCTTCCTCGTCTCCGGGTTGTCGATCTCGAAGGCAAAATAAAGGCAACATTTGGCGGGCAGGCATTTCGCGCACTGGGAGGAATTGTTCCTTTTGTTTTTATTGTTCTTATTCATATTTGAAAGAATTACCGGTCAAAAAAACGGTTGCTGACAATACGTTTTTAAAGAGACGCGCCGCCTCATTATGCCAGTTTTTTTTCAGCGGCAAAGAGAATATGGGGAAAATGCGCGAATTCCCGGACGTTCGCGACCCATGAACTGGAGGTCCCCCGCCGATTTGCTCCATGGGACCAAACGGTCCGCGGGTCCTTCCGCCGGGGTCAAATGGGATTGAATTTTAAAAAACTTTCTCTACACTGGTATTCAAAGGCGCTCAAAGCGCGGTCTCTATTTCGGGCGGGAGTCGAAAACCGTCCTTACTTTATCTTTATCTTTTCAACTTTTCCGCAAGGGGATAGGTTTATGGAACAGCACTTGGAAACCGCTTACAGGGAAATCTTCGGGAAACTCAGGACCCGGAAGAAATTTTCCATCGCCAAAATCGAAGGCGCCCGGATCGTCCTGCACGAAGACCAGGAAATCTGCGGACAAAAGGAACCCAAACAGATCGAGTTCGACAGCGTTCAGGAACTGGAAACGTTCGTGAGGGACGAAAACAGGAAAGAGGAGGAAATCAAGAAACAACTCTCCGGCAACGAAATGCCCTACCGGTAACCGGCGGGGCGCCGGAGCCAAATGGGCCCGGCTTGGATGGCGAATAGAGTTCGTCGAGCGCATTCCAAGTTTGGCCATTCCGCTCCAAGGCGGTCCTTGGCGCCTCCGGCGTCATGCTGACGCCGGACCCAATGCCGCCCCGTCATCGCGAGCCGCCGCGGGCGGCGTGGCGATCCAGTTTTTCTGGACGGCTTCGCTACGCTCGCAATGACGCCCTCTCGCCATCCCGCGCGACGCTGGGTTCATTACCGCCCCGGCGCAAGCGCGGGGCGGCGTCGCCTCCGGGCGTTGGCCCGGGGATTATTTTTTTACCGTCCAAGTCCCGTCTTCCAGTTGGATTTTCTCGCCGGGTTTGGCGTTGTCCCGGTTCAAGCTGGCGGAGATTTTCCTCACTTTCGGCAGGTCGTTCTCCGTAAAGCTCTCGTTCGTGGCCACGATACGTTCCATCGTGGCCAGGCGGTCCTCGTTTTCCTCCTTGACGATCGTCTGGGCGAATTCCTTGAACTTCGGGTCCTTCTGGGCGCGGTCCACGTCGAAGAAGACCAGGAGCCCGTCGTTGCCCTCGCCCGCGCAACCGATCTGTTTGAACGACTGGATGTCGTCGCGGTTGAACTCCCGCCGTTGCATGGCACGGATGGCTTTCAGTTTTCCCGGCGGGATCTGCGCGACGGTTCTCAGCCGTCCCGACTCGTCCACCGAGCGGACGGAGGCCAGCAACATCATGTCGTTCCCCAACTCCTCGTAACTGCCGAGGATCTGGTTCTCCAACGCCGTCTTCTGGTCGACCACGGTCACGTTGACGTCCACCAGTTTCCCGGCGCAACCGGAAAACAGGACCGCGCTCAAACCCGCGGCCCAAAACCCCGCCGTTGGAACATTTCGTCTTTTCGTCGTATTCATGGAGGACGGCCTCTAGCCAAACCGTTTGAGGACGATGGCGGAGTTCTTCGAGCCGAACGAAATGCAGTTGGCGATCGCCACGTCGATGCCTTTTTCCCTTCCCTCGTTGGGAATGTAGTCCATGTCGCACTCCGGGTCCGGCTCTTCGATGTTGATGGTGGGCGTCAACACGCCCTCGCGGAGGGACAGGGCGGCGACCGCCACGCCCAACGCGCCGGAAGCCCCTTGCGGATGGCCAACCATCGACTTGGTCGAACTCGCGGGGACCCCCATGGCATGGCCGTTAAGCGCCTCCTTGACCGCGTGCGTTTCTATCTTGTCGTTGAGCACGGTGGACGTGCCGTGGAAATTGACGTAGTCCACGTCGTCCCCGGCGACGCGCGCGTCGCGCAGGGCCAGCTTCAGCGCGCGCGTGGACTGCCTGCCGTCGGGCATGATCGCCACCCGGTGGTACGCGTCGCACGTGGTCCCGTAACCGGCGACCTCGGCGTAGATCCTTGCGCCCCTTTTCCGCGCGTGCTCCAGTTCCTCCAGCAGGAACATCCAGGAACCCTCGGCCAGCACGAACCCTTCGCGGTCCCGGTTGAACGGCCGCGAACCGCGCGTGGGGTCGCCGTTGAAATGGACCGGGTTGGCTTTCATGCGCTCGAACCCGTTCATCATGGCCGGGGTGATGCACGACTCCACTCCGCCCGTCAGGCACCAGTCCTCCTGGCCAAAGCGGATGCAGTTGAAGACGTAACCCAGCGCGTCGGACGAACTGGTGCAACCGTTGGCGATCACGTGGCTCCGGCCTTTCAGCCCGAAATACATGGAAATCTCGCTGGACGCCATGCCGACCAGCGAATTGGGGATGGCGTAGGGGGAGATTTTTTTCTTCTGGCCGGAGAAATGCAACTCGAACTGTTTTTCGGAAAAATCGAACCCGCTCCCGCCGCTCCCGAGCGCCACGCCCAGGCTCTCGAAATCCTCCTCCGCGAACGATTTCAGATCGACCCCGGCGTCCTCCAATGCCTCCTGGGAGGCGGCGACGGCCAGAGGGACCGAGCGCGACATCTTTTTGAGCTCGGTTTCGGGATAATAACGCGTCGCATCGAATCCCTGGACCTCGCCGGCGATCTGGCAGGCAAGCCCGGACGGATCGAAACTCGAGATCCTGCCGATGCCGCTGACCCCGTTACAGGTATTGTCCCAGAACGCTTTTTTGCCAATGCCGTTCGGGCTGACGGCGCCCAAACCCGTGATCACTACCCTGCGTTGCATTATTCGCCGATCTTATTCAATTGTTTTACGAATCACGAATTTATATTAACATAAGGGCATTTCGCGGAACAAAACATTTAGGACCCTTATCCCCTCGGAGAAACTCCCGTCTTGGACCATTCCTTTTCCCTGAAAGAACAAACGGGGCAGATGATCGTCGCCGGATTCGACGGCGTTTCCCTCAACCCCCAAATCGAGGGGTTGGTCCGCGACTGCCGCATCGGCGGCGTCATCCTGTTCGGACGGAATTACGAAGACCCCGCGCAACTGCACCGCCTCGTCCGCGACCTTCAGGACCTGGCCCTGAGCCATCCGCCGCACCTTCCCCTGTTCGTCTCCGTGGACCAGGAAGGCGGCAGGGTTTCCCGGTTGAAAACCCCGTTCGCCGATTTCCCCCCCATGTGTTGTCTGGGCGAGGCGCGTTCCGAGGAACTGGCCTACCGGTTTGGCAAGGCCCTGGCGCGCGAACTGACGGCGGTCGGGATCAACATGGACTACGCCCCGGTCCTCGACGTGCACACCAATCCCCAAAACCCGATCATCGGCGACCGCGCCCTGAGCGTCCATCCCGAATGGGTCGCCCGGCTGGGGTCCGCCATTATCCGCGCGTTCAAGGAGGACGGGATCGTCCCCGTCGGAAAACACTTTCCCGGCCACGGCGACACCGCCCTGGACTCCCACCTCGAACTGCCCCATGTCGACCGGAGCGCCGCCGAACTGGAAGCGACCGAACTGTATCCGTTCGCGCGGACCGTCCGCGACGGACTGGAAGTCGTCATGACCGCCCACGTGGTGTACCGCGCATGGGACGAAAACCATCCCGCGACGTTCTCCAAAAAAATCCTGCAGGGCATCCTGCGCGAAAAACTGGGGTTCGATGGCGTCATCGTTTCCGACGACCTGGAGATGAAAGCCATCGAGGACCATTTCCCGTTCGAGTCCCTCGCCTCGCTCGGCATCGGCGCCGGCATCGACCTGTTCCTGATCTGCAACAATCCGGGCAAGGTCCGGCCGTTTCAGGAGCAAATGGTCCGCGCGTTGGAAAACGGGGACCTCGACGCCGGACGCGCGAGCCAGTCCGTCCAAAGGATCGTCAAACTCAAAAAACGGCTCGCCCCAGCGCCCAGCGAAGCTCCCGATTTCCAGTCCTGGGCCCAATCCCATCGAAAGCTCGCCGACGAAATGCGCGCCTTCTTGAAACGATGACCCGGGACCCGAAAACCTCCGCCAAACCTTTTTTTTCCTCCGTAGCGCTTCCGGCGGTCCTCGTGTACATCCTACTGATCGGATATTTGTATTCGTTTTCCAGGTACGGGTTCAACATCTGGGACGAAGGCGCGTATGCTTACGGTTGCCTGAGAACTTACCTCGGCCAGATCTCCATCAAGGACTTTTACGGTTACCCGCCCGGCCAATACCTGTACGGCGCGCTGTTTTACAAATTGTTCGGCATCGACGTCCAGAGCCTGAGGATCGGGATCATCGTCCTCACCCCCGCGATGGTCCTGATGGTTTACGGGACGGCCCGCAAACTCATGTCCGACCGGTTCGCCGCGCTGGCCGCCCTGCTCATGCTTTCCGCCCCCTCCATGTATTACAGCCGGTATTATACTTTCTTCTGCGTGTCGAGCCTGTTCTGCCTGGTCGAACTGCTGGAGAAACGGCGGGCGTTGCAACTCTTCATGCTGATCGGGTCCATCATGCTGTCCTTTTATTTCAAAGTCGAAGTCGCCCTGTTTTCCGCGGCCATCAGCGGCGTCGCGCTGGCCCTTCTGCTTGTCAGGGAACGGACCGGCGGAAAACCGGCCCAGGAAAGACCCTCCGGCCCGGACTCCTGGGTCTACTCGCTCGCCGCGCGCCCGAGTTCCCGGATCCTGGTTTTTCTCGCGTCCGCCGGGATCGCCCTGTCCCTGGTTTACTTCGTGAAAAACGACATCCTCGAACGGTTCATCGACATCGTATTTGGGATCCACCAGGTCTGGGGAAACCCGTTCCCGCAAATTTTCCCCTTGCTCCAACTGTTCGAAACGTTGGGTCCGCACGAAATGTTCGAGCGGCTTTTGTTTTACGTCCCCGTCTTGGTCTATGTTCTGACCGGCATCCTGCTTCTGGTCCGGTTCCTCGGCAAAACGCAAGAAAACGGCAAGACCGATTTGTATCTCCTGGCGACCGTGCTGTTCGGCGTCTGCGCCTTCGGCCTGGTGATCTGGCGGGCGGGGTTCGACAACCTGCTCCGCGCCCTGCCGCCTTTTTACGTCCTGCTGATGTATCTCCTGTCCCTGGCCTGCGAAAAACTTCTGGGACGCCCGGACGGCGCGAAAAAGAAGCCCGCGGTCCTCCGGCCCAAGAAGCTGGCGGTTGAAGCGGTCATCCTGGTCCTTCCCTTGATCTTTTTTTACGAAATGAACGTCAAGCACGGGTTTTACGCGGGGACGGTCGGGGCCGTAAACATCGAGACGGCGCGGCTGACCATGGACCGGATCGACGTCTACACCAACCCGTCGGAAGCCAAGTGGATACGGCGGGTGGTGGAACTCATCAAGACCCATACCCGGCCGGGAGACCCCGTGCTGGCCCTGCCGCTCAATGCCGGGTTCAATTTCCTCTCCGACCGCCCCAACCCGATCTTCTACGACTGGATCCTGCCGGGAATGCTGGACGAAAAGGAAGAGGACAAGTTGGTGGAACAACTCAAGGGGGACCCGCCGAAAATAATCGTCTATGTGGACATCGCCATCGACGGGAAAGACGAGCGGCGGCTGATCAATTATGTGCCCAAATTGATCGGTTTCATCGCCGAACGCTACCGGTTGCTGGAAACCGTTGGATTTTTCAACGTCCTTGTCCCGGTCGAAACCGCGCCGAGATCCGACGGGCGGGACGGGCCTTTAATAGGCAAATTTTGACAAAATCTTTGATTTTCGGCCCAATAATCGCAAAAAAGTATTGACCCGGTTATTTCTTGGAAGTATCATAGGCGGCCTTTTCGAATGCGGGCGGGATTCCGGCCTTAAGTAATGCGGGAGAGATCGGGCTTTCCTCGTCCCGCGCGGTATTATTTCTTACGGGACATTGACTTAATCGTTTCACTTATTATATTATAAATAGAAGATTACCCTTTTTCGATATTGGAATTTGGGACAATCGTTTCCAAACGCTCGCATCATCGCCTGACTGAATTGCGATGACGGTTTCATTTTAGGGCACAATTCGGCTCACTCCAAATTTTAAGAAACCCAATGTCAAAACTGGGTTACGTTCTTTAGGGCTACCTTGCGGACAGACCCGAAAGCTCATCGGAAGAAAAACCGCGCACTCCTGTCATAAATCCCGCTGAGAAATGAGTTAAGGGTTTGCCCCGCTTTTTCAAGCATATTCGCTTTTTATTATAATAAGAGGTCATCTCTGGAAGCCCCATAAAACTCAAGGCTCTGTGTATTTTCGGCGAAAATGGGATTTTTGATCGAATGCACAAATCGGCATTTTGACATTTTAATTCGGAAAAGGGAACTATGCAAGAAAAAAATTACGGAACAGCAAAACATCTAGGGACCCGCTTGCGGGAGTGGAGGAAGACCCTGCACCTCAAGTCCTACGAGTTGGCGAAACTGATCCATATCTCTCAAGGATCGCTGTCGGACATCGAGAACAACAAGTCCCTTCCTTCCGCCGATACCATAGCCAAATTATATCAGCACACCCAGCTGAACATCATCTGGCTGTTGACTGGCAGAGGGCCGATGAACCGGGCCAAATCGGCCTCGGAAGAGGGGGACGCCGCGGGTTCGGAAGACCTTCTGCCGCGCGGACAGGACCCCACGCTCAAGGAACTGGTGGAAAAGGTCATCCGGATCTACCAACGCGGCGACCCCGAAAAGAAAGCCCATCTCAAGGGTTTCCTGTCGGGCGCCGATCCCGGATATTAAGCCTTCGTCGCGCCCGGCAAGGATTTCCCGAGGGCCGGATTATTTGTGTCCGGGCGGGCCTTCCCCCGATAATGCCCTCGACAGGTTACGCGCCTGGCGCGCCGGCCCGGTCCCCGTCTCCGTTTGGTTTGCCCATTCAGCCTCGCTTTATCCCCAATCCCCCAAATACGCCTCCGCCCTTTCCGCAACGAGACCTTGGCATATGCCGTATTGTAGTTGCCTGATTCATCAGGCCAGCGTGACGCTGGACTCAAATAGGCTCGGCTCCGATGGCGAATGGGAGTCATCGGGGGCAATCCGGGCCTGGCCATCCCGCTCCGGGGCGTTCCCCGGTCAAGGGAGGGGAGTAATTTGAGGGCCGAGCCAAAGGGTTCATTTTGTTAGACGCTCTTATGGTTCTTCCTTGACCAGGGGTTCCCAGACGTAGGCGTTGAGTTTGCCTTTGCGGACCAGGAGCCAGGGCTTGTCGTTGTAGAGCGTCTCGGTGCGCTCGACCAGCAGGAGTTTCTCTCCCTTGTCCGCCGCGGCGAGTTGCGGCGACGCCGGGTCGGGAGACCTTTTCAGGACCACCCCGTCGATGCGCGGCACGACGTAGCGGGGTTTCGGTCCCGCCGACGTCCTCGACTCCGCTTTCGTTTCCGGTTGCGGCGGCCGGCCCGCAGGCGCCGGTTGCGCGGGCGGTCCGGGTTTTACCGGCTCCTTGACCGCCGGGAATTGGGGAAGAGCGACGCTTCTCTCCGCGGGCTCCGAGTCCCGCGGGGCCGGGGGCCCGGCCATGACGGGCTCCTGGGGTTTCGGCGCTTGCGGGGCGCTGGGTTCTTTCGGTTGGGGTATGCGCGGTTCCCCGGCGGGTTGTTCCGCTTGCAAGGGAGGAAGCTTCACGCTCAAGGTCTCCAGGGAGGCCACCTGCGGGGGCTTCTCGGAGAACCGCACGAAGACGGGATTGGACAAAAGGTATTGATTCGCGTCCAACTCGGCTTTCACGCGATAGAAGGCCCGCCCCTTGCGTACCGCCTCTTCGTCCTTCCAGACCAACTCGAGCGGCAGGACGCCTCTTTCTTCCTTTACCAATTCGCCGTTGCGGACGATCGAGATTTTCACGGCCTTTCTGCTTTCCCGGGTCGAGCCGACCTTGACTTTCACTTCCGGCGCGTTGTTGGCGACGAGTTCTTCTCCCGGCAGGGCGGACGCCGCTCCGTCGGAGACCGAGAATTGGTCGAGGGACAATCGCTCTTCCGCGGCGGACTGGCGGACGGCGTACATCCTGCCATGGAGCATGGCGTCATGGACCGAGCGGACGGATTTGTCCCTGACCAGCAACACCGTCCGGACGCCGCCCAGGGTCCGGTCGTCCTGTCCCTCGCAGTGAAAGTCGTTCGAGCCATAAGCCCAGACCGGGTATTTTCTTTTCCCCTGGATGAACTGGACGAGCGCGCGGTCCCACTCGTTTCCGGGCTCCGCCGCCGGGACCGGCCGGTCGGACACGGCCTGGAAGCCGGTATAATTCTCGGTGAGCGTCAAGTCCTGGGGGTGGGGCGGGGTGTTGGTCCCGACCGATCCGGCGATGCCCGCGCCCGCTCCCGGTTCGAGCGAACTCCAGAAAACCATCGCCCCCCTGGACACGGCGTAATCGATCAGTTCCTGATAGGGCCCGGCGCCGCGGTCGCCATGGTACTGGTCGAACGGGGAACTGCGAAAGGGGTGATGGCTCAGCGCCAGGAGAAAGGCAAAAACGCACAAGGGGACGGTCAACTTGCGCGCCACGCGCTTGTAGACCATGCCCAGCAGGACCAGAAAAAGTACCGCGCAAAAGAAAAACTCGTTGACGAATTTCCGCGCGTACCTGCCGGAAAAGGGGCCGTTGAGAACAGGAAGCCGTTCGTAGTCCTCCGGCGTTTGCAGGCCCACCACCAACAGCCGTTTGTCCCAGTTGTTGGCGACCAGGCTTTTATCGAACACGCTTCCCGTCCAGTAGTAGAAAGGCGCGCTGTCGACCGCCGGGACCATCAGCAGGTCCTTGAACTTGTTTTTATTCTGTTCGATCTCGGAGAGGTACCCCTCTGCGCCCAGGGAAAGAATGGAAGGCCCCGCGTCTTTTTTCTTGAAGATCCGTTCCAGGGGCCAGATGCCGTATTCCAGCGACCTCTGGTCGTGGTCCCCGTATATGACCGCGTCGATCCCGCGATGCTGGGCGATGTTGCCCAACTCGCTCACGGTGGAGCAACCGTCGCTGAACCGGGTCTTGACTCCCACGACGGCGTCGATCGGCGCGTAGTCGGCGAACGCCGGGCCCTGCGGGGCCCCGCCCAAAACCAGGGCGGAACACAGGAACGCCGCCCGAACGGCGTCCGGCGTTTTTCGCGAAAGGGCCTTGAGACCGGCGCGGAGACACACGCGGGCTACGCTCATCCAATTACCGGGCGAAGAGAGTTGCATAGAGAGTCCGTATGCGGATTTCATATACTACCTTAGAGCGTCTAACAAAATGAACCCCTTGGCTCGACCCTCAAATTACTCCCCTCCCTTGAGGGAGGGGGCTGGGGGAGGATGACCAGCGTGAACGCTGGATCCGACGCCGCCTCAGGCTGACGCCGGATCCATTACCGCCCCGGCGCAAGCGCGGGGCGGCATTGCCCACCGGGGGCGTCCCCGGTGTCATCGCCGTAGCGCCTCCGGGCGCCGGCCCGGCTTATTTTTTAACTTGCCGACGGACAAAATGTGTTATACTTTTTAAAGATAGAAAGTCAATGATTTTCCTTCCGCCAATTTCGGAAACGCAGATTTGCTCCTTGCATCCTATTCGCCTCGATTCCGTAACCCTCTGACGGAATATTCCCGATGAAGGCCAAAATTCTAGTCGCGGACGATAGCGCAACGATACAGAAAATCGTCGCCATGGCCTTCGAAAAAGAAGAAGTCGTCGTCGAGGGAGTCGGAGACGGAAAAAAGGCTTTTGAAAAACTGCCCGACAGCAGGCCCGACGTCGTCCTTGCCGATACGGACATGCCCGGCATGAACGGTTATCAGTTGTGCAAGAAGATCAAGACGTCGGCGGAGTTCGGCCACGTCCGCGTACTGTTGCTGGCCAGCGATTTCGAGGGACTCGACGCGGACCAGTTCAAGGAATGCCGGGCGGACGACCATATTACCAAGCCGTTCAAGTCCGAGGAAATCATCAAGAAAGTGAAGGGGTTGTTGCAAAAAGCCCCGGCCCGGCCGGAGCCCGCGGAAGTCGAACCCCTGACCCTGTCCGAGGCGGACGTCCTGGAGGGCGAACTGCCCGAGGCCTTGGTCCTCGGGACCGAGGACATCGTGGAGCCCGCGATGGAGCTTTCCGTCGAGGACATCCTCAAGGAAGAAGAAGCGCGCGTCCCGGCGATCAAGCTAGAACCGGAAGACGCCCTGCCCGTCGCGGAGCTTACGGCGGACCAGATCGTCGCGGAATCGGAGGAGGAAGCGATGCCTCTCGAGAGCATCGAAACCGCGGGCGAGGATTTCGCTTTCTCCCTGGAAGACATGATCCAGTCGGAATTCGGTTCCGGCGACACCGGGATAAAAAAAGCTCCCGAGGAAGCCCCGCCTCCTCCCCCCGGACTCGCGGGAGACGCGGAGATCCTCGACGACATGGTCAAGGACCTCGAGAACCTCAGGGAATCGCGGGAAGAGGAGAGTTGTCCCGCGCGGGAAGTCCCGGAAAAGGTCTTCGAGGAATCGCTCGCCGATATCGATCGCTCGGCGGCGGACAGCGCCGTCGAGCTTGAAAGAGCGTTCGACAACCTGAAAAGCTTCCGGGACACCGATAGACCGGGCAAAACGCCCGCCCGCGCCGAATTCGTCGAGGACAAGGCGGCCAAGACCGCGCCCGGCCAAACCGCGATCGGCGAGGTGCGGCCCGAGCCGGAAGACCTTTTGGAAAAGATGGCCCCGTCGGCTTTTGCGAGAGGGGGCGGGTACAGGCCCGATTTGATCAAGGAAAGTCTTTCGTTTTTGTCTCGCGATTCCGAGACGCCGAGGCCCAGGGCCGCCGGGGAGTCGCCCGCCGAACAGGTCAAGCGTTTTTCGCGGTCGCTCGACTCGCTGGAGGGCAATGTCGGCCAGGTCCTGGGAGAGCACATCCATAAAATTTTGGAAAAGTCCTTGAGCGCCGCCATTCAAAAGGAGGTTTCCGGGCTGTCGGAAACCATCCTGCGGTCCGTAAGAGAGATCGTGCGCGAGGTGGCCCCCCGAATCGCCCGCGAAATCATCAAGGAAGAGATCGAAAAGATTAAAGACGCTTATTAGCTAGAGCGAAAACGCTTCTTCTCCGATTTTCGAAGTTCCGTGTTGACGGACCCCACCTTTCTCGAATCGAGCGTTCGGAGGGAATAGCGACTCCGAGCCGGCGGAAGAAAAAACGTTTACCAAAGAAAACGGTTTTGGGTTTACTTGCTTCGGATTTTCCGATACTCCAGTTGCGCGTCCGTCCGCGAAAAGACGGTCCGCGCTTTGAGGCGCCATGATCGAGTTGGACAAAACATATAATCCCTCCGCGGTGGAGGAGAAATGGGGCCGGTTCTGGCTTGACAACCGGTTGTTTCACGCCGACGAAAAAAACGGCGGCCAGGCGTTTTCCATCGTCATACCGCCCCCGAACATCACCGGGTCGTTGCACATCGGGCATGCCTTCAACAACACGTTGCAGGACATCCTCGCCCGCTGGAAACGCATGCTCGGGTTCAACACCCTGTGGCAACCGGGGACCGACCATGCCGGCATCGCCACCCAGAACGTCGTCGAACGCCATCTGCAAAAGGAAGGGACGAACCGCCAGGAACTGGGGCGCGAGGAATTCGTCAAGCGCGTCTGGAAGTGGCGCAACGAGTCCGGAGGGACCATCGCTTATCAACTGAAAAAACTGGGTTGCTCCCTGGACTGGGAACGGGACCGGTTCACGATGGACGAGGGTCTGTCGCGGGCGGTGCGCGAGGTATTCGTCTCCCTTTACGAGGAGGGTCTCATTTACAAGGGCGACTATATCATCAACTGGTGTCCGCGTTGCCACACGGCCCTCTCCGACCTGGAGGTCGAATACGAGGAGATCCAGGGGAGCCTGTACCACATCAAGTATCCGTTCCAGGGAGACGGCGGGTTCCTGGTCGTCGCCACGACCCGGCCCGAAACCATCCTGGGAGACTCCGCCGTCGCCGTCAACCCCGCCGACGAGCGGTACAAGGACTTGAAGGAAAAACAAGTGGTCCTGCCCGTCCTGGAGCGGGTCATCCCCGTCATCCAGGACGGTTACGTCGACGTCGCTTTCGGTTCCGGCGCCCTGAAAGTCACCCCGGCCCACGATCCGAACGACTTCGAGATCGGCAGACGGCACAACCTGCCCGTCATCAAGGTCATGGACCCGGACGGGACGATGAACGAAAACGCCGGCCCCTACCGCGGGATGGAACGCTACGCCTGCAGAAAAGAGCTGGTGAAAGAACTGGAGGCCAGGGACCTCCTGGTCAAGATAGAGGACTTGAGGCATTCCGTGGGCCATTGTTACCGGTGCCGGACGGTCATCGAGCCTTACCTTTCCAAGCAATGGTTCGTGAAGGCCGAGCCCCTGGCCCGGCCCGCGATCGAGGCGGTGAGAAACGGGACGACCCAAATCATCCCCGGTTTCTGGGAAAACACGTATTTCGAATGGATGGAAAACATCCGCGACTGGTGCATTTCGCGGCAGATCTGGTGGGGCCACCAAATCCCCGCCTGGAATTGCGGCCAGTGCGGCCGCTTGACCGTGTCGCGCCAGGACCCCGAAGCCTGCCCCCAATGCGGCAACGCGGACCTCGCGCGGGAGACCGACGTATTGGACACCTGGTTCAGCTCCGCGCTTTGGCCCTTTTCCACCCTGGGGTGGCCGGACCGGACGGAGTCGCTCCGCCAGTATTATCCGACGTCGGTTTTATGTACCGGGTTCGACATCCTGTTCTTCTGGGTGGCGCGGATGATGATGATGGGCATCAAGTTCATGGGCCAGGTCCCGTTCCGGCACGTCTACATCCACGCGCTGGTCCGCGACGCGGAAGGCCAGAAGATGAGCAAGACGAAGGGCAACGTCATCGACCCGCTCGTCATGATGGAGAAATACGGGACCGACGCCCTGCGCTTCACCCTGGCGGCGTTCGCGGCGCAGGGGAGAGACATCAAGCTCGCCGAGGAACGGATCTCCGGCTACCGGAACTTTTGCAACAAGCTGTGGAACGCGTCGCGGTTCCTGTTCATGAACCTGGAGGGCTACGCGGGCTCTTGCCGGCTTGAGGACCGCGGGGAACGGTCCATGGCCGA
Organism: Nitrospinota bacterium; assembly: GCA_016207065.1. GTDB lineage: Bacteria > Nitrospinota > Nitrospinia > Nitrospinales > JACRGP01 > JACRGP01. The sequence continues at coordinate 18,375 of JACQQK010000109.1, forward strand.
CCGGTGGATATTGAGCCGCGTCAACGAGACCTGCCGCCAGGTCAACCAATGCCTGGAGGACTACAAGTTCAACGAGGCCGCCTCCGCGCTTTACAAGTTCGTGTGGAACGAGTTCTGCGACTGGTACATCGAGCTTTCGAAAGCCCGTCTGCAAACGCGGACCGGCCCGGAAAAGCGCGCCACGCAGAACGTCATGGTCCACGTCCTGGAGACCGCGTTGCGGCTACTGCACCCCTTCATGCCGTTCATCACCGAGGAGATCTGGCAACAGCTCCCCGCGGAAGGGAAAAGCGTCATGATCGCCCCCTTCCCCCGGTACGACGCCTCCCGATACGACGCCGAGGCGGAAACGAACATGAATTTCGTGATGGACGCGGTCTCCGGCGTCCGCAACATCCGCGGAGAGATGAACCTCAACCCCGGCCTTTCCCTCAACCTGTTGATCAGGACGAAAGACCGGGAGACCGCGGAAACCGTCAACCGCCACGCCGCGTATATCAAGGAAGCGGGGAAGATCGGCCAGTTGACGGTCGGGCCGTCGGTGACCAAACCGCCGATTTCCGCGTCCTCCGTTTTGGACGGGATGGACATTATCGTGCCGCTGGAAGGCCTGATGGATTTCGCCGAGGAGAAGAAGCGGATCGAAAAAGAGTTGAAAAAAATCGAAAAAGACCGCATATTCCTTGAGAGGAAACTATCCAATCAAGAATTCGTCAAGAACGCTCCTTCCGAAGTCATCGAAAAAGACGAGCAAAGAAGACAGGCCCTCTCGGAAAAACAAGACAAGCTGTTCGCGCATTTAAAAACCATTGAACAAGCTCTCAAATAACCTTAGACCGCGAATGAATGTCCGCCGCGCCGCGCTCTTGCGGCCGGAATGGGGGACGTAATGGACGCTGTAGTCGAACTCACGACGCGAGAAAAAGTCCCGGCGGAACACACTTGGGACTTGAGCGGGCTTTACCCTTCGAACGCCGCATGGCAGGCGGATTTCGATTCCCTGGAATCCGAGGCGTCCGGTTACGCCGGGTATCAGGGGACCCTGGGAAGGTCGCCAGCCGCCGTCAAGGCCTGTCTGGAGTTCGACCTGAAAATATCGAGAAAGCTCGACGCGTTATATACTCACGCCCACCTCAGGAACGACGAAGACAAGACGAACGCGGCGAACCAGGAAAATTTCGAAAAGGTCTCGGGGCTTCACGCCAGGATACTGAAGGCCAGAAGCTTCATCGCGTCCGAGCTCATGGCCATACCCGAGGAGCGGATGGACGCCTTCCTTCAGGACAAGGACCTGGAGTTTTACAGGTTCCACCTGGAACAAATCCTGCGGTCCCGGCGTCACACCCTTTCCCCAAAAGAAGAGGCCTTGCTCGCTTCCGCGACCGAGATGGCGAAAAACGCGCAGGAAGCTTTCGCCATGCTGGACAACGCCGACTTGAAGTTGGGGCGGATCAAGGACGAAACCGGACAGGAGATCGTCGTCACGCACGGGAATTTCCAAAGCTTACTGCAAAAACACGACCGCCGGGCGCGGAAGGACGCGTTTGAAACGTTCTATTCCGCTTACGCGGACCACCAGTACACCTATTCTTCCCTGCTCGCTGGAAGCGTCAAGAAAGACCTGTATTTCAGCCGCGCGCGGAACTTCGACCAGACCCGGGAGCGGGCCCTGTTCCAGGAAAACGTCCCCGCCGAGGTCTACGACAACCTGGTCCGGACCGTCCGCGCCAGCCTGGCCCCGCTCTATAAATATTTCGGCCTGCGCAAGCGGATCCTGGGGCTGGACGAGTTGCGCGTTTACGATTGCAACGTCCCGCTGATCAAGGACTTTAACTGGCGCATGGACTACGCGGAGGCGTCCGAGACCATCCTGAGCGCATTAGCCCCCTTGGGCGGCGATTATCGCGATGTCCTGCGGCAGGGGCTGACGCGCGAACGGTGGGTGGACCGTTATGAAAACAAGGGCAAGCGGAGCGGAGCGTATTCCTCCGGATGCTACGATTCGCATCCCTTCATCCTCATGAATTTCCGGGAGGACAACATCAACAGCGTCTACACCCTGGCGCACGAGGCGGGGCATTCCATGCACTCGCATTATTCGCGGAAGTCCCGTCCGTACCTGTACGCGGATTACACGATCTTCGTGGCCGAGGTCGCCTCGACTTTCAACGAGGCCCTGCTGACCCGTTATCTGCTGGGGCGCGACCCAAGCCATGAAATGAAAATCTATATCGTGTCCCGCGAAATAGACAACTTCCGCGGGACCCTCTACCGCCAGACGATGTTCGCCGAATTCGAACGCCTGGTCCATCAGGCCGCCGCGGGCAACCGGCCGCTGACCGCGGACTTCCTCAAGGACGCGTACCGGAAACTGCTCCGCGACTACTTTGGAGACGGCGTCGTCCTGGACGAAAGTCTCGCGCTGGAGTGTTTCCGGATCCCGCATTTTTATTCCAGCTTTTACGTTTACAAATACGCCACCGGCATATCCGCCGCCTACGCGTTGGCGGACCGTGTCCTGAACGGAGGCGAGTCCGAATTGAACGATTACCTGAATTTTCTGAAATCCGGGGGATCGAAGTACCCCATCGACCTGTTGCGCGACGCGGGGATCGATATGACCTCCCCCCGGCCCGTCGAGGCCGCCGTGAAAAAATTCTCCGGTCTCGTCGACGAGCTGGAGGCCTTGACGGCCTTGAGCGGTCAACACGCCGTGCCCCGATGAGGATGTCGCGCATAAACATCTCTCGATATTTCGAGCGTATTTGTTTTTTCCAACCACTTTATAAAGGAATTACATCTTGAAAAAACCAGATTATCCCCAACGGTTCAATAGAGAGGGAAATAATCCCCGCAGGTCCCAGCAAGGACAAGGACGGCCAAACCGTCCCGCGGGAGGCCCTCCTCAAAACCGGACGCAATCCCCGGGGCATGCCCAGGCCGTCCGGCTGTGGATGACCCCCTCGTCTCAAACCCTGACCTCCCACATCCCCATGATCAAAAAACGCATGCAGGACAATCCCGTCAAAAAGGCGGAGACGGCCAGCAACGGCGCCAACCCGTATGCGCACAAAAACAAAGGCAAGAACAAACGCCCTTACGAGAAGTTCAGGCCGGATACGAGCAACGGAAGCCCGTTTAACAGGAACAAGCCGACTTACAAATCCCGCGAAGCCGAGGAGACGTTTGTCGAAAAGATCGAAAGCCAACCCGCGGTCCGGCAGGAACAAAGCGGAAACGGGACGGCGGCGGCCCTCCAGATCGACGCGTTCGAGTTATTCTGCGCCTACCATCTGGGAATCGGCCCGAACAAAGAGTTCCGTCCGGCCAATATCCACGAGGTCGCCAAGCGCTTCGGCACCAACCCCGCCGTTATCCGCCAGTCGGTCAAGGACCACGCCATGGACGCGGAATCCCTTCTGAACCGGGACTTCGACATGGCCCTGGCCCAGTTGGACATTCAAGTGGCCCCCGAAGGGATCGACAAGACGGAACTGGCAAAGGGAATCTATCAGGAGTTTTTACAGGCCCCTCTCAAAAAGAGGGATTGGAAGAAGATCCTCGATGAGGACCGGCAGGAAAATATAAAAGTGTTCGGCAAAAACTGAGAGGAGTTTTTTTAAGAACGAGGTCCCCCCTTTCGCCCGGCGCGGCCGAATACCCGGACCGCCGCCCGGATTCATTCCCGTTTTACCGGCGTATCCTCGCCTCGCGGAGAGAGTCGAGATTTTCTCTTTCGAATTTCAGTCCTTCGTGGATGATCTTGTCCTGCAGGTTCACGGCCTGGCCGATGGAGCATTTCAAGTCGTTCATGATAATGGAAAAGGCGAACCGCTCCCCCCGCCGCGACTGAAAATACCCCGAAACGGCGCTCGTGAAATTGAGCGTCCCCGTTTTGACCCGCGCCCGTTGCGCGTCGTTCACGCCCTTCATCCGCTTCTTGACGCTTCCGTCCAGCCCCATCACCCCCAGCGCGGAGATGAACTCCGGATAGACGCTCCAATCGTCATAGACGACCTCGAGCACGCGGACGAACTGGTCGGCGGAGATACGGTTTTGCCGGGACAGCCCCGATCCGTCCAGGATGCGGAATTGGTCCGGCGCGTAACCCAGGGACTGCATGAACTCCTCCATCGCCTTGATCCCGTTGGCGGTCGTTCCGGGCGGGTCGAACCGCTCGGCGCCGATGGTCTTCACAATCTGTTCGGCGATGAAGTTGTTGCTGTACTTGTTCAATCCGCCGAGGATTTCCGAAAGCGGCTCCGACTCGTGAGTCAGCAATAGCCCCGCGTCGTTGGGCATCGCCCCCTTCCTCGCCTCTCCGGTCACCTCGATCCCGTTACGGACCAACAGTTCCCTCAAGACCTTGACCGTATAGAGCGTCGGGTCGGAGATATTGAGGAAAAAACGCGACCGGGCCCCGTTCATCGGCACTCCGCCGGACAGGGTCACTTCGTCGAACCCCTCCCCTTCGAGCCGGTTGACCATCAGCCGGTGATTGTTGCGGTTACTGGCGACGGTGACCGCGCCGTTCTTGACCCGGATGTAATCCGTATCGGGATCGACCACCACCACCGGTTTCTCGCCGGGGCGGGCGCCGGGGTTCACGTACACGGCGACCGTGTTGAAATTGAACGACAGGGCCCCGATCGGGGCGTTATAAGGTTGCGCGCCGAAGTTCTTCTTCCATGTCTTGATCCTCAACTCGTCGTCGAAAAACGAGTTGTCGGCGACGATGCTTCCTTCCACTTTCCGGACCGGCAGGTTCCTGAACCCGTTGACCAAATGCCACATCTGCTCCGAAACCAGCTTGGGATCGCCAAAGCCCTTGATATAAAGGTCCCCCTTCAAAGTGGTCCCTTCGATCTTGCCGGGCGAGTAAAGCTGGGTGACAAACCGGTAGTCCGGCCCCAGTTCCTTCAAGGCCGCGGCGGTCGTGATCAACTTCATATTAGAAGCGGGGACAAGCGGCCGGTCGCTGTTGACCTGATACAAAACCTCTTTCTTGTCGAGGGAATATATTTTTACGCCGTAATTCCCGTTTCTCAGGCAGAGGTGGTTCAATATCCCGTCCGCCGTTTTCTTGAACTGCGCGACGGAATTTTCCTCCGCGCCGGCGGCGCGGGGTCCCGAAAATAAAATCTGCCCTAGGATGGCCGCGGCCAGAACGATGATTCTCATTTTGTCGACTCCGATTCGATCCATGAAAAAATTTTACAGATTTAAAGGAATAAACACAATGCGAAAGAAAATCACCCGAGCGGATGGACGCCAATTACTGAGGGAAGCGCTAAATAGACGGCATTTCAAATTCCCCTAAATCCTCCTTTGCAAGGGGGACTTTCTCTCCCCTCCTTGAAAAAGAGGGGCGGGGGAGATTTTTATCCTTAACATGCAAAAGCGTTAAAAATGCCGCCTGTTTGATGCTCCGAGTAATAATTGGCAGGCCGGGCGAAATGTGCTATTTTATCCGCCATCCAGCGGAACTGTCCGCGGCGACACGCCGCCCGCATTAACCCTCAAACCATCGCCTTTTATGAATTACGACCTGGTAGGCATCGGCAACGCATTGGTGGACATCGAAGTCCAAGTCGAGGACGATTTCCTGGAAAAGTTCTCCCTCGCGAAGGGAGGGATGACCCTGTCGACGGCGGAACATCAAGTCCGCGTCTTGAACTCCCTCGCCGGCCGCTCGATGAAGATTTCATCGGGAGGTTCGGCCGCCAACACCGTCCACGGCCTGCGCGTCCTCGGCGCCAAAACGTATTACCTGGGCCGGGTGGCCAACGACGCCTACGGCCATCATTATACCGAGGACATGACCCTTTGCGGCGTGGGGTTCCCCGGCCCCGGAGCCGAGACGGAAGGGACCGGTTCCTGCCTGGTCATGATCACCCCGGACACCGAACGCACCATGCTCACCCATCTCGGCGTGTCATCGGCCCTGCATCCCGACAACGTGGACGAGACCATCGTCGAGAACGGCCAGGCGGTCTATATCGAAGGCTATCTGTGGGCGGCGGAGGAAACGCGCCAGGCCGCCCTCAAGCTGGCCGAGATCGCCAAAAAGAAAGGCGTCAGCGTGGCATTCACCTTGAGCGACGCTTTCATCGCCAACTCGTACAAGGAGAGCCTGATCGATTTCATCCGCTGGAACGCCGACATCCTGTTTTGCAACCACGCGGAGGCCCTGGCCTTGACGGACACAAAAGACCCGGAGTCGGCGTTCTCCATATTACAGGGGATGACCGACACCCTGTTTCTGACCGTGGGGAAAGACGGGGCCTGGGCGGGAAAAGACGGAGGGCCGAGGGTCCATGTCCCGGCCTTCCCCGTCAAGGCGGTGGACACCACCGGCGCGGGAGACCTGTTCGCCGCGGGCGCGCTGTTCGGGCTCATCAGGAACCATGGCTTGAAGGAATCGGCCGTCATCGGCTCCTATTGCGCCGCCCAGGTGGTGACGCATCTGGGCGCGCGGATGCCGGTCCACTCGCACGCCGACATCGGCAAGATCCTCAAAAGCCACGAGGAACTTTCCAGGAAACGGTAAAGCCTCCCGGAGCCATCGGCAATCCGCCACAATGGCCCGCGGGCATTCCCCGCGCTCTTTATTGCCCCTTGAACGTGACACGCAGGTATTTTATGAGGTCCGCGAAATCTTGCGGGGGAAAAGTGAGTCCCCAATCCGGCATCGAGGGAGATTTGCCCACGCTTTTCCCGCCATGGTAGACCACGTTGTAGAGGTAATCCTCGGGCATCTCGCTCAGCGGCATTTTCGCGTGGACGGCCGGTTTCGGGTCCAGTCCCGCGGCCCCCGGCCCGTCGCCTTCGCCCTTGAACCCGTGGCACTGCGCGCAATAGGTCTTGTAGACGGCCGCGCCGCGCTCGGGGTCGGCCTTCTGGAAATACTCGCTCTTCCAGGGCTCGTAATACTTGTAGCCGTCGATGCCCAGCGTCATCAGGTAGCCCACGATATAACGCGCTCCCAGCGCGCTGAGGTCCGCGAGATATTCGCCGCTGTGCGGCGTGAAATCCTGCGGGTTCGCGGCGAACCGGTACAACCAGTCCGCGGTGTAGCGTTTCCCCGCGGAGTAAAGCGTCACGCTGATCGGCCCGCCGACTTTCTTGCCGTCTTCCATGATCTGGTGGCAACCGATGCAGGAGTATTTTTTGTAGATGTCGGCGCCGAAACCCGCTTCCATCTCCGTGAACCTGGAAAGGTCGAGGGCGTTTTTTTGCACCCTGGGATCGCGGAAGTTCTTCTCCATGTAATCCGCTACCGCCTTGGCATCGGATGAGGACAGGGCGGGGTGCTTGGAATCTTTCTTCTTGGAATCCCAGCGGTAACCGTTGGGATAGAGAGCTTCTTCTTTTCCCTCCAACCAGCGGAGCGCCCAGTCCCGTTGATATTTGACCCCGGACCACATCATGTCCGGGGCGTCGAGGGTGAACTTGGATTTCGGCGGGCCGGAGAACCGATGACAGTTCTCGCAAGTCTCCTTGACGATTTTCGCGGCCCGGCCCTCGTCGCTTGCGGACGCAAAACCGGCGAAGGAAAGAATCGAGAGGGCGGCAACAACGGCGGCGCACAATATTCTTTTGATCGAGATTTTCAACGTATCCATGGCGTAATCCCTCCCAAAATGTTTTTCAGGCCAGACAAGCGCTTACTCGATATTCAACGGGGCGAACCGGCGCAAGTATAAAATCAACCGCCAGATTTCATTGTCGCTCAACGCGGCCTTGTGGGCGGGCATGGCCGTCCCCCGGGAGCCGTTTTTGACGATCCAGAACATCTGCCCGTCCGTGACGTCTTTCATGGTTTCCCGGCAAGTAAAGTTCCTTGGCGGGGGGACGAGCTTCTCCGCCAACCGCCCATTCCCGTCCCCGCGGAGCCCGTGACAAAGTTTGCACGGGGTCGGCCGGGCTTTCTCGAGATACAACTCCTTCCCCGCCGTTACGTTCCCGGGGGTCCGTGTCAGGGGATTTTGAGCGCGGGAATACCGCTCCGGAGCCTGGGCGGTATTTCTGGGCTGTGGACATATGCCCGCCGCCTCGACGGCGGGCGAACCGCCGATGACAAGGCAAAAAGCCGCCGTTGCCGCCCGCCGTTTCATTGCGCGTTAGACAATCCCCGCAGATACAAGACCAATTCCCAGATCTCGTTGTCGTCCAGGAACTTGTAGGACGGCATGCCGGTCGCCAGGGAACCGTTCTTGATGGTCCAGAACATCTGCCCGTCGGAAACCTCCTTCATGGTCTCCGCGCAGTTGAAGTTGCGGGGTATCGCGGCGAGTCCCTGGGCCATCATGCCCATGCCGTTGCCGGAGGCGCCGTGACAGATTTTGCAGGCGGTGGGTTGCGCCTGCGCCTGGAACAGAGATTCCCCCTTCGTCAAGTTCTCCGCGGTGGGTTGCAAAGGGTTGGCCTTGTCGAGATACTCCCTGGGAGCCTGCGGGACGGTGCGCGTCTGCGGGCATAGGCCCTTGCCCCCCCGGCCCATCCCGTGATGCAACGAGTGGCGGTCGCCATGGTGCGGCCGGCCCTCGTGCATGGCCAGCGTGACGCTAGACTCATTACCGCCCCGGCGCCAGCGTGGGGCGGCGTCGCCCCCGGCGGCCAGCGCGACGGGTGGAAAGGAACCCCAGCAAAAAAATAAAAACGCCAGGCAACCGGCGGCGGCGTATGGACATGCTCGTTTCGTCATTTCTATTCCTCAATGTGTCTTATATAGAGGACCAACTGCCAGATCTGGTCGTCCTCCAGGTTTTTATAGGCCGGCATGTCCGTTCCCGGAGAGCCGTTTTGAATGATCCAGAACATCTGTCCGTCGGGAATTTTTTTCATCGTCACGTAACAGGTGAAGTTCCTGGGCTGGGGCGTGGTCTGCTTGAACATGAGTCCCAGGCCATTGCCCGTCAGACCGTGGCAGATTCTGCACGGGGTCGGCCGGGTGTCGAAATGAAACAGGGTCTTGCCGGCGAGAATATTTCTTTCGCTCGGCTCCAGCGGGTTTTTCATGGTGTAATAGGGATCGGGAGCCTGCGGGGTCCGGCGCGGCTGGGGGCATAACCCGGATATTTCCGGCCCGCCCTCGTTCAAAGACGGCTCTCCCTTGTGCGCGGCAACCGGCCCGTTTTCATGGCCGGGCGGCGAACTCCTCGGCCCGTCTTGAGCGCTCGCCGGAGACTTTGCCGGCTCCGCGAAAACGGGACCGGAAAACCAGCAAACCGCCGTCGCGCAAAGGAAACCGGCGGCCATCGGTAAAAAGACGCTCCATAATCTCGAATGAACGCCGTTCATCGCAAACCCTCCCGCATGAAGTTGCCTGCATTAAAACCGATCAGGGGAGATCGGGCAAAACGACGACGATGGGATCGCCTTCCAGCGCTTTCAGGAATTCCACCAAGTCCTTTTTCTCCGCGTCCGCCAGGCCCAGCGGGGCCATGAAAGCGCTCTTGTTTTTCGCTTCGCCCCCGCCGCGGTTGTAAAAATCGACGACCGCCTCGAGCGTCGGCTCGCTCCCGTCGTGCATGTACGGGGCGTTCCTTGTCACATGACGCAGGCCGGGAGTCTTGAAGGCCCCCCTGTCGTTCTCGTCCTTGGTCACGTTGTAGCGCCCGAGGTCCTCCTTCAACGGCCCCGCTTGTTTCACGCCCAGGTTGTGGAACTGGCTGTCGGTGAACGCCGGACCGTTGTGGCAGATGGAGCACTTGGCCTTCCCGAAGAACAGCCCCATCCCCTTGACGGCGGAGGCGGACATGGCCTTCTTGTCGCCTTTCCAGTACTTGTCGTAGGGAGAATTTTTCGAAACCACGGCGCGTTCGTACGTGGCGATGGCCCTGGCGATGTTTTCGGAGGAGATCCCCGATTCGCCAAAAACTTTTTTGAACATGTGGACGTAGCCGGAGACCGCTTTCAGTTCCTTGACCAGGTCGCCGAGGGGCTGGTTCATCTCGCCCGCCGCCTGGATGGGGCCGAGGGCCTGTTCCTCCAGCGTTTTGGCCCGGCCGTCCCAGAACTGCGACTCGAAATACCCGCTGTTGACGATCGTAGGCGTGTGACGTCCAAGCTCCTTCTGGCCGTTGCCCAAGGCCCTCGGCAAGCCGTCGCCGAAACCGAGGCCGGGGTTGTGGCACGTGGCGCAACTGATCCAGTTGCTCCCGGACAAGCGCGGATCGAAATAAAGGGCCTTGCCCAACTCCTCCTTGTCCTTCGACCAGGGGTTGTCCGCCGGGTGTTTCATTTCCGGGAGCGGCTGGTAAAAAGACTCTTCGGCCGGGGCCTGACCGGCAAGCAGGAATGAAACCAGGAACGCAAATAGAGTGGTCGCTATCTTCATGGGGCGCTCTCCTTCACTTGGAACGGTTGCTCGATTACCGCTTTAAAAAGCCAGGACAAACCCCGCTACCCCCGTATGGGTTTCTTGCGGATGGTTGAAACTTGTTTCTTGCAGGTCGCCGGTGACCTCGAACATGACTTTAAAGTTGCGCATGATGTAATAGGAGATATTGCCGGTCAACGTTTCCGCGTTCAATACCGGTCTCCCATAAACGCGCGCGTTGTTGTACAAAACCGACAGGATCCAATCCTCCTTGAACGGATAGGTCACGCCGCCCAAGGCGCCCCAGGAATCGACCCGCCGCGGGACGGAGGCGGAAAAGCCGGGATTGTCGTCCTCCCCGATCAGGAAATTGCCCCAGACTTTGAAGTCGCTGAACAGGGTGAAAGTGAAATCCGGCCCGGCGCGAAAAAATTCGTTGCGGACGTTGGCGGCGTTGTTCTCGCGCCCGCTGTAGCCGTAGAACCCGACCCGTTGTTCTCCATATCCCGCCAGAATCCTGCCGTAGAAGTCTTTAAAATTGTCCGAATCGAAGTTCCGGTCGCTGTTGGCGACGCCGATGCCGTTGCCGTTGACCGCCGCTCCCCAGATCCCCAGGGACAGGTCCGCGGCGGCGGCGAAATTATAGGATATCTCCGCGATCCGGTCGTAGGTGAGCCGGAACCCGCTGTCGCTGATCGCGGTGACGTAATAAGTGAAGTCCTGAAACGTCAGACGGTGCTCCCGGGGAAAAACGATGTCCATCAACTGGAACTGGCCCACGCGGACATCCAGGTCGGCGTTTTTGTAGATGTTGTTGAAGTACAGGAAAGCGTCCTCCACGCCGGCAATGTCCCCGTTCTCGGCGGCCAAGAAAGTAAAATAATAGGCGATGTCTTTTTTCAACGGGGCTCCGGATATGATTTTGATAAGCGACGGGGCCTCCAAATCCGTGTGCGTCCGGGTGTCGGCGCGGGCCCGGAAGAACGATTCCGCGCGCACCGCCAGGGGAAGGGACGGCAGGAGCAACAGCTTTTCGTCGCCCACCTTGGCCCCATGGGCGGCCATGTCCTCGTCGGGAAGCTGGTAGCCGTTGGCCGCGAATTGTTCTCCGAAACCGTTGAGCTTCGGGAATCCGACGTGGCATACCACGCAACTCAGGTTATATCTGCGCGCGAAAGCCGGGATCGCCTCGGCAACTTCCGTAGTTGCGGCAAACAGCAAGAGCGCTAATAAAGTCAAAACAAAAAAAGCGGTTTTACGGCTTGTCATGTCTCTCCCTGTTCTAGTCATTTCCCCGCGAAGGCGCGGATAAATTGAATCGCGTTCCAGCCTTCCTCCTCGGTGATGGCCGTGCCCACCCGGACCGGCATGCCCGTCCCCGGGCTTCCGTTTCTCAGGACCCACATGAGTTCCCCATCGGTCCGTAGTTTCTGCCATTTCCCGTCGGTGAAATCCCGCGGGGCGTGTCCCGGAAAAACGGCGCCCTTGCCGTCCATGCCGTGACAGGTCACGCACAGCCCTTTCCCGAAATAGATTTTCCGGCCCTCCTCGGTCCGTTCCGGAGTCGCGGGGAAGGGGCTTTCCATTTCCTGGACTTGTTCAAGTATTTCCCTTGGGACCCGCGGCTCGTAGACGTCTTTGTGGAACGCCCACGCCTCCCCCGCGGCTAAAACAAGGGAAACCGCCAAAGCGGCCGTTAATTTTTTATCGACTCGATCAAGCATGGGAACGCCAAGCGCCAGGGGACGAGGCAATTCCGCGTCCCCTGGCAAGAGCGGTTCGATCGCAACCGGCGGCCGGTTACTTCTTTTTCTTCTCCATCGGTTTGTCCATGGGCTTCTCCATGGGTTTGCCCTTGGCGCTTTCGGCGATCTCCTTGCCGATTTTACCATGCAGGGATTCCCAATGGCCAACGGACTGGGCGATGCCCACCGTGCCGTCGGGGATGGGCGCGTCCTTCGGCCACAAGTGAAAAATGATGCCGTCGGTATTCGACACGTGGTCCGCCAGGCTCTTTTGCTCCTTGGGGTCGGAGGGGTTCATGATGACGACGCGTCCGGTCGCGATCTCGGCCTGGTGGTCATGCCAGTTCTGCATGTGGGACCACTTGGGGATGACCGAACGGGCGAGCTTCTTGGAGACCATGTATTCCACCTCGGTCATGCGGGCGTTGGGCTCCGTGGACTCGAACAGGATGCATTGGATGATGTCGTCGTTGATCGGTTTGCAATAATGATGGAAGGGGCCCATGATCTCGCCGTCCATGACGTGGGGGGCGGTGACGTGGATGGTGTAACCGCTCAAGGGGTTCGGGGGGACGTCGCCGGCAAAGGCGGGAGCTACCAGGAAACCAACCAGGAGCAGAGCGGACATGAACAGCCGGGCAATCTGTTTCGCGAGCATAACGTTTCTCCTCTGGGAAAAGGGATTTTTAACTTGTGGATCGCTGGCAACAACAATTGTCCCAGGACATTTTCCTTTTCAAAACATTTTCGCCGCGACGCTTTTCATGCCGTGAAAGCGCCGGGCCCGGATTCACGCCAAAAACTCGGAAGAATACTATATGGGCATCTCTAAAAATTGCTTTTTCTCGAATCCAACCGTTCCTGAAAAAGTTGTAGTTGCCCAATTTATTGGGCTTTTGGAGCGCCTGATGAATCTACAATTTTTAGAGATGCTCCTATATGATAAAGGGTATCGGGGAGGTTACAACAACTTTTTTTTCGCGAAAAAAACGGGGACCGCCGATCGCGGATTCCAAAGGCGGTTTTCCCGGACGAGGGAATGCGGGCGCGGGTCTTTTATGGAAACGTTCAGGAGCCGGGCCCGCGCACCAGGCGGAGGAACGCGTCTTTTCCCGAAATCTTGTCTTGATACGTCTGTTCGCCGTCGTCCTTGAAAGAAACTACGATGGCCTTGTCCCCTTTTTCAGCCTGGGTCCAGGTGGCCCACCCGGCCCCTTTCGGGAAAATAGGGTCGATGAAAATTTTGTCGCCGTCCTTGTCCACGTTCACTCTCTGCCGTTCGTAAAGGCTTTTGGCCTCGTCCGGGGTGGGCAGACGCCAGTCGGAGTGTCCCGCGAACTTTTTATTGTTCATCCTCTGGGCAAATTCGACGGCGGTATACCAGCTCGCCCATTTGTTCTCCGTCTGCCAGTAATCGTTCTTCATCCACATCAGTTTGGTTTTGCTGTCCAGGATCGTCCCGTCGCCAAAATCCAAAAATCTCCGGTCGGAGGATTGGGCGACCGGTTTTTTGCTCTTCGCGGCTTTTGCCGAAACCGGGATTGTTCCTGAAAAGAACGCGAGGCACAAGGCAAGGGCGGCGGTCATGGCAATCCCGGAACGTAGTCTCATCTAAAACCTCCTGCGAAGGGTAAAAGACTTTCGAAGAACGCGTCTGGATTTTTCGAATTTTACAGCGCCTTGATTTTCAAGTAAACGGGATTCCGGCTTGACTGGCCTCCGCGTTGGGATAAAATATCAGATGACCCTATCGAGGAGTCCTCCATGACGCCCGCCGTTGTTCCGCGGACCTGGTTTCGTCCCGCCGTTTTCGCGTTCGTTTTCGCCTGTCTTTTGGCGGGCGCCGCTTGGGCGGCGCCCAAGGACAAGGAGCGCTGGGATTCCAAGTACAACCTGGACGTTTATCTTTTCGGCAAGGAGCCAACGCCCTTCCTGAAACAGAATGCCGGCCTGCTTCCCAAGGGAAAAGCCCTGGACATCGCGATGGGCGAGGGGCGCAACGGAGTCTTCCTTGCCACGCAAGGTTTTGAAGCGCTCGGGCTGGACATCTCCGAGGTCGGACTGCGCAAGGCCCATGAACTCGCCAGGGAAAAGAACGTCAAGATCGAGACCCGCGTCGTCGATCTGGAGAGCGTCAAATTGGAAAAGAACGCCTACGACGTGGTCCTGTGCATGTACTACCTGCAAAGAGACCTGTTCCCCCAGATCAAGGACGCGTTGAGGAGCGGCGGAATGGCGGTGGTCGAGACCTACAACCCGGACTATCGCAAATACAACCCCAAGTTCCCCAGGCAATACCTCCTTGAAACCAACGAACTGCTGGAAATCTTCAAGGACTTCAAGATCGTCCGGTATCAAGCCTACGACGACGGCAAGGAAGCCTACTCCAGCATCATCGCGCAGAAACCCTGACGGGATTTTTTTTCGACGGCGGATGAACGGAATGTTTCTCGCTTATCAGTCCACCATGGTAAGAGCGTCTAATAAAATTTCACATAACTTTCCTCCCCCTTGACGGGGGAGGTCAGGTGGGGGTGAAAAACCAGCCCACCCTCCCCCAGCCCCCTCCCTCAAGGGAGGGGAGCATTTGTGGGGCCAGACCATCAATTCATTTTGTTAGACGCTCTAACAAGATTCGTCATCGCGAGCCGCCCACTCGCCGCGGATAATTCCGCCTCGGCGCAAGCGCGAGGCGGCGTTGCCCCCCGGGGGCTTCCCCGGCGGCGTGGCGATCCAGCATGCTAGACTGCTTCGTCGGCATAGCCTCCTCGCAATGACGGTTTATGTAGTCCCACCCAATCCCTTGGCGGACCATCCATGTCTTCCCTGTTATGGACGGCTTAATAACTTTCAACCTCGTTTCGCGGGACTTCCCTTGAGAAAGATCGACAAATTTTTTCTGGCCCTGGCGGGCGCCTTCCCGGCCTGGGTCCTCGGCGGCGCGGCCCTGGCCCTTTGGGAGCCCGCCACGGCGACGTGGTTCCGGCCGGGGTGGATCCCCCTCTTTCTCGGCATCATCATGCTGAGCATGGGGCTGACTCTGGACTTTCAGGATTTCCGCCGCGTGTTGGAGACGCCCAAATCCGTTTTCCTGGGAGTGGGTCTCCAATACCTGGTCATGCCCTTCCTCGGGTTCGCCGTTTCCAAGGCGTTCAACCTGCCGATGGATTACGTCATCGGCCTCATCCTGGTCGGTTGCGCGCCGGGGGGGACCGCGTCCAACGTGGTGTGTTTCATCGCCCGCGCCAACGTCCCGTTGTCGGTGACGCTGACCACGTGCTCCACTCTGCTGGCGGTCGTCATGACTCCCCTGTTGACCTCCCTGCTGGTCCAGTCCATTTCCCGGAGTCTTCTGGGCGAAGCCCTCCAGGTGAATACGTGGGGCCTGCTCGTCGATACCTTCCAGGTCGTGATCGTTCCCGTAACCGCGGGGACGGTCCTGAACCATTATTTTCACCGCTGGGTGAAAAAGATCGAACCGTACGCCCCCCTGCTGGCGGTGTTGTCGATCGTTTTCATCGTGGACTACATCCTGGCGGCGAAGCGGCAGGAGATCCTGTCCGGCGGCGGCGTATTGATCGCCGCCGTGCTGACCTTGCACGCGATGGGGTTTTTACTGGGCTATGTTCTGGCCCGGGTGTCGTTCGCGAACGAACAGGACGCGCGAACGATCTCCGTCGAGGTGGGGATGCAGAATTCGGGGTTGGCGACCGAACTGGCGCGGAGCAATTTCCCGGCGTTCGCATTGGCCACGGTTCCGGGCGCGATTTCGGCCCTGACGCATTGCATTCTCGGAAGTCTGATCGCCGGGCTATGCAGACTGTGCCCGGCAAAGGACGTGTTGCAAGAAAGTTTGAAGCTGGGGGAGCCGGAGTCCGCGGGGTAAAAGGCGGATCCTTTAAACGGCCCCCCAACTGTTATCCGGCCGGACTCATCACTTTCCGCAGGGTATAGCTGGTATCCACCAGTTGAAAACCGAGTTTCAGATAGAGGTTGTTGGCCTTGACGTTACGCAGTTGGGTCCCCACGTGAACAAAATCGAAATGGTCCCGCCGGGCCAATTCCAGGACCTTCAGCGTCAAGGCCTTGGCGACGTTTTTGTTCCGCGACTCGCGATGGCTGGCGAGGAGAATGATGTTTAGGATTCTCAATCCCAGTTCCCGGTTGCATTTTTCGCTGACGGAGTAAGAAACAAATCCGAGAATATTCCCGCTCTTTTCCGCCAAGAGGACGCGGTCGTCGGCGTTCTTCGCGAAAGAATCCTCAATCCAATTGGCATGCAGTTGGTCCGCCGCGGAGTCGGGGATTTCCGGGTCGGAATGGAACCGGTCGTAGATGAACGACGTGCAGGCGATGTGTTTCACGGCTTCCATGTCTTCGTCAAGGGGCTCCCGGACGGTCATCCCAAAGCCGTCGCCGCAAAATGCCGGGGCGTCTTTCAGGGAGAACGACAGGGTCAGCAAACCATCCACCACGTGATATCCGTTTCTTTGCAGGACGCAGATGGCAGGCAGGTCCGAGGCGTTCGCGCGGAAAAAAACATACCCGTAGGAATTCTTTTTGAAGTCGGTTTCCAGGGACCGGTATAAACGATCGATCCGGGCGGTTTGCGTTTCAAACAAATCGCCGGCGGAGATCAGGAAGTTGATTCGGGCGGTTTTATACCCGATGTTCCGGGAATCCCAGGGCGAATCGTTCCACGAGGCAAGGCCGACCAGTTTTCCCCGCTCGGTTTCGGAAAATAACGGGCGCGGGTTGGGGGCGTCGCGGAGGCAACTCAAAAAATACTCCTCCAGCTTTTTTTCGCCAATCAAACGGCGGTAGTAATGAAAATGCTTCAGCGGGAAGCGTCGGGCGAGGAGTTCCAGGTCCCCGGGGTCAAAATCGTCCATGTTCTTCCAGTATCGCGACAATCCGGTCAATGCCTTGTCCGTCCGTCAGCCCCGCCCATTTTTGGGCCAACGCGCTCAACTTTTCCGGGTTGGCCGCGAGATCGTCCATGAGTCCGGAAAACGTTTTGCCCACCGCGCCGACCGTTTTGGCGCAGTTCAGTACGCCCCCGGCGCGCCCGTATTTTTCGGCGTTTTCCCTCTGGTGCGGGACCGCCGCGAACACGATGGCCGGCGCGCCGACAAGGGCCAGTTCGCTTAGCGTGCCGGCGCCCGCGGCGGACACGACGAGGTCCGCCTGGCCCATATATTTCGGCAGACAATCGGCCCCGCGCAAAATTTCAACATCCAGGTTCGACCGGGCCCATCTCTCCTTGACCGCTTCATGATTGGGACAGCCCGGGCCAAGGACCAAGGTCAAATCAAAATGGCGGGAAGAGTTCTCGAAATAGTCCAGGACCTTGACGGAAAAATTAGCGATGTCCGTCCCGCCAAAGGTAAGCAAAACTTTCCTGAGATGGCCGCGATACTTCCAGGAACCGGCATGGGGCAGGAAATCGGGGGAGGACATAAGATATTTTGGGCCCTTGTAGACCTTGCATCCCATTTCCGCAAATTCCGCATTGGACAGGGAGTTCCTTATGCCCTGGAACGCCAGGTCAAAATGGACGAATCTCCCCTCGGGAACGTCCATGCCCACATAAAGCGTTCCCGGAATTTTCGCCAAACCGGACCAATAGGCGTCGGCCCAATCCCAATGGTCGATAATTAAAAACGCCGGCCGATGTTTCTCGACCCATTGGTTGAGCCGCGCAACTATTTCTTCCTCCCTTAACTCGTTGGGAAAAACCTCCAGCGGAAATCCTCCGCCTCGGACCAGGTCGGCCGAGGCGGCGTCCGCCCTGATAAGAAAACGCACGTCTTCCCGGCCTTTTCCGCGGAGGGCCTCGGCCAACCAAAGGGACTTATAAATATGCCCCATGCCAACCTGGAATCCGCCGTCAACTCTGATTCCAATTGTCATAGGAGGGGGTACAAAGACATTTTGGAGAATCGTGGGACCGACCAAGATCGCAAGCCAAAATCCAGAAAAGACTTCCTAGCAGGTTGCAGAAAAAACCGCTTTTGGCCCCAAAATCGTCATGCCCGCGAAAGCGGGCATCCAGAAATCCCTTGGAAATACCAGATTCCCGCCTGCGCGGGAATGACAACCAGAGACCATAAAATAGTTTTTCAGCACCCTGTTAGACGTACTGCGACTCGACCGCGGGAAGATTGGAGAGAAATTTGTAATTGGAGTATCTGTTGTCCTTGTAATTCAAACTCTGGTCTTTCGCGATAAATTCGATCAGTTCCTCTATCCCTTCCTCTATGGAGATTCTCGGCTCATAAGCTATGGCGTTTTTGACCTTGTCGAAATAGACCCAATAATCCCGCGCGTCGGTTTTTCCGGGCGAGCAGACCATCTCGGCCGTGGGGATGAGGCGGACGACTTCCTTGCCCAAATCCTCGATCCGCAGGTTTTGCTCGTTGCTACCGATATTGAAAATCTCTCCCCGCACCTTTTCGATCGGCGCTTCGAGGCAGGCGACAAAGCCGTCGGCGACGTCCGCCACATGGACCATGGGGCGGAACTGGTTCCCCCCATCGACATAAAACTTCCCCTCCTTGATCGCCTTGGCCACGAACAGGTTCAACACGAGGTCGAAGCGGGGCCTGGGCGACAAACCGTAAACCGTGCCCAAACGCAGAATCGTCGGCGAAAAATTTTCGTCCACCATCTCAAGGATCGCGTTTTCCGAATAAATCTTGCTTCGCGCATAGAGCGAGACGGGATTTAACGGCGAGGTTTCCGAAAGCTTTTCCGGGGACGCTCCATAGACGCTACAGGTGGACGAGAAAAGGAACCGGTTGATCTGGTGATGTTTGCAAATGTCGGCCAGAAGCTTGGCCGCCAGGTAGTTGCTTTCGATGGTGAACCGGGAATCGATGGCGCAGGCGGGGTCGCCGACGATCGCGGCCAAATGGACCATGGCGTCCATACCCCCGATCGCCGAAACCACTTCCTCGATATGACGGATATCGCCTTTGACCAGTTCGAAGTTTGGGTTGGAATAGAGTTCCCGTATGGGTCCGTCCCCATAGAGCAGGTTGTCCAGGACCCTCACCTTATAGCCTTTTTGCAACAACTTGCCACATAAGATCGAACCGATGTAGCCCGCGCCTCCCGTGATCAATACATTTTTCACTTTGTCCTTGAAAATCACCTCGTCGTCGCCGACGAAAAACAACGTCGATTCCGGGTCCAGTTCGTCGTGAATGGCCAGGTCCTTGAGATGGTTGTCCGCGTCCAGGATGGGGACTTTGATTTCCCCCAAAGCGAGGGGGATTTTCAATTTGCTCAAACGGATTTTGGAGTCCACCAGCCGGAGCAATGCCTTCTTGGTAAGCCCTTGCAGTCCCGTGATGGGGTTTTTATTCATTATTTTCTCGACGGGCGTTTCGGCGTCATGGCCGTCGAGGATGGCGTCCCGAATGTCCCTTTCGGTGACCAATCCCAAAAACTTGTTTTTCTCGTCCGCCACCAAAACCAGGTTGAGGTTGATGGTATCCAGGATTTTAATGACCTTTTTAATCGTCGCGCCGGGCTGAACGATTATCTTCTTGAAATATTCCTTGCGAGATAAACTTTCGGTCCTGGTTTTTCTTTGGACCAGATGGACCGCCTTTATCTTCCCGGCTTTATCCAAAACCGGGACATATCCGGAAAAATCCTCGGGAAGGTTGGCCAATTCCCTCTCCTCGCCGACAGTCGCGGGGCCCTTATTCATCACCGTCTCAACGGGGAAGTTGAGGTCTGTATTGCCCAACAGGGCCGCGCGGACATGGTGCATTTCAACCGTCCCAAGAAGCTTGCCGTGGGGATCCACCACCGTGCCGAACAGGATGTCAGACTTGTTAAATTGTTCCAAGACTTGGAAAAGGGCGGTATGGGGAGCGAATTTAAGGAATTTTGCCGACATGTCCGTTTTTACCCGAACCTTGGATGGCGCATATTATTTATCGGCGGACGTGGCCCGAGGGTTAAGGTTGAAAAACTCAAAACTCGAAAACCGGGGGTATCTTATTGGCAAGAACTTATGGCACGCGCGGCCGACACGGGCCAACGTCCTTGATCTTCCGGCCCATTTTATGGGTCATTATATGAGTTGCCTTCCCGGCGTGTCAAGACGAACGTGACCCCTCTCGAAATTAGTCCCTTCGGCATTTCCCGCCAATGGTATAATTTCGCGGAGTTCGTAGAAAAGTCCAACCCGGTCCCGCCGGAAAACCGGCGGAACCCATTCCCCATTGCTGAAAAATGAAAATTGACACGATCGATCTGGAAAAAGAAGTTCTGATCATTGCCGAAATCGGCAACAATCACGAAGGCGATTTCTCCCTGGCGAAAAAAATGATCTCCGCCGCGGCCAGGGCCGGAGCCCATGCGGTGAAATTCCAAACCATCGTACCCGAAAGGTTTGTAGCGCCCAGCCAGAAAGGCGCATTCGACCTTTTCTCGAAGTTCCGGTTCAATTACGAGCAGTTCGCCCAATTGAAGGAAACGGCGGACGGCGAGGGCGTCGTGTTTTTGTCCACGCCTTTCGATATCGACAGCGCGCGGTTTTTGAATTCATTGGTCCCGGCCTTTAAGATCGCCTCCGGGGACAATAATTTCTGGCCGCTCATCGAGACGGTCGCCAGAACGGGGAAACCCATCCTGCTGTCCGCCGGGATGGCCAATTCCAACGAAATTCTGCGCGCCAAATGGTTCATAGAAAACCTCCTCGGGCCGGACAAGACCCAAAGCTCCCTGGCCGTTCTGCACTGCATTTCCCTGTATCCAACCCCTCCAGGCAAGGCCCATCTCCTTTCCATCCCGGCCCTCAAGCAAAGGCTGGGCGTCACGGTCGGTTACTCGGACCATACGATAGGGACCGACGCGGCCGTCCTGGCCGTTGCCTTGGGAGCCCGCGTGATCGAAAAACATTTCACGCTCGACAAGAATTATTCCGATTTTCCCGACCACCGGATTTCCATGGACCCCAGGGACCTGGCCCAACTGGTTGAAAAAATCGCCCAGGCGGGGGAGCTTCTGGGGACCGCAAGCCCCGGCGTCGGGGCCGAGGAATTGGAGGTCGCCAAGGTCGCCAGGCGTTCCATCGCCGCCAGCCGCGATTTGGCCAAGGGGACGCGTCTCGAATGGGACCATCTGACGTGGCTGAGGCCGGGAAACGGTCTTGCGCCGGGAGAGGAAGGCAAGGTCCTTGGGAAAATCTTGAAAAGTCCGGTCCCGAAGGGGAATCGTATCTTGCCGGAAGACTTGGAGAACTAAACCCGGCAGGGCGTTCCCCGGTCGAGGGGAAGATGGCGTTTCGGCGGAGCGTTATCGCGCCTTGGCTCGCGCGTCGCGCCTGGCGTTCTTTTTGCGCGGCAATCGCGCGAGGTCTTCCCGCAAGATGCCGAATCTTTTAACGTCCAAATATTTCCCCGATAGAAACATGGCTTGCCTTAGCGTGCCCTCGTGCGTCCATCCTTGCTTTTTCAGTATCGACTCCATGGCGGGATGGACGGTGCCCGCCTCCAGCCGCCGGAGATTGAGGACCTCGAAAGCGTGCCGGGCAAGCAACTGCCAGGCTTCCCGGCCGTAGCCTTTGCCCTGCGCGTCTTCCTTGCCGATCATGATGGACAGTTCCCCGCTCCGCGCGATCCAGTTGATCGAACTCAATAGAATATTTCCGATGTGCCGCTCCCCCTTTTTTTCCACAATGGCCAGCAACAGATTCTTTTTCCCGCCGCAATCGTTCAGGTAGCGGGCCAGATCGCCTTCGGTGGTGGGCCACGACAGCCGGTTCGAATACCGGTTGATTTTATAATTATTCAACCATCGGAGATATTCTTTTTTATCGTCGCTTTCCAATACGGGCCTTAAATAAATTTTCTTCCCTTCAATAAAGACGATCTGTTTTTTCATGAGCGATGCCGACGGCTTAGTTGATTCTCGATTAATTGACAAATGGCCCGAACCGAGGCGTTTCTTTTTTCGGGACCTAAAAAATAATTTCTATTTTGCGCCTCAAAGGTCTTTGAATTCAAGAGGTTTTGCAGATCGGAGGGACGTTTCAGAATATTTATGCCGTAGGGCAGTTTCAACCCTTTGGTTTCGTGAGGCTGATAGCTGACGCAATTGAGGTCCAAGAGATGGGCCTCGACCAGGAGCATGGAGGTCATGCCCACGATCAGGTCTGAAGCCGCCAGGAGTTCATAAACATTCGCGCCCGTGAAATCCGACAAAACCGCCCGTCCGCCCGGGGTCGCTTCTTTCCATGAGCCGGAATTTTCTCGAGGATGCCTTTTGACGACCAGTTTTATGGGATGGGGTAAAGAGGAGCGATTCAACGCCTCAATCAAATCGCGCATAACCATGTTTTCGTCGTAACCCCATTTTTCCGCTCCATGGTCGAGGGCGATGGGTTGGGACAAAAAGCTAACGACAAAGTCGTTTTGCGAAAACCCCAACTTGCTTCTCAAGTGAAGGGGGCCGGCTTTGTCCAGGGTGTTTTCTTTTATGTCCCATAAACGCTCCAAATACGGGTTGCCGGTGATTTGGATGGAACTTTCCGGGAACCCCTCATCGACCAACCCTTCCTTCATGCTTTCGTCGGCGACGCAAATGACGTTGGGCAGACAGTCCAGGGTCTCCCTGGAATCCGAGCTGTAGCGTATGCGGTAGTTGCTCCAAAAGTCCAAAATGGAAATGGTGAAAATCCCCAGCGACCGCGCGGCCGCGATAAACCGGCCCTCGATGTTTCCCAACCGGCTGTCCCGCAACGAGGAGCCGGAGATCAGCGCTTTGGGGCCGGCGTCTTGCAAAACGCGCAAGATCGTTTTTTCGTCATAAGAGCCGTCCACGATCCGGAAGGGAATGTTTTCCTGACGTAATGTTTCCTGTCCATGATCGGCAACAAAGCACTGGAAGAGAATCCGGCGGGACCGGATTTCCCGGATGACCGGAAACAGCGCGTTGAAGCTTCCCGGTTGGTTCCCGACAAAAACGCAATCCGCCTTCATTGACCGTTCAATTGGGACAAGATGTCCAGCCCGCCGAAAACTTTGTGGAAGGCCTCGGAGATCGCGTCCAGATCGCCCTCGGAAAGTTCGTGCTTGCAGGGTTCGAAGAGGAACAAATCCTCCTCGTGCATGCGTTCGGCCGCGGGACAAAGCCCCTTTTCATAATTCAGCTTGCCGTCATGAAACGCGCAGGTAAATGGACATCCCTTTTCCCCGTAACCGATGCGTTTTTGGTAAATCGGTTGCAAGTACAAAGGCTTGACGTATCCCGCCCCAAGGGGCACCCCCTCCGCCTGCAACGCCTTCACGACCAGATTCCGGGGGACGGCGCGATGGGGCCGGTATTTCATGGCGTACACATAATAAACGTGCCGGCAACCGGGCCTGACAACGGGGGTTTGTAGCCCCTCGATATCCGACAACCTGCGGGTCAGGCCGTCGGCGATCGCGATCCGCGAGGCCACCAGGCGGTCGATCTTTTTCAGTTGTTCGATGCCGATGGCGGCTTCGATCTCCCCCAGGCGGAAATTGAAACCGATCATGTTCGTCAAACTGGCCGCCTCCTTCTGCTCGATCGCGGCCTCGGCATGGTTGCGGATCATGCACAACCGTTCGGCCAGTCCGTCGTCGTTGGTAACGCATACGCCGCCCTCGCCGGTATGGATGTGCTTGTGATAATTCAGGCTGAAAACGCCGATATCGCCGATCGTGCCCGCCAGGCGGCCATCGTATTCCGCCAGGGGGGACTGCGCGTTGTCTTCGATTATCTTGATGCCGCGCTTGCCGGCTATTTCCCGGATACGGTTATAATCCGCGGGATGTCCAAAAATATTGGAGACCATCAGGGCCTTGGTGTTTTTGGTGATCCGCTCCTCGATGGAATGGGGGTCCATGTTGAACGTGTCCGGATCGATATCGGCGAACACGGGCAGGGCGTTAAAAACCAAAATCGCCGCGGCGCTGGCGGACATGGTGTAGGGGGACACGATCACCTCGTCGCCGGGTCCCGCCCCGACGGCCCCGACGGCCGCGGCCAGACAGGAAGTCGCGGAGTTCATGGTCACGGCATGCTTGACGCCGAACCTTTCTCGCCAAGCTTGTTCGAAAGCCTGGACCTGCCGGCCTCCATGGAAATTCTTGCCCCGTGCCCCGACAAAATCCGAAAGGACGCCCGACTGCAGGACCTTGTTGACGGCCTGGATCTCCGCTTCGTCGATATGATTGTATTTTCGGAACGGTTTGTCGATCGCGGGTTTTCCGCCCAAGATGGCCAGCGCGCTCATGCTTTACCCCGGATGGATTGTTCTTTGATTCGGACGCAGGTCTCCAGAGTCCCGAATGCCGATTGGCCGTCCGAGGCCAACGGGGCGCCATCGAGCAAACTCCGGTAAATTCCATCCATGACGTTATACTGGTAACGGTCCATGTCCTGGCCGGCCGGCAAGTCTTCTTCTTCAAGGACGCGGCCATTATTACGATCGCCGGAACCGCGCGCCCGGAAGAGTTGGATTTTCCAACCATTGTCCAATATCTTCACCCGGCCGCGTTCGAATAACATATCGATTTCCAGCAACCGGAGAAATTCGTCCGAGCTGGCCTGAAAACACGCGTCAAACGATTCGAATCGCAACAGGAAGTCAAGGTGAGGGTCTTCCGCGCCGATGCCTTTGTCGCGGATGAAGAGGGTTTCCCGCTCGGGACCGAAAAAATAATGAAACAAATCGATGGCGTGCGAGGCGTAGTTGAACAATCCTTTGGAATACCAACACTGGGCCGAGGCCGGAGGGCCCAAGGAACCGCCGTCTATCGTCTTTTTCGCTCCGATGATTCCCGGGTCCCATCGACGGATGTAATTCACCGCTATTTTATAATTATTTTGGCTCAGGTTCAACATCTCCCGGGCTTCGTCAAGGGAATAGGCCAGCGGCTTTTCCATTAAAATCAAGGCGGCGCGGGACGGATGGACTTCTTTCAGGGAAGAGAGGTGCAGGCGGGTCGGGGTGCAAATGGACACGCAATCGGCGGCGCGCCCACCGCTTTTCATCAGAGCGTCGAAACTCGGGTACGCCTTGACCCCGGTATGCCGCTCAAAATCGGCGCGTTTTTTCTCGTCGATGTCCACGCCGCCGACCAACTCGAAACCGGGGTGCTCCCGGTAAGCCTTGGCGTGCGAAAAAATCCGGCCCGGCCCAGAGTCCAGGTCGTAACGGAACCCGATGTTCCCCAGCCCCACCACCGCCGCGGTCAACCTCTTTTTACCGGAGTCGCCCATGGTCACTCGGATTTTTGGCGGACATGGGTGTTGATCTTGACCAATTCCGGACGCGCGTCCAGGAAACCGAGGATGTCGTCGAAGGAAAAAGCGGGCTGGCCCGGATACAGGTTTTCGAAAATTATTTTTATCAGCTTGTAATCTTCCGGCGTGTCGAGGGTCAAACGCCAGTTGGGGCGGATTTGGTCCGCGGCGGGTTCCAGGCTAAACAAGGAGAACCGGGCGGGATTCCGGTGAATGTATCGCGTCACATGCTCCTGGTCCAACGGGTCGTCCGCGGCGGCGTTTACTTTTTGCAGGAGATTCGCGGAAAATACCTGCGCGATCATTCCGTGCGGATAACCGGGCTTAAGGATGTTGCTGACGAAGTCATAATTATTTTGCTTGTAAATATCGACCATCCGGTCGACCAGGACGGGGTCCAAAAGCGGGTTGTCTCCGGTCAATTCCACGATGATATCTGTCTTTGACGCGACGGCGCACTCCAAGACCCTTTGCAGGACGTTATTTTCGGAACCGCGATGGCAAGGGACGCCCAGCGATTCGCACAGGTCGGCGATCGCCTGGTCGGCGGGGTTCGCCGTGGTGGCCATCCAGACGCCGTCCAGAGCGCGGCATTTCCTCATCCGTTCGACCAGCAATTCCAACATCGGTTTCCCGCAAGCCGGCAACAATACCTTGCCCGGCAGACGCGTGGACGCCATCCTGGCCTGTATAATAGCGTTGGTTTTCATTAATAAAATTTTATTTTGAGAGGGCCATTATATCCTATAGTATCCTTGAGGACTTTAATCTTATTAGATGGCTTAAACAATTTAAACATAATTTTTAATCCTCTGGATCCCCTGGTTTTTGCTCCTGATCGGGCGGCGATTTTCCGTGCATTCTGGACAATACGCATATGAAGACGTTGGTTTGGGTAGGCGATCTCAATGATCTGAAAGCTCTTCTTTTAGCGGAGAGTAAGGAAGGGCGTCCTCCCCCCGAGCCGCTTTATGTCGCCGGAGATCCCCTTGTCATCGAGGAACTTCTCCGGAACAATCTTTCCTGTAATGGAATAAACGCTTTTTTTTCCAGGGCGGAATTCATGGAGTGCGAGGAGTTGGCCCTGTCCTTGGCCCGGGAATGGTCGAAGGACGAAGACGGGTCGGACTTCACCCGGGTAAACGGGATCCCTCTCAGCCAGGCAATCATGCGGTTTGTTTATTACCATTTCGCCTATGCGCTGAGGGCCGTCCATGGCATTGCCAATCTGCTCGAGAAAGAACGTCCCGGCCAGGTCCGCGCCGCGAAACAGAACGATTTGTCCGGCGGTTTTTACGGCATTCATGGCCGCGATCTCCGCAAGGAAATTCTCAAGCTCTTGCAACCCCGGTACGGGTACGAACTGATCTGGACCGAAAACGCGGAGTCCGTCGCAAACGTAGCGCCCGCCCCCATGGGCGGATTGACCCGGCTGATCAAAACTCTGGTCATCCTTGGGGTGGACGGTTGTAAAACCGCTTTCCGCAAGGCCTTCGACCGCGGGGCTCCGGTAAACATATTGGTCCCCTCTGCCTCGGACATCGGTTACCTGCGCCCGGCGGTGGTGCGAAACGTCTTGCGGGCCGGCGAAAACGTAAATCTGAGCTACCTATTCAACGAATTGAATTGTTACCTTCACCCGCGGCTGACGCATCGGTCTCTCGATAAATATAAAACTCCCGAAACCGGAAAAACGGTCCGCGAACTGGCCGGGGCGATTGCCGGAATGAAGGAGAAAACCAGGAACCGTCTCGGCGATAAAAGATTTGTCTTTAGGGGGCTCCCTTTTTGGCCGATCGTGGAAAATTTTTTCAATGAGTTTTTCGACGCCCTGGCGCCTCAATACATCGAATTCGCGGTCCTGGCGGAAGAGGCGGTCAAAGACGATGTCCATCTCGTCGTGATCACCACGAATACCATGCCCTACCATATTCTGCTCACCTTGCTGGGTAAACGCCACCAGGTTCCCGTCCTCCACATCCCGCATGGGTTCAGCGACGGCATAATCAAGGACGGGAAGTTGATCCAGGGCGGGGAAAGGAATCTCCTCAACTTTCCATTCCTCTACGACTTGGAGGTCGTCGGCTTGAAATACAACGTTAATTTGCGCGTCAAGAAAGGCATCGACCCTAAGAAGCTGATCCTGGCGGGAATCCCTCAGTATGAAGTTCAGCTGGACGATAAAAAAAGCAAACGGACCGCGGCCCGGAAAAAGCTCGGTTTGGACCCCGGGGAAGAGGTCGTCGCCTTCGCGACGGAGCGGTCGGCGGACCGGATGATGAACTCGGCTTTGCTGGACGGTTTTGAAACAGTCCGCCTGTATAAGTCGCTCATAAGCGTCATGGAGCGGCGAGCCGGCTCCCGTCTGGTCTTCAAGTTCAGGGTCGGCGATGAATTGATCGCCTTGACCAGGGAATTGGCCGCAAAAAGCGGCGGCAAAAACGTTTTAGTCCTCGCCGAATCCCTGCAGGATTTGTTATGGGCGTCGGACGTGGTCATGATCATCAATTCAAGCGTCGGGGTGGAGGCTCTCTATTACGACGTTCCCGTGGTCCAGATCATGACGCCTTCGGGAATGCCGGCCATCCAGTTGGAAGCGGAGGGCGCGGCCATCGGACTTTACGACCCGCAAAGTTTGCCCGCCATTCTTGACCGGTTAAGAAACGATCCGGAATATAGGGAAGCGCGGCTGACCGCTCAACGGGAATTCCTGGACAAAAACCTGATTTCCCGAACGGGGGGCGCGAAACGAATGGGGAAAATAGTCGCCGAAATCGCCTTGGCGGGAAAAAATGGAAAACCAGCGGCCGATTTTTCCCGGGTTGCGCTTTAAAAAGACGGTTATTCGGCGCGTTCATTTGACGGGAAAAGCTTGAAATGCGAATCCCCCCGTCGGTTAAGCGGGGATGGGGCGTCCTTTCATCCGGCATTTCTCACAAAACGTCCGGCCCATCGGCCCAGAATTGGGTGGGTCCCTTCCATAAACCGCCGATACTCCTCGGGCAGAGGTTTTCGCCAAAGTAGCAGGGACAAGAAAACTCCTATAAAAACGAGAAGGCTCAACAACACGTGGACATGACCCATCGCCGACAGCGCCAGGGACGGCGCGACCGCCGCGAAAGACAAAAGAAAGCACTTGCCGGCGAAAAGAAAAATAGGGCGTACCCTGATAGCCTGGCAAATGCATAGGAATTGTCGAAACGCCATATAAAGCGTGGCCAATCCGGTGGCGCCAGCCGCCCCCATCTCTCCGTAAAACGGGATCAAGGCAATATCCAGGACGACGTTCAAAGCGCTGCCCTCGAGCGACGCCTTTAAAACGATGTCCCTTCTCTGAAGCACATACAAGGCGGACGACGAAAAACCGGACCCCAAAACCGCGCCAGCGGTCATGAAGACAAGATAAAACGACAAGACGTCGCCGCTTTTGACAAACTGTTCTCCATAGACAAAACCGATCAAGGGACGGGAATAAAACAGGGCGAAAATGTAAATGGGGATGGCGATAAAAAGGGTGAAACCGAGGATCTGCCGCCAGGACTTGGACAGTCCCGCGGGACCCTCGCGCGAAAATGTCTCGGAAAATATCGACAGGGCCAGGGGACCGATGCCCGCCAGCACAAAGGTCAGCATGCCGGCGACGCCGGTCGCCAGGTGGTAATATCCGATGCGAACGGCGTCTACCTGGAAATAATTCATGAACGCCACGTCGCTTTGCGTCATCAGCCCAAAACTGAGAATCCCCACAAGATAAGATACGCCGGCCAATTTGCGCGCGTCTCCCCAGTCCGCGCGCAGGACGGTCCCGGCCAGGTAGGGTCTGGCCAGATAGCCGTAAACGGCGACGGTTGCGCCTACCGACAGGATATAGGCATACAATATGCCCTGGATACCCCGATCGAGAAAAATAAAAACCGACAAAAAAGCGAGGTTGAGCAAGGAACACAGCGTTTCCGCCATGGAGGTGATCTTGTACTTCAAACATGTCATGAACAGGGAGCTTAAAATGGAATTGACCGCGGTCAGGAAAAAGTAAAGCAGGACCGGCAGGCGGTAGACCAGCAGTTCCGGCATGCGAATCAATGCAAAGTAGTAGGGAAGCGCATAATATAGGACGAGACAGAATGTCAGGGCGGAAACGACCCGCAACGACAAGATACGCCGGGCGGCGTAACGCGACTGGCCCAGACTGGGATCCGCGACCGCCAATTCCGGAAGTTTCTTGTTCAACGCCGTTTCCAGACCGAATGAGTTCAACAGACGGGCCAGCGCGGGGATGACCAGAATGGTCGCGTAAATTCCCAGACGCTCTTTTCCCAAATAGCGGGTGATCGAAATGGAAATACCGAACAATAAAACCTGGACGGACATTTTGCCGAAAATGTTCCAGGAAATGTTGGTTAGAAAACTCTGAAAGAAGGGCAAGGGAGGCGTCTTTTTTTGATAAAATCCGCTTATCGGACGGAGAAACCCTCTCCGGAACAAAAAGCGGGCCGCGGACCAGGAACGAAAACCGGTTTACGAAGGCCATTTTAGCTTAGCTGGGACAATGCTTCAAATTCAATTTGCCCGTGTGCAAGCGAATAAGATTAAAATGGGGAAAACGGGACCGCGATTCTTTAACAGGAGAACCTTATGGCCGGCAGTTTTAACGTTTTAATCGTGACGGAATTCAACAACCTTGACGAAAAGTCAAAACGGGAAATTTTCGAAAGACTGCAAGAGCATGGACTGGAGAAAATTCCCACCCTGGCCTCCTGCGAGGCTTGGGAAATCAAAGTGGAGGCAAAAGACGAGGTTGAAGCCAAGGACAAGGCAATACAAACCGTCCATAACGTTTGCCGGACCTATCCCTTCGAACTCCGCATGGTGGCGCAATGCGGGACGGGGCAAATCCTGCGCCGGAAGAAAATATTCGAGCCGTAAAGTCAAGGACCCCGCAAGTCCTGCCGTCGCTACAGGGCGCTGTTCCAGCGGGCGCTTCGCCTGCAACTTCGCCGCGCGGGAAGCCGTCAGACAGCGGAACCCGTGAACCCGTCGGCGAGTTCGGCCCCAAACTCGTTGCAGACGAGAAGAATATGGTAGCCCTCCCCCGTCTTGACGGGCCCGCACAACTCGCCCTTCTTGATGGCCAGGGTCCTCATCCCCTTCCGGATGAATTCCTCCAGTTCCGCGTTTTTTAACGTGGGCGTGTATCCCGTGATCCGGGGGTCGTCGCAACTCAACTCCAGCCAACCCAGGTTGCCGCCGTCCTCCTTTGACGGACACAGACTGTATTTGGGGGCGAGCTTCATCAACAGCTTGTTCTTGGCCGTCGCGCCCTTGACTCCGTCGATCGTTTCCTTTAGAAGTTCCGCGACTTCCTTCTTCTCTACGACAATATGCCTGATTTGAATTCGATGTGAAAATCCTACCATTTCCTGGACCTCGTCAGCGGCGCGGACGCCGCTCTTACTTCAGGGTTATCGAAAAATCTTGAACGTTGGACTGTCCTTATAATAGATTATCCCGTATCGATTTTCCACACCGCTCCGTTTTTTTTGCGGCGGGGGGTGTTCATGCAAGACGCGGACGCGAATGACGCTCGACAAAAACAGAAAACTGATACTGGCCTCCCAGTCCCCGCGGCGGGCCGAACTTTTGAAACGCATCGAGCGGGATTTCGACGTATTCCCCAGCTCGGTGGAGGAGGTCCTCGACCCGGACCGCTCGCCCATGGAAAACGCCGTGGACCTCGCCCGGGAGAAAGCCCGGCGGGTGGCGGACCGCTATCGCGGATGTTTCGTCGTCGGGGCGGACACCCTCGTGACGCTGGGAGGCAGAATTCTGGGCAAACCGTCCGACATGAACGACGCCCGCGGTATCCTGAGGTTCCTGAGCGGCAGGGAGCATCAAGTCGTCACCGGCGTCGCCGTCGTCAACGACCGCGGGGAGATCTTCGCCGACGCCGAGACCTCCGCCGTCAGCATCAAGCCGTTGACGGAGGACGAAATCGACCGCTATATCGACACCGGGGAACCCATGGACAAGGCGGGGGCCTACGCCATTCAAGGCGCGGGCTCGTTCATGGTCGAATCGTACCGCGGCTCTTTCTCGAATATCGTGGGACTGCCCCTGGAAACCCTGGACAGACTGCTCAAGCTGTCCGGTTATTTTGCCGTCTGAGCCCGGGAGCTGGAAAATAGAACTTGTTGATGGTTGATGTTTGCCGCTACAATTTGTTATAACTACGAGGTCCGCCGATTCATTCAATTAGCTCCGTAGCCACTTACTGACTGGATGCCGCAAGAGGAAAACCGATCGAACATGGAATTTCATGAAAATTGCAAACGATGCCAGGCCCCCGTATTTCTGAACCGGACCACGGATTGGTACGGAAACACGGTGACGACCCTCAACTGTTGGAACGGTCATTACAAGTGGGTCAAAGTCGACGACGTGGAGAGCGACATTAAAGTCGATCCCAAGGCCCACGTGGTCTCCAGCATCGGTTTTTTCGATATCGCATGAAATGTCCGCCCGCCGCGACCCGTTTTAATCCCCTCCGGCTGTCCTTGGCGATTTTCATACTGCTTGCGGGCGTCTCATCCCCCGTTCACGCGGGCCCCGTCGTCCCTCCCCCAGGCATGGCGTACGTCCCCGAAGGCTATTTTCAGATGGGGAGCGCCTCCGGAGCCGACGACGAAAAACCCGCGCACTATGTTTATACGTCCGCCTACTTCATCGACAAATACGAGGTCAGCAATGCCCAGTATAAGGAATTCATGAAGGCCACGGGCCATCCCCCCCCCAAGTTCTGGGAGGACGAGCGCTTCAACCCGCCGGATTTCCCGGCGGTGGGCGTCAGTTGGCACGACGCCATGGCCTATGCCCGCTGGAAAGGGCGCCGCCTGCCGACCGAGGCGGAATGGGAAAAAGCCGCCCGGGGAAAAGACGGACGCCTGTTCCCCTGGGGAAACCAATGGGACCCAGGCGCCCAGCCGTTCCTGGCGAACGTTTTCGGCAAAAAAGACCGCTATCCCTTGACCGCGCCCGTCAAGTCCTTCGAGCCGGGGGCCAGCCCCTACGGGGTCTTGAATATGGCGGGAAACGTCGCGGAGTGGTGCCTCGACTGGTACGATCCGGACTACTATCTCGCGAGCCCGGAAATCAATCCCGAAGGCCCCTCCGGCCCCCCCGCCCTGAACATGAAGGCCGTCCGCGGCGGTTCCTGGGTCAACGGGCCCGACAACGCGCGGACGTTCAAACGCTACCGCAACGACCCGAACGTAAAAAACAATGTGTACGGGTTCCGGACCGTCCTTCCCGCCCGATGAAAGACCGGCCCGACTACCTCGCCATCCATTCCTGGGCCCTGTACGATTTCGCCAACACCATCTTCTCCATGAACGTCGTCTCCCTGTACTTCGCCCTGTGGGTGACGGTGGACAAGGGCGGCGAGGACATCCTGTACAGCTTCGCCCTTTCGGGCTCGATGCTGGCGGTCGCCGTAAGCGTGCCGGTCTTCGGCGCCCTGTCCGACCAGACCCGCAGACGCGTCGGCCCCTTGACCGTCCTCACCCTGGTCGCGGTATTCTGCACCGGCGCCATCGGATTCGCGGACAACGTGTTCGCGGGGCTCGTCCTGTTCGCCTTCGCCAACTACGGGTATCAATCGTCGCTGGTGTTTTACAACGCCATGCTCCCCCACATCTCGCGGGGCGCCAGCCTGGGGATCGTCTCCGGCTATGGGGTGGCCCTGGGGTATCTGGGGTCCATCGCCGGACTGCTGATGGTGAAACCGTTCGTCAACCAGGCCGGCCGGCCGGCGGCCTTCCTCCCTACGGCGGCGATGTTCCTGGTCTTCTCCATCCCGTGTTTCGTCTTCGTCAAGGACCCGTCTCCGGATTACTCCCGGAAAATCCAGGTCGGGCAGGCTTTCCGGACCTTGAAACAAACCGTCCTCGACGCCGGAAAGTACCGGAACCTGTTTCACTTCATCCTCATCCATTTCCTGGTCCTGGACGTGGTCAACACCGTGATCGCCTTCATGTCGGTTTACGCCAACAAGGTGATCGGTTTCAACGACTCCGAAATCTCCACGTTCCTGATCGTTTGCACCGCGGCGGCCATGGTCGGATCCTATCTCATCGGCTGGCTGGTGAAAAAGAAGGGGACCTTGTGGTCGTACTGGCTGGTGTTGTGGTTGTGGGCCGCGGCGCTGGCGTGCGCCGCGGCGAGCCCCGGCGAAACCATGTTCTGGGCGGTGGGGCCCCTGGCCGGGATGGGGATGGGAGGGGTATGGGTCGTCAGCAGACCCATCCTGGTGGAACTCGCCCCGCCGGAAAAAATCGGCGAATTTTTCGGCGCCTATGGCCTCGCCGGGAAGATGGCTTCCATCATCGGCCCCCTGTTGTTGGGGACCATCGTGCTCGTTTTGGAAAAAGAGCCGACGCTCAAATACCGGGCCGCCGTGTTCGCCCTTCTGGTCCTCGCCATGGTCGCCATTTTCCTGTTCCATGCGCTGGACCGCCGCTTGACCTTGGAGCGTTGCGCCCAGCGTGCCGCTGGATCCAGCGGGCTTGACTCGGACGGCGAATGAGCGTCATCGAGGGCAATCCGGGCCTGGCTGTTGCCGCCCCTGGCGAGTGGGCGGCTCGCGATGACAGGGCGGCGCCAGATCCAACGGCGCGTTGGCCGGTTCCCTCCGCCGCACAATTGAGTTGACATCGCTCCGGCGAACGTTTTATTTTAAAAAACCGGATGACTCCAATACCGTTCGTATAATATTCGTCTAGATATCTTCATATCTTCGTCTATTTTCTTTCCAGGAAAGGGAATCCCATGTTTCTCTCCAAGGCGCTTCGGCATTTCGCCGTTTTTCTGGCCGTGTTGATTTTCGCGGCATTCAAGACCCCGGACGCGCTGGCGCACGGGGGACACAAGCACGACGAGGCCGGACCGCGGATCTCTCTCCCCGACGTTCTCGCCAAGGCGGGAAACGCCGATATAAAAAAAGAAGCCATCTGGCGCGAACTGAAGGACACCGTCGCCCTATACAACTCCAAGGGGACGCCCCTCACGCCGGAACAGGAAAAACAGACGGTCCAGAAGCTGGTCGACCAGGAGATCGGCCGGGTCCTCCTGCTGAAAAAAGCCGGGGACCTGTCCATTCAAGCGACCCCCGAGGCGGTCGAGAGCGCATTGCAGGCCGTCAAGGCCAAGTTCCCGTCCAACGAGGCGTTCGAGAAAAAACTGGCGCAAAGGAACCTGACCCTCGACCAATATAAAGAGAACCTGAGGATGGACTTGCTCCTCGAGCAAATCGTCCAGAAGGAAGTCGAACCCAGGGTCCGCGTGGACGACAAGGAGGTCCGGGAATATTACGAAAAAAATCTGGACTCGTTCAAGGTCCGGGAGACGGTCCGGGCCAGCGTCATTCTGATCAAAGTCAAGCCCGACGCGAGCGTGGAGCAGGAAAAACGCGCGCGCGAAAAGATCGATTTGATCCTGTCCCAGGTCAAGGAGGGATCGGACTTTTCCGACCTGGCCAAGAGGTTCTCGCAGGACAGCCTGGGGTCAAGGGGCGGAGACATCGGGTTCTTTCACGAGAAACAAATTCTCCCGGAATTCGGCGATCGGGCTTTCAAAATGAAGGTGGGCGAGGTGTCCGAGGTTTTTCGGACCGGTCACGGTTTCCACATCCTTAAAGTGACGGAACGCAAGCCCGCGAAGTCCGAATCCATCGGGGAAGCCGCGGAGAAAATAAAGGAAATCCTGAAAAGCGAAAAGATCAAAAAGGAAACCGAGCGGTACACCGAGACCCTGAGGAAAAACGCGGACATCAAACTGTATTTCTGAGACCGCGGAGTTGGACCGTTAATCGTTCGTGGCGCCCGAGCAAAAAGGCCGAATGGAGGGTTGAGTCATGGGAGCTGGGACAGTTTGTATCCTGGGTTTTTAAATCCCCCCAGCCCCCCCTTGTAAAGGGGGCCGGGGGGATTTCCCATCTTTTATTTTTTGGTTTTTTTGTTTTCTTTCGGTTTCCCGCCTTCCAGCGCGCTGAGTTTGCGCTTCACGGTCTTCCCCTTGGCCTTGTCGAAATCCGCCTTGAGATAAACCGTATTGGGGAACAACTTGTAAACCACGCCTTCTTTTTTCTTGCCGGCAAAATCGAATTTGACGGTTTCCCCTACTTTCATTTGAACGCCTCCTTGGTTGTTCGAGATGCCGGGACATCGCGCGAAAACCCCGTCCCGGGAAGTTCCATCCACGGTTTTCTTTTCAGAAACGAAAAAGACTAGTAAAAATCCGCCCGCGAGTCAATGCTTTCTTCATGCCATGTCCGGTTTAAGACACGAAGGCTTGGGCCGGGCCGTTCAGGATGCGCTCCAGACGCGTTTTCTCGCCGGGTTCGAATTTCAGGTCGAGGGTGATGCCTTCCTCGCCGTAGTCCGCCCGGACCACCATGGCGTGTTTGCGGATGGCTGGGACAAGGCCCGACTGGGAATAGTCCAGATTGACGCGCATCGAGGACAATCGTTTCTCATAATGCCGGACGATCGCCTGACGGAGTTCCGCGATCCCGGCTCCCGTCTTGCATGAGGTGCGGATGGCCCGCGGGTGAAGGGCGATCATGTCGGAAAGGAGGTCCCGGTCGGGGACCCTGTCGACCTTGTTGAACACCCAGACGATTTCCGTTTCGCGCGCCCCCAGTTCGCGCAGGAGCCGCTCGGCGATTTCCATTTGATTCCGCGCGTCGGGGTGGCAAATGTCCGCCACATGGATCAGCAAGTCCGCCTCCCGCACCTCGTCCAGCGTGCTCTTGAACGAGGCGACCAGGTCGTGCGGGAGTTTGTTGATCAGCCCGACCGTGTCCGACAGCAGGATGGGAAAGGGGAAGTTCTTCCTCACCTTGCGGGTGGTGGCGTCCAGCGTGGCGAACAATTTGTCCTCCACCAGGGTGTTGGCGCCGGTCAGGCAATTCATGATCGAGGACTTGCCGACGTTGGTGTAGCCGACCAGGGCCACCCGGTACACGTCCCGCCTCTGTTTCCGTTGCGTCTGTTTTTCCTTGTCGATTTGTTTTAATTTTATTTCGAGCTTGTGGATCTGCTCGCGGATCATCCGGCGGTCCAACTGGATCTGGGTTTCGCCGACCTCGCGCAGGCCGATGCCGCCCCGTTGCCGGGACAAGTGGCCCCACATGCGCGTCAGCCGGGGGAGAGCGTATTTCAAACGCGCCAGTTCGACCTGGGTCTTGGCTTCCCGGGACTGGGCGTGCAGGCTGAATATTTCAAGGATGAGCCACGAACGGTCGATGACTCGGCAGTTCAACGCCTTTTCCAGGTTCCGGTTCTGGCCCGGCGACAAGTTGATATCGATGATGACCGTATCGGCGCCGCGGAGCTCGACGGCCTCCCGAAGCTCGGTCACTTTTCCGCTTCCCAAAAAAGTCTTTGGATTGACGCCGTGCAACCGGAGGGCGAAGGAGGCGACGGGTTGATAATTGGCGGTGGTCGCCAATCCCTCCAGTTCCTCCAGCGAAGGGTCGAGGGGTTGCGACCCGTCCCGTAACAATTCGATCCCTACAAGGATGGCCTTGGGCAGTTTGTTTTCCGCGGATATGGGTTCCCGCCAGCGATCGTTCATTGAGTCTCCTTATCGATTATATCGCAATGGCGGGGCGGGCGGAAAAAAGATTATTGGCCGGGAACGTTCAAGGCAGGGCTTCGGGGAATGGGAAATCCTGGTCGGCGGCGAGTTTCCCTTCCTCGCCGTAGGTTTTCCGGTTGAGAAGCCGCCCTCCCTTGTGTCTGTATACATACTGGAGTTTGCCGCTCTCGTAATAGGTTTTGGATATTCCGTCCTGACGGTCGTTTTTAAAGTTCATTTCCGCTTTCAGGGACCCGTCGGGGTAGTACATTCTGACCACGCCCTCCAGTTTGTCGTTCGCGTAGACGCCGCGGTCCTTGATCTTTCCGTCTTTATAATAACCCAGGCTGATGCCGTTGCGCAGGCCGTCTTTGTAGGCCCATTCGCTCATCAATTCTCCGGTGGGATAATACAGCTTGCTGATCCCGTCCCGGACGCCGCCGATGAAACGGCGTTCGGACAGGAGCGTCCCGTCCTCGCCGTATTCCTTGACGGTCCCGCGCGGTTCGCCGTTCTCGTCCACTTCCTTCTCCGCGCGGATTTTTCCGTCGGGATACCATTCGCGGACCGTCCCGGCCGACGCGGCTTGCGGGAAACAGAGGGCCGCGCAAAAGGCAAAAAGAAGTGAGCGGAACAGGTTACGCATGCTTTATATTCGCGGGGGTTGCCGCTGGAGCGCTTTTATGAAATCCGTAAAGGTTAAAGTAGATCCTTGCCGCGCCGCCTCCGTGCGCTAATGAATTGGGCAACCACACATTTAGGGTTACGAAAATGTTGCCCTTCGACAGGCTCAGGGCGACAAAAGGCTATCATGCCGAGCTTGTCGAAGCATGACCCGTGTTGCGCGAACCTAGGCAACCAAGCGCTAGCTATGAAAACCAGCCGCTCATGAGGTTAATTTTTTTCCGCCTTGAGCGCCAACTGCATGAAAAAATGCAAGAATGATCGCGTGCTTTTATCTCGTATTTTCTTGAAGGCAACCAGGAGTTCCTCTTCTTCCGGCGACAAAAGCCCGGGAGCATGATGGATCGACTCTGGTTTGGCCGATATTCCAGCCATTTGTCCGTTTTTTGGTTTTCCCGCATCGATAAGGGACCAACTCTCCTCGCTGAGATACCCGCCCAGATACAATAAGTATTCGTATTTCACTTTTAGATGGGGAGCTATCGCCCGCAGGATTTCCGGGTTTGGCTGTTTTCTTTTTTTATTGATGATGTAAGAAATCTCCGAGCGGCTAACGCCGGAGAGGATCTCCAGCTTCCGGAACGACATTCCGGGAATTTCTTTAATCCTGCGTTTGATAAATTCAGCCAAGTCCATGCCATATTCTGTGTCTACGGTTTACGGTTGTAAACAGCGGCCACGAGGAAATGACAAAATATGGTTAACATACAACAACCATCTCCCGGTAAGAGGCGATCACTTTTATTCAAATTAATCAATATGTTAAATATAGACGTCGAATTTGGTTGACAAATAACAACCATATATCGTATGGTTCGCATTTGCTAACCATTGATCCGGTTTTGCCTTTCCGCAAGATCCTTTTTTCATCCATGAACGGACTGAATAACAGATTGTCTTATCTCCTTCGACTGAACGCTTCGCGAATCTGCGCGAAAATGTTCGGCGGTCATTATGAAAAACTCAGGACTCTTTACCATTTCTGTTCCTGGGAAATGGAAATCGTCAAAAACGAGGACGCAAAGCGGGCAACGCTTTTGGATTTCTCCTATGAACGGCGAGATACGCTTTACCGGTGGGTTAACGAGAGTCTGCTGGCAAACGTCCCAATAGACTATATCGAGTTCGGAGTCTACCAAGGGGAGAGCCTGAGGAAATGGCGCTCCATAAACCGGCGCCCCGAGTCGAGGTTTTGGGGGTTCGATAGTTTCGAAGGGCTTCCGGAGGATTGGGGCGCTCATGCCTCTGAAGGAACGTTCGACGTGAACGGGATTGTCCCTAGGATAGAGGATTCCAGAGTAAATCTGGTGAAAGGGCTGTTTCAAGAGACGTTGCCGGATTTCCTGTGTTCGTTTAAACGAAATAATCGAATGGTCATCCATTTGGACGCCGATCTTTATTCCTCGACCTTGTATGTCCTAATCCACATGGATCGAGCGATTGTTCCGGGAAGCATCCTGATATTCGATGAGTTTGGCGCCATCGACCATGAGTTCGCGGCGCTCCGCGAATTTGCGCGGGTCTGCAATCGTAAATGGAAGTTGTTGGGAGGGCGGAAGGGGTTCGATAAAGCGGTCGTGGAAATTCTTTAATTGTTCGCGCCGTATCTTCTCATCAGGTCCGTTCCGGCGCCGGTTTGCCGTCGCTTTCCCGCCGGCTCCGCAAGGCCTTCCGGACCTTCTCCAGGAGCTCCGCAAGCCGGATCGGTTTGAAGATGAAGTCGCAAGCCCCCAGGCCCAGGCATTCTTGCGCCTGGGATTCGTTGGTGATCGCGGTGGTCATGATGACCTCGGTCCCGGGGCGGGTCGATTTGATGACTTTCAGGGTTTCAATGCCGTTGCGGACCGGCATCCGGATGTCCATGATGACGCACCGGGGGAGAAAACGCTCCAACTTTTCCAGAGCATCCTCGCCGTCGTGGGCCACCTCCACCGCGTAATGGTTGCCTTCCAGAAATCTTTTGAGCGTGGCGCACATCTTGATTTCGTCGTCCACCACCAGGATCCTGTCCCGCTCCGCGTCAATCATCGCTTTCCCCCGTCCCTAGCGGATTCAAAATTTCGGGCATCTCTAAAAAGTTGTAGTTGCCTGATTCATCAGGCGCTCCAAAAGCCCAATAAATTGAGCAACTACAACTTTTTAGAAACGGTTGGATTCAAGAAAAAGGCAATTTTTAGAGATGCCCTTTTGATTATACCCCATTTCCTATCGACTCGTCCTTCCGATGGGTTTCGCTCCGGCCAGCGGCGGCGGCGCGCGCGCAGGGCGCCGGAAACGGGATTTCACTCATGGGCAAGGTTGTATTTCTTTTTCAAGGATTCGATATAGTTCCTGGCTTTCACGGCCGTTTCGGAGTCTCCTCGTTTCAGGGACATGGCTTTCGCGCGCTCCATATAATGGCGCGCGGTCAATCCTTTCTTGAGTTCGTCGTAGATCGCGCCGATTTGATAAAGCGTCTCCGGGTCATTGGGGTTCACGGACAGCGCGAGTTGAAAGGACAAAAGGGCGTCGTTGTAATCGCCCAGGACAATGTCCGAATTCCCCGCGAGGATGAATTCGCCCCTGTCCTCCGGGGGCATGGAATTGTAATAACGTTCCGATTCCAAATAAACTTTGCCCAGGACGATCAAGTCGTCTCTGGGGTCTTGGGACTTGGAGACCAGGCGTTTGGCCTGCTTGATCCGTTCGCTCATCGCGCTCAATTTTTCCCGGTGAAGTTTCACCTTTTCGCTCATTTCGGGAGACGGCGTACCGCCCGCGGCTTCCTCTCCAGGGGACGCCCCCGGCGTTCCGGGAGTCCTTGGCGGAAGGATTAAAAGGGCCCTGTCTTCCCGCAAAGTTTCCGAGGTCGTTTGCTTGACAATTTGCGCGGTTGCGGCTTGCCCTGCCGTTTTTTCCGGCGTGGCGAGAGCGAGCGCGGTGGTCGCCGAAAGCGAAGGGGTTTGGGCTGGACGCTCCAGGGCCTTCTGGGGACCGGTCTCCCGCCGGGGTTCCTCGGAAACCACGACCCGTCCGGGCTTGAAAGCCGCTTCTTCCGGGAGTCCCCGCGGACTTTTCGCGGCGGTCTCCTGCTCCTCCCCTGGAGAGACAACCGGCGCCTTCCTGTCGTCAGACGGGGGTTCGCCGGGACTCGCCGGAGTTTTCGCGGGGATTTCCTGGGATTTGGTCGCGATCGCGGGCGGCGTTAAAGGCGGCGCGGAAATTTCGCCGGGCGCCTTCGGGGCTTTGGGTTCCGGGATGCCTTTTGCGGTTGTCAAGTCGATGGGCGCCTTGCCGGGAGCGGACACCACCTCCGTTTCCTTGGTCGCGGGGCTTTTCGGGACCGCTCGGCCGGCGGGCTCCGGTTTTTGAACGGATTTCTCCGGTTTCTTGCCGGGAGGCGTTTCCCGCGGTTTTTCAGGAGGCTGGACCTTTTTAGGCGCCGGTTCCTTTTTGGGGCTGGGAACGGCAGGCTTGAGCGCCGCGACCTGTTCGGCCGCGGGCTTCCTGGAGGCTTGGACGGCCTTCTTCTTCTCGCGCGGTTTGGCTTCAAAAATCTGTTCCCTGGTGGGAACGGGGGCGGGCCGGGCCGG
This sequence comes from Nitrospinota bacterium, assembly GCA_016207065.1. Taxonomy (GTDB): domain Bacteria; phylum Nitrospinota; class Nitrospinia; order Nitrospinales; family JACRGP01; genus JACRGP01. The sequence goes on from JACQQK010000109.1 coordinate 59,630, forward strand.
GGGTTTTTCCAAACTCTTTTTCAGTCGCTGAAAGTCTTCTTTTTTGGGGAGCGCGGGTTTGGCAAGCGCCTCGATTGGCGCGGGTTTGGGGGCGGGCTCCGATTTGGCGCGCGTCCTTTCCGCCTCGGTATTCGACTTGGCCAGGGCCAGGTTCTGCTGGTTCAGGCCCTCCGCGACGTTTCTGAACGCGCTCATGTCGATTTTTGATGCGCTCGCTTCCGCCCTGGCCTTGGTCATTTCGTCCTTTAACGCCCGGTCGATATCGCGGTTGATGCGCTCCGTTTCCATCTTGAAGTTGGAAAGGTACTCCTTGATGTTCTCCATCTCCCTCGCCGATACGTTTTGCTCCCTTTTCAGGTCCTCCTCGATTTCCAACTGGATCATGGCGATTTCGCGCTTCAGCCGCTCCAGTTCGATCCGGAACGTCTCGCGTTGCTCGCTTAACAGGGCGTCCAACTCGCGTTTGATCTTCTCCATGTCGTATTGCAGTGAGGCGATATCGACGTCCGACAAGGCCCCCCGGGCGGGCGGGGCGGAAATCCCCGAAAAAAACAGCGCGGCGAGCAAGAGAATGGGCAAACGATTTTTTTTCATTTCGACGACCCGTCGGAGACCGCGGAGGACAAAGGGCCAGGCTGAGTTCAAAATGAGCCCGTCGCCCAACCATGGGAAATCCCCCAAAACCGGACGACCCTTCCGCCCCGCATTCGCGGGTCTCGCGACCACAAGCCTATGTATTTGATTTTCTATAGTTTAGCATAACGGTTCCGTTTTGGATAGGGGAGGATGGGGGTTTTTGCCGGAGAGAGCGATTGGACGGAGGGCCTTACGCGGCTTGGACGGCGTGGGTTTTGTTCAGTTTGAATTCCGCTTCGGCGTATTGCGGCCGGTCTTTTAACGCCTTTTCGTAATGCTCGACCGCCTTGTCCTGCTCCCCCACCTTTTCGTAGGCGAGGCCCAAGGCATAGTGGGCGTCGAAGAACCGCGGGTCGATCTTTACGGCTTCCTTTAATTCCGCGATGGCCTCCTCGTACCGCTCCAACTTGATATGCGCCAGCCCATAGCGGTAAAAGGTCACGGCCAGCCGGGGGTCGACCAGGTTCTGGCCGTCAAATTCGATGGTGATCTCCTGGCCCGTGACGTTGTCGACGATAATCAACTTGATCCCGGAGAAGCGGGGAGAACCCTCGGAATGGCCCCACAAGGCTTTTTTCAACGGATCGACGGCGCTCTTGTGGTTCCCGAGGAGCTTGCTCACCCACCCGAGATAAATGTAGGCGACGGTCTGGTTGGGGTTGAGTTTGATGGCGCGCTTGAGCGGTTTTACGGAACTGCGGAAGCGTTTGGCCATGATGAAGCTTTTGCCGAGGCGGAAGTGCGCCTCGGCAAACTCGGGGTTCAGCCTCGCGGCTTCCTTGTAGTCGAGAATGGCGCGGTTGAACCGGTTCGCTTCCTCGTGCGACCGGCCCATTTCGAGATAGGCCTTTTCGATATTGTAGAGGGTCTTCCGCGAAGGACGGCGGCGGACGTTGTTCTTGAAGAGGCGCTCCTCCTCCCACTTGGGCAAGGCCCAAGCCATGACAGCCCAAAGACCCAACGTCAGGATTTCCATGTTTTTTCCCCTTCGCTCGAGGTGTATGCCTATCAATCCAATACAATTTTGATGCCGCCGTTGTCCGAATGTGGGGAAACGCCCCGAACCGGCGGTATTAGAGGCGTTTTGCGCAAGGAGGGACGACTCGCGGGGAAATCCGCGATGTGTAAAATTACATACACTTTTATTATTAATCAAACACTTTCCGGGAGTCTGAAAAAAGGGCAAGGACCTGTCTCGGAGGGGCCGGGAGGATGGGAGACCCGCAATAAGCCGCGTCGTGTTCGATTATGCCGCGTTATTTGAACAAAGCCGGAAAAAAAATCAACCGCGGACAACCTGGTTTCGGCCTCCTCTCTTGGCGAGATAAAGGGCCTTGTCGGCATTGGCGATGAGCGATTCGCAGGATGAGCCGGGAAGGGGGATGTCGCTGGAAACGCCCATGCTTGCCGTAATATAAGGACTTACCTTGCTCCGGCGGTGTTCGATCTTTAAAGACTCGATATCGGCCCGGACAACCTCGGCTAATTTAAACGCGCCTTCCTTGTCGGTATCGGAAAGAACGACCGCGAACTCCTCGCCTCCGTACCGCGCGACTATGTCCGCCGGACGTTTCAAGGTCCCGGCAACCGCCCCGGCGACTTTTTTCAAGCAATCGTCGCCGGCTTGATGTCCATGGGTGTCGTTGTAAATTTTGAATGAATCGATGTCCAACATGATTAAAGAAACGGGAGTTCCTCTCCTCATCGCGCGTTTCCATTCGGCGTCGATAACCTTGTCAAAGTGACGGCGATTGAAAACCCCCGTTAACCCGTCCCGGATGGAAAGCTCCTGGAGTCTCTCCTCGACCTTGCTGTAATATCGGAAAAAATCCGTGACCGACAACATGCCGACGATTTTGCCTTCGTGGGTAACCGCCAGATGCCGGATTCTGGACTGAAGCATTAATTCGTGGGCATTCATCATCGGGGTGGCGCAATCGATGGCGACAATGGGGGCGGACATTACGGCATGAATTTTTGTCGTATCCACCGGCAACCCTCCCAGGGCCACCTTGCGCGTGAAATCCGCATCCGTCACCACGCCCACGAAATCGCCTCCTCTTTCCACCAGCGCCGATGCCGTCCGCTTGGATTTCATGAATTCGGCGACTTCCCGGACAGTCGCTTCGTGATTGACATGCAACACGGGAGAAGCCATGTATTCGCCCACTGTTCCCATAATGAAACCTCCATCGTGGCTGGCAAGGCGAGAAAAACCGGGTCCTCGGAATTTTACTAACAAATCTATTGCATAAGAGCGTCTAACAAAATGAACCCTTTGGCTCGACCCTCAAATTACTCCCCTCCCTTGACCGGGGAACGCCCCGGAGCGGGAGGGCCAAGCCCGGATTGCCCACGATGACTTCCATTCGCCATCGGAGCCGAGCCTATGGAGTCCAGCGTCACGCTGGGGAGGGGGCGGGGGGAGGGTGACCCGCGTGAACGCTGGACCCGATACCGCCTCAGGCTGACGCCAAGGGCGGCCGGCGTGACGCCGGATTCGTTATCGCCCCGGCGCAAGCGCGGGGCGGCATTGCCCACCGGGGGCGTCCCCGGCGTCATCGCCGCGTTGCCGCGACTCCCTGGGCCACCGCCGGTAGGCGATGCCGTAATAACACGCGGCGTTCAGGCCGATCAAACCCCAGAGGACGGCGACGCCCAGACCCTCGCTGACTTCCTCGAGGGCCGATTCCTCATGGTCTTTGTCCCCTTCGTCCGCCGACAAAGGCAAGCGCCGCGAGAAAAGCCAGGACGAAAAAACAGGCGAGCGGGAATTTAAATCCGTTACCGCCGCGCCGGGACATTACACAGCCTTGATCCGGTAGTAATGATCTTTCAACTTGAAGGTACTGCCGTTGCGGACCGCGCCGAAAAAGGCTTTCAGCTTTTCCTCCGGCAGGCCGGTCAATTCCTTTTTCAACTCCTCATGGGATAGGGCTTCCCATTCCTCGTAATCCGCCGAACGTTCGACGAGAAAGCCGGAGACGTTCTCCATTTCGATGTTGAATCGGTCTTTTACCATGGATGCCGTCCCGTGGCGAAGGTTGGAAGCGCAAGATACTCATCCCCAAGGGGGGTATGGGGACGATGAATAGTAACATAAAATGATTTTTTTGGGGGGCCTGCGAACATGAGAAGCCTAGACGGGCGATCATGGCCCTGCCCGGACGGTCACCGCGCGCCCCCGAGGTTGGCCAGGTCCTGGGCGGACTGCCTATGGAGGGCCGATTCTTGCGGCCGGTCCAGGCGCGCCAGGGCAATCCCCATATTGCGATGGGCCTCGGCCATGGCCGGGTTTTGCTTGAGCGCCCTGCCGTAGTAATCGGCGGCCCTGACCGGCTCTCCCCGTTCCAGGTAAATGTTCCCCAGGTGAAAAAGCGCGTCCGCCTGACCGGGTTCCAGTTGGAGGATTTTTTCGAATTCTTCCCGGGCCTCTTCCGTTTTCCCCCGCGAGAACAAGACCAATCCCAGGTTGACGGCGACGGAGACCGCCCGGGGCTTGAGGCGCAGGGCCTCGCGGAAATTGCGCTCCGCGTCCTCCGCTTTTCCGAGCTGGTGCAAGGCGACGCCGAAATTGGCGTAAATGTCCCCGAAGTCTTTTTTGTGTTGCAGGGCCTCGCGAAAGTATTCCGCGGCGGAGGCGGGGTTTCCCTCTTGCAGACGCGCGTTCCCGAGGTTGTACAGCGGCATCCAGGAACCGGGGTTCTTGGCCAGGGTGTCCAGGTAAAGCGACTCCTCGCTTTGGTAGGCCCGGCTTTGGTCCCATGTCAGCGAACCGAGTAAAACCAAGGCCAGCGCGGCGGCCAACCGCTTTTTGCCCCATAGGGACGGCAACGGGCCCGCCTGCGGGACGGATGGGCTGGCGGACGGCCCAATCCTGTCCAAAACGGTTTTGAGAAGCGAGGCCAGTAGCGCGAGGGCGCCGATGCCGGCCAGGTATTGAAAATGGTCGGCCACGAAGGAGTAACGCAGTGGGAAATAGCTGACGAACCCCAGCGCCGGAAAGAGGGTCCCGGAAAAGTACAGGACCCCCGCCAGGGGCCCTCGCCCCAGAAAGTTGCGGGCCAGCCATGCGATCCCCATGACGGCCAGCGCCGAGAGAGGGAACAGGTATTGCCGCCCGTCCGCGGGATCGATTTCCCATCGCGGATAAGTGAAGGTCAGGTTGGCCGGATACAGGATTTTCCCGAAGTAAAACCACAAGGCCCGTCCCGCGATCAAAAACCGTTCCGGGAAGGAGAAATCGCAGTCCGCTTCGCAGTATTTCACGATATGTCCGCGTTCCAGCCTGGCGGTGATGGCCCCCAACACGGCCCCCGCCGCGAAAAACGGGACCAGCGGAACGGCGTCCCGCCAGGCCAGGCGCCCATTCTTCCAATAGAGGATGACCAGGACGGCCGCCGGCAACGTGCAGACGACCGTCTTCGAGCCCAGAGCGCACAGGAAGAAAAACAGCGCCGGAAAATAAAACGTCCATTGCCTGGGCCGCATGGGCCCGTAAGACCGGGAGCCGGACGAATCGGGACCGAGCCCGAAAAATCGCAGACAGGCCAAAAGGGACAATAGATAAAAAAAGCCGGACAGGACGTTTTTCCGCTCCGAAATCCAGGCCACGCTCTCCACGTTGACCGGGTGGAGCGCGAAGACCGCCGCGATAAAGAACGGGTAGGGGACGGACAGGCGCGACAACGCGGACCAGAGCAGGGCGGAGTTCGCGCCGTGCAACAACACGTTGGTCAAATGATACCCGGACGGCTTGAGTTTCCAGATCCGGTTCTCCAGCCAGAAACTGCTGTACGTCATGGGGTAATACTGGTTCAGCGATCCCGGCTCGGTCCATATCTTCCGCGGGGCGGAGTCCCCCAACTCCTCCACCGCCGCGACGTGGGCGTCGTCGTCCCAGACCATCCCGCCTTTCAGGATTGCCGGAAGGTAGGCGATCGTTACGAGCGCCACCAGTAGAATCGCTCTCGATGCGTTTCCGTTCGAAAACATAGCGGGTTTCTCGAAAGAGGACAGGGGCCGGCGTTATCCGCCGTCCCGGATAAACAAGGGCAGGGCCCTGGCGAAGCTCATGGGGTCAACTCGCGGCCGACATGGCGCTCGAGTTCGTCCATGGCGCGCGCCTGGTCCTCGACGCCATGGGAGATGGAGTTGGACAACTCGCTCATTTGGGCGACGATATTGACGATCTCCTTGATGGCCTCCGCGGCGGCGCTGGAGTCGTCCTGGATCGTTTCGATCGTTTTGCCGATGTCCTCGGCCGCCTTGGCGGTCTCCTTGGCCAGTTCCTTGACCTCGTGGGCGACCACGGCGAACCCCTTTCCGGCCTCGCCCGCCCTGGCCGCCTCGATGGTGGCGTTCAGCGCGAGGAGGTTCGTCTGCTTGGCGATGTGGGTGATGATCTTGAGCGCGTCTCCGATCTTGACGGCGCTCAGCCCGAGCTTGGAGACGATGGAATTGGCGCTTTCGGCGACCCGGACCGCCTCCGCGCTCACTTTCGCCGACTTGACGGAGCTCCCCGATATTTCCAGGAAGCGGGCCCGGATATCGTCCGCTCCGGAGGGCTCCGCCGGAGGTTGGAACCGCTGGTCGCCGGAAAAGGGGGAAACGAATCCGTGTGAACTTTTGTCGCGCATGGAGATCTTCCTTGGGAAATGGGTTGATCGCTTAAAGGGCATCTCTAAAAATTGCCTTTTTCTTGAATCCAACCGGTTCTAAAAAATTGTAGTCGCCCAATTTATTGGGCTTTTGGAGCGCCTGATGAATCAGGTAACTACGATTTTTAGAGATGCCCTAAAAAGAATATTTTGATTTTCGCAAAGCGCCGCCGGGTTTGACCGGCTTCTGGAGGCCATTCGAGATTTCGGGAATGGCGTGGCGGAATGAATTCATGTTAGCGAAGTTTTATGTCCTGTTCAACGGGAATCAAGACGGAAGGTTCTCCCTGCGGATCGTCTCGATAATACATTGAAAACACAACTCGATCCGCCGCAAAAATTCGGAATAGGGAAACATATTGACAACCGCCGGGTTTTTAGATAGAGTCTGTCAAATTAACTGTTATTTTTCAATCAAATACCCCCGCCACGGATTCCCCAATCCAGAGCGGTTTGAACTATTTTGCCGTCCGCGCGGCTGTTTTTTCCGCGGGAGGAAAAAACCATGAAGGACAAGAACGATGGGCCTCCGGGCGCGCCGCCAGACAGTCCTCCGTACCGCGGCAAACGTATTTATCTTATGGCCGCGGGCGGGACCGCTTTCCTGGCCGCCGTTTTTTTTCTCGGCTTTGGTTTCCTTTACCGGTCCTACCTTGGGGCGGTATTGCAAATGGCGACCGCGGCCCTGCTCCTGGCCCTTGCGTTCAAGCTGGAGACGGAGCGCGAGCGCGCCGCCCGACAGACGCTGGAGCTTGAGGAAAAGGACGCGCACATTGCCGCCTTGGTCAACAACGTGGCCGATCCCATCGTCGGCATGGACACGAAGGGAATCATCCGCTCTTTCAACCTCGCGGCGGAGAAAACCTTCGGCTTCTCCGCCGTCGAGGCCGTCGGCAAGAGCGTTGCCCTGTTGATGCCCGAACCCCACAGGAGCCGGCACCTGGAATACGTGGAACGGTATTTGCGGACCGGCCAGGCCCGCGTCCTGGGGGCCGTGTGCGAAATCGCGGCGTCGCGCCGGGACGGCTCGACGTTTCCCGCCGATCTGGCGGTCAGCGAGACGCGGTTGAACGGCCGCCGGGAATTCATCGGCATCATCCGCGACGTCTCGGAACGCAAACGCGCGGCGGATGCCCTGCGCAAGAGCGAGGAGAATTTCCGCAAGGTTTTCGACAACACCCCGGTCGGGATCGCCATGGCGGGTTTGGACCAAAAATTCATCCGCGCCAACAAGGCGTTGGTCGACATGCTGGGGTACGGCGAGCAAGAGCTTTGCCAGTTGACCGTGGCGGACGTCGCCTTTCCGCAAGATATCGAAAGCCTCCGGCAATGCGCGGAGTCCATGGTCCGCGGGGAGACGGAAAGTTGCCGTGTCGAGAAACGGTTCATAAAAAAGAGCGGGGAATTCGTCTGGTGCAACGTCGGCGCCGCGCTGTTCAAGGACGCAAAACGCGCTTCCGCTTTTTTTCTGATCATGCTGGAGGACATCACCCATCGCAAACTGGCCGAGGAGAAGCTCCAACTGTACCGGGAACATCTCGAGGACGTCGTGAAAGAGCGCACCGAGGCTTATACGTCCGTGAACAAGGAATTGGAAGCGTTCAACTTTTCCGTTTCGCACGACCTGCGCGCCCCCTTGAGAAGGATTTCCGGCCTCGTCGAAATCGCCTTGGAGGAACGCTCCGGCGAAACAGGACCGCCGGGGAAAGCTCTTCTGGAACGCATCGACCTCTCCTGCAATCACATGAAACGCCTCATCGACGACCTGTTGCGGCTCTCCCAGCTGACCCTCGCGGCGCTGGATCCGGTCAGGGTCAACCTGAGCCGCCAGGCGCGCGAGATCGTCGAGGAGTTGAAGGAGACGCATCCGGAACGCCGGGTGGACGTTTTTATCGAGGAGGGATTGGAGGTCACGGGCGACCATCGTTTGCTGAGGGTGGCCCTCGGAAACCTGTTGGGCAACGCCTGGAAATACACGCAAAAGCGCGACGGGGCCAGGATCGAGTTCGGGAAAGCGCCGCATAACGGCGACGACTGTTTTTACGTAAGGGACAACGGCGTGGGGTTCGACATGGAACACGCGGGGCAACTGTTCGCCCCATTCCGGCGCCTGCATTCGGAGGACGAGTTTCCCGGAACGGGGATCGGCTTGTGCACTGTTCAACGAATCGTCCTCAGGCATAACGGAAAGGTCTGGGCGGAGGCCGCTCCGGACCAGGGAGCGGTTTTCTATTTCTCGTTGCCGGGGCAAAGGCAAAGAAGGGAACCGTTTCTTGGGAAAGTTCCCCCGGGAATGGACCCATGAATTTGTTTTATCCTGGGTAACGGTCGACCGCTAAATCCCCCCGCCCCCTTGCAAGGGGGTGAGAAAAACTCCCGCCTCCGCGCAAGCGGGAGGCGGCATTGGCTCCAGCGGCACGCTAGCATCCGCAACTTAAACAAGCCCCATGACTACTCCCTTGCGCGTATTGATGGTGGAGGACTCGGAGGACGACGCGATTTTGGTCCTGCATGACCTGCGCCGCGGCGGCTACGATCCCCGCCACGCAAGGGTGGACAGCCTTGGAGCCTTTAACGCCGCCCTGGAAAGCCAGGATTGGGACCTGGTGATCGCGGACTACAACATGCCCCGGTTCGGCGCCCTTGGCGCCTTGTCCGCTTTGCAGGGAAAAGGGCTGGACATCCCCTTCATCATCGTTTCCGGAGCCATGGGAGAGGACCTCGCCGTGGCCGCCATGAAGGCCGGGGCGCACGATTACATCATGAAGGACAAGATGGCCCGGCTGGTCCCCGCCATACAAAGGGAGTTGCGCGAGGCGCGTCTGCGGTCCGCGCAAAGGCAGGGAGAACAGGCCCTCCAGCGCGCGTTCGAGGAGATCGACCAACTGCGGAGGCAGTTGGAGATGGAAAACGCCTATCTCCGCGAGGAAATCAGAAGCGATTGGAGCCACTGTATCGTCGGGGAAAGCGAGGTCCTGCGGAAACTGATCCAACAGACGGACGCCATCGCGCCCACCGACGCCAACGTGCTCATCCAGGGGGAGACGGGCGCGGGGAAGGAACTCGTCGCCTGGCGCATCCACGAAAAAAGCCCCAGGAAAAACCGGCCGTACGTCAA
>JACQQK010000110.1 GCA_016207065.1 Nitrospinota bacterium
CCATCACCGCCTGCATGCGAAAACTGCTAATCATACTCAACGCCATGATCAAAAACGGCTCAACCTGGAAACCCGAATATGCATCCGCCCCTTGACTTGCATCACAGTTGCTTTGCAAGGGGGGATGGAGCAAAGGCGCTTTTTGCGCCGGGCATTTTCCGTCTCCAACAAATCGGCAAACCCCGTTCCCAAAACTCGAAGCGCTTCCATACGTCATTCGCTCGCGCAATATCCGGGCTAATAAAGCCGTCGCCCCAAACTTTGTCCTCATACCCGTACCTCTCGGAAAGTTAAGAAGCCCGCCCAATCAACTAACAGCTAACGGAACGACTCGCCCAGCCCGTACTGGGGCATGGCATTGCTGTATTCCTTTAAGGCATTAGGTATAAGTCTTTGTAAATCTTGTATTCTTGTTTCGTCGGAAGGGTGAGTGGAGAGAAACTCCGCCGTTTGGTCGGGGCCTTTCTGGGCGGCGAACCGTTTCCAGAAGTTCACCGCCTCGTTGGGGTCGTACCCGGCGCGGGCCATGTAGACCAGGCCGATTTCGTCGGCCTCCGATTCGTTCATCCGGCTGAAGGGGAGGGTGGCTCCGTAGGTTGCTCCCAGACCCAACGCGGCCATGATGAGGTGGTGGTTTTTGTTGTTTTCAAGGCTGATGGCGGCGGTTGCCAGAATCCCGGTGAGGATCAGTTGCTGGGACATTCTTTGGGCGCCGTGACGGGCGATGGCGTGGGCCACTTCATGCCCCAGGATCGCGGCCAATCCCGCCTCGTTGGCGGCCGGGGGCAGGATGCCCGTATAGACCACCACTTTCCCGCCGGGGGCGCAGAACGCGTTCTGCACCGGGGAGTCGATCAGTTTAAATTCCCATTCCAGATCGGGCATGTCGCTGACCGCCGCGATGCGCTTGGCGACCTGGCGGACCAGCTCGTTCAAGCGCGGGTCGGCGGATTCCTTCTCTTTTTCCGTCAGTTCCTTATAAGCCTGCTTCCCCAGGGAAAGCTCCTGCTCGTAAGGAATCAGTATGAGCGCGTCCCTTTTGGTGACGGGGGTGGTGACGCAGGCAAAAACCAACAACAGGGACAGGGGAATTACCGCCAACCGGATTTTTTTTAGCCGCATGGTAAAGCCCTTTCAAAAAAAGAACTTCAACCCTTGGGCCAGCGCCGGAAGCCGGTTGGCTATGGGGGGGCAACGCGAAATCAATATAAATTTTGCCGTCTATTTTGTCAATACGACGGGGTTTTTGCATAACTCCCGTTTTGCCGGGCGACCTTCCGTGCGTCATCGCGAGCCGTCCACTTGCCGTGGGGGCGACTGGCCAAACCCGGATTGCCCTCGATGACGCTAATTCGCCATCGGAGTCAAGCCCACTGGTTCCAGCGGCACGCTGGGCGTGGCGATCCAGACCTCTGGATTGCTTTGCTCCGCTCGCAATGACGGCTTGGAAGATAGGTCTCCTTGTACAAGGGGGCATAGAACAAACTTGTTTCCACGAGCCGCTATTTTTTTCCGGCGGGAAACGACAGAAAAAACCGGGTCCCTTTCCCCTCCTTGCTTTCCACGTCTATGGTCCCGCCGAAGCTTTGAACGATCGACCGCGTGATCGGCAGGCCAAGACCGGTCCCCTCGCCGGCGGGCTTGGTGGTAAAAAAAGGCTCGAAAATCCGGTCGACAACGGCCTTCGGGATACCGCTTCCCGTATCGCTGAAATCCACCTGGACTTGCTCCCCGGAAGCGTGGGCGGCGATGGAAACGGTCCGCTTGTCGCGTTGCTTGAGGGCGTCCCTGGCGTTCGTGAGCAGATTCAAAAACACCTGGCACAACTGGTCGGGGTCCGCTGAAACCGTCGGCAAACCCTGGCCGAAGTTCCGCTCGATATAAATGTCGCCCAACCTCAAATCGTGCTCGATCAGGGAAATGGCGTTGTCGAGGACCTCGCCAATGTTTACCGGCTGGGCGGCAACCTGGGACCGGTGAGAAAAAAAACGCAGGTTGTTGGTTATCTTGGTGGCGCGGGCGGTCTGCTTGAGGATCCTTTCCGCCAGTTCATCGGCTTCGCCGGACAACGATTTTTTTTTCAAGAGTTGCGCGGTCAAACCGATAACATTCAACGGGTTCAATATTTCATGGGCCACGCCGGAAGCCAGCGTGCCCAAGACCGCCATCTTGTCCGCGTGCAGTAGCAATTCCTGGGTATCGCGCAAATTCGCCAGGGCACTCGCGAGATCGTCCCGGCTTTTCCGCAGGTTTTTCTCGACTTTTTTACGCTCCTCGATTTCGCGCGACAACGCGGCGGTCCGTTCCGCGACCAGGCTTTCAAGATGTTCGAGCAGGCGTTCTTTCTCCTTGACCGCTTTTTGGAGGTTGATGAACGTCATCACCTTCGCGCATAGAAGGCTTGAGGATATTGGCCAGAGTATAATGTCCGTGGCCCCTACCGCATAGCTTCTAAGCATGTCCACCTCGGCATGTTCATACGAGGTGATGAAAATGATGGGCGTCAGTTGCGACCGCTTGTGGCCGCGGATCAACTCCGCCGTTTCGATGCCATCCATCTCCGGCATTTTCACGTCCAGCAGGATAACGGAAAAATCGTGTTTTAAAACCAGCCGCAAGGCCTCCCTGCCCGAACTCGCGCGGACCACATTTTGCCTCAGGCAGTCCAAGATAGACGCCACCGCCTCCAGTTTCGCCGGCGTGTCGTCCACAAGAAGAATATTGAATTTGTCCGGGTCCTCCATGCAAGTTCCTCTCCAGGTTATTTGCGACTCGTGAAAGTTTCCGCCAGAAACGGCGCTATTTCGTCCAGGGGCAGGACCCGGTCGATCTCGGCGTCCGCCAGGGCCGCCGACGGCATGCGCGAGGCCAGGGCGGTTTCCGGGGACTGGACAACGGTCATGCCGCCGTACCGTTTGATGGCCGTCAGGCCCCGCGCGCCGTCGTCGCTGTTCCCCGTCAAAAGCGCTCCCGCGGCGTATTTACCGAAGGCCTCCGCGACCGACTCGAAAAACACGTCGATGGCGGGACGGGCATGGTTGACCGGGGCCTCCGTGGACAAGGCAAAATGATTTTTCTCGACCAAAAGATGATAGTTCGCCGGGGCGATGTATATTATTCCCGGCGCTATCGGGGTCTTGTCCTCCGCCTCGCGGACCTCCAAGGGGCAGTCTTTCCGCAGATACTCGGTCAACAGCGCGCCTCCCTCCCGGTCTCGATGCAACACCACTCCAACGGGCGCCGGAAAATTTTCCGGCAGTCCCGAAAGCAATACGCGCAGGGCGTCGCTCCCTCCCAGCGACGCGCCTATGGCGACAAATCCCCGGACGTCATTGCTTTCTCTTGTAGATTTTCTCATATTCGTCTACCGTGCCGTAACAAGCCGCAACCGGACTGCCGTGAATGGTTTCCTTCTCGCCCAGCGCCAATATTCCAAAACGCGCCAGGCTTTCGTGAAACAGTTTGTGGACGCGCGCCTGCAGTGCGGAATTGAAATAGATCATGACGTTTCTGCAGACGATCGCATGAAACTCGTTGAACGATCCGTCCGTGACCAGGTTGTGTTGCGCCCACACGATGTTCTCCCGTAGCCGCTCCGCGAACATGACATGATCGTAGCGCGCGACATAGTAGTCCGGGAGCGATCTTTTGCCTCCGGACTCGATATAGTTTTTTTCATGGTCGGCCATCGCCTGTAACGGGTAAACGCCGGTTTTCGCCTGTTGCAGGGTCTTTTCGTCGAAATCGGTGGCATAGATGCGCGTTTTTTCGTGCAGGCCCTCCTCCATTAACAGTATGGCCATGGAATAGACCTCCTCGCCGGAGGAACAACCCGCGTGCCAGATTCGCGTGGAAGGGTACGTCCGCAAAAACGGCGCGACTTTTTCCCTGAAGGCCCGGTAAAAACCCGGATCGCGAAACATGGAGGTCACATTGACGGACAACGCGTGAAGATAGCGCTCCATCAATTCCGGGTCGCGCAGAATTTTTTCCTGCAGGGCGGAAATCGTCGATACCCCCTCTTGCGCGGAGAAGTTCCGGGTCCTGCGTTTCAAGGAGGACAAGGCGTAATCGCGGAAATCATAGCCATACCGCTGAAACACCCCTTCCAGCAACAGCCGGATTTCCAAGTCCTCCACCTCCGCGGAATCCGGTTTTTCAATGCTCCCGCAACCGTCGCGCATGGGGAAATCACGGGCCGTCATTTTTGCAACCACACCCGCAAAAGGGAAAGCAACTGTTCCGTATCGACCGGTTTGGAAATATAGTCCGACGCCCCCGCCTCGATGCACTTTTCGCGGTCGCCTTTCATCGCCTTCGCGGTCAACGCGATGATCGGCGTGTCCCTGAACGGTTCCTGGTTGCGTATGGCGCGCGTGGTTTCGTATCCATCCATGTCGGGCATCATGACGTCCATCAATATCAGGTCGATGTCCCTCGTTTCCCGCAGAAGATCGAGCGCCTCCTTTCCGCTCTCGGCGGTCACGACCCGCATGTCCTGGCGTTCCAATACCGCGGAAACGGCATAAATATTGCGCATATCGTCGTCCACGATCATGACTTTCCTGCCGGTCAGAAAAGGCCGGGTCTTGCGCGCCTCGCCGAGGATTCTGCGCTGGGACTCCGGCATGTCGGCCTCCACTTTATGGAGAAACAAGGACGCCTCGCTTAAAAGGCGCTCTTGCGAATCCTTTCCCTTGACCACGACGGCCATGACCGACTTTTGCAACCGCTTTTCCTCCTCGCGGTCCAGTTCCGTTCCGGTATGGACGATGATGGGCAAGGCGTGCAGGCCCGGCTCTTTTTCTATTTTCCCGATGAGTTCGGTCCCGGACTCTCCCGGCAGTTGGAGGTCCAGGATCATGCAGTCGAAGCGGGTCCTGCCCAGGGCGGCGAGCGCTTCCGCCGCGTTCGCGGCTTGCGTGATTTGGACGTTGTCGTCGCCGACCAGCGACGCGATACGGTCGCGTTCGCCGGGGTCGCCCTCCACGATCAGCAGATTTTTGACGCGCCGCTGGATAAACTCCTCCAGCCGGGTAAAGGACCGGGCCAATTCCTCCGCGCCCGCGGGTTTCATGACATGGGCCAGCGCGCCGAGCCGGAGGCCGCGCGCCTCGTTCTCGTCCACGGAAATGATATGCACGGGAATGTGGCGCGTCGCCGGTTCGTGTTTCAAGCGGTCGAGAACGGTCCAACCGCTCATGTCCGGAAGATAAATGTCCAGCGTGACGGCGTCGGGTTTATACCGTTTCGCGAATGCCAACCCGTCTTGCCCGTTCAGGGCCACGATTCCCTTGAAACCCCGCTTGCGCGCAAAATCCAGCAATATGGAGGCAAAACGCGAATCGTCCTCGACAATCAATGCCACGCGGTCTCCCGGACGAAGCTCCGCCCGGTCGTCGGACACCGCCTCGTCCTGCCGCTCGCCGGCTTTCTCCTCCGTCCTTGCCGGCCGGGCAAAATCGGGCGTTTTGGAGACTTTCAGGCCGCCAGGATTTCCGGGACGTCCGGCGGGGGTCTCCGGTTTCGCGGGAGGCATGTAATGAATGGGCAGGAACAAGGTGAATACGGTCCCCTTTCCCGGCTCGCTTTGCAGGCGGATTTCGCCTCCCAGCATGCCCGCCAGCTCGCGGCTGATCGACAATCCGAGGCCGGTGCCGCCGTATTTTCTGCTGGTGCCTCCGTCGGCCTGTTGAAACGCCTCGAATACGATCCGTTGCTTGTCCCTGGGGATGCCTATGCCCGTGTCGCTCACGGCAAACCCGATGACAACGTTGGCGGCGTTGAGGACCGGATGGTCATGACTCCAACCTTCCGCGGCCGGAGCGATTTGCAGTCCGACGCCGCCCCTGGACGTGAACTTGAAGGCGTTGGAGAGCAGGTTTTTCAGGATCTGCTTCACCCGCCGCTCGTCGGTGAAAAGGGTCGGCGGCAGTCCGCCGTCCAGATTGATCGCAAACTTCAGCTTTTTGCCCTCCGCGACGTGGCGGAACGTCTGTTCGACAAAGTCCCGCACCTCGCCGAACCGGACCTCGCCGAGGTCCACCGCGGCCATGCCGGACTCGATCTTGGACAGGTCGAGAATGTCGTTGATCAGGTTCAAGAGGTCGTTGCCGGAGTCATGGATGGTCTTCGCGTGGCCGACCTGTTTTTCCGTCAGGTTCCGATCCGTATTCTCGCTCAATTGTTGCGAAAGCAACAAAAGACTGTTGAGCGGCGTCCGCAGTTCGTGCGACATGTTGGCGAGAAACTCCGATTTGTACTTGGAGGTGAGGGCCAATTGCGCGGCTTTTTCCTCGACCGCCTTCTTGGCGGTCTCCACCTCGGCGTTCTTGCGCTCCACTTCCTTGTTCTGGTCGATCAGCAATTTGGCTTTCTCCTCCAACTCCTCGTTGGTCTGTTGCAGTTCCTCCTGTTGTTTTTGCAGTTCCTGCCCCATGGATTGCGATTGCTTGAGCAACGCCTCCGTGCGCGTATTCGCCTCGATGGTGTTCAATACGATGCCGATGCTCTCCATGAGTTGCTCCAGGAAGGCGATGTGCGTGAGACTGAAGCGCTCGAACGACGCCAGTTCGATCGCGGCCTTGACCGTCCCCTCGAAGAGCACGGGCAGTACCACGATGTTCAAGGGCGTCGCCTCCCCCAGGCCGGAGCTGATCTGCACGTAATCGGGCGGCACGTTGGTCAGCAGGATGCGTTCCTTTTCCAGGGCGCATTCCCCGACCAATCCCTCCCCCAGGTGGAATTGCTTGGACAAATACTTCCGCTCCTTGTATGCGAAACTGGCCTGCAATTCCAGTTTCGGACTTTCTTTTTCGGCAATGTTCATGATATAGAAAACGCCGTGTTGGGCGCGGACCAGCGGGGCAAGCTCGGAAAGGATCGATTTGCAAACGGTCGCCATCTCCCGTTGTCCCTGCAACATCCTCGTGAACTTGGCCAGATTGGTCTTGAGCCAGTCCTGCTCGGAATTTTTCTCGGTGGTTTCCTTGAGGTTGCGGATCATTTCGTTGATATTGTCCTTCAATTCCGCCACCTCGCCTTTCGCCTCCACGGCGATGGTGCGCGTCAGGTCGCCCTTGGTGACGGCGGTGGCCACGTCCGCGATGGCCCGCACCTGCGTCGTCAAGTTCGCGGCAAGCTGATTGACGTTCTGGGTCAAGTCCTTCCACAGGCCGGAAGCGCCGGGGACGTTGGCCTGGCCGCCGAGCTTGCCGTCCGTGCCGACCTCGCGGGCCACTGTCGTGACCTGTTCCGCGAAAGTGGCCAGCGTGTCGATCATGTCGTTGATGGTATTCGCCAGTTCCGCGATTTCGCCCTTGGCCTCGAGCGTCAACTTTTTGCGCAGGTCCCCGTTGGCCACGGCCGTCGTCACCAGGGCGATGTTTCTCACCTGGTCGGTCAGGTTGGTCGCCATCCGGTTCACGTTGTCGGTCAGGTCTTTCCAGGTGCCGGAGACGCCCTTCACTTCCGCCTGGCCGCCCAGCTTGCCGTCGGTGCCGACCTCCCGCGCCACGCGGGTCACCTCGGAGGAGAAGGAACTCAGTTGGTCCACCATGGTGTTCACGAAATTCCCGATCCGCAGGAACTCGCCTCGAAGTGGTCGGCCTTCGATCTCCAGCGCCATCTTCTGGGAGAGATCGCCCTGGCCGACCGCCGTGATCACCCGCCCCGTTTCCATGGTGGGTTGTGCCAGGTTGGTGATCATGGAGTTGATGGACTCCACCTGCATCTGCCAGCCGCCGGTGATGGCATCAATCTGGGCGCGGTCCGACAGGACACCTTCCTGGCCGACGGCGGCGCTGACCCGATGGAATTCCTCGGTGAGCCGCTGATTGAG
>JACQQK010000102.1 GCA_016207065.1 Nitrospinota bacterium
ATCCAGAGCGACACGACCAGCGCCGTGGACGCCATCGGCGAGATCGGCAGGGTCATCAACCAGATCAACGACATCGCCAACACCATCGCCAGCGCGGTGGAGGAGCAGACGGCGACGACGGCGGAGATCGGCCGGAACGTGACGGAGGCGGCCAAGGGCACGGGCGAGATCGCGCAGAACATCACGTCCGTGGCCCAGGCGGCGCAGAGCGCCTCCTCGGGCGCGGCTGAGGCGCAGAAGGCCGTCGGCGAGCTGTCGCGCATGGCGGTCGAACTGCAAACCCTCGTCGGCCAGTTCAAATATTGAGGCGAATTGCGTAGGGGCGGATTTTGGATCCACCTCTGCATGTTCCGCGGTTTCCAGACCGATCTGTATGGACGCTAAAAAATCTCTTTTCGAGCGGGTGGGCGGGCGCGCTGTTTTGGCGCGGGTGCACAAGTCGTTTTACGACAAATTATACGCCCACCCCATCCTCAAACAGTTTTTCGCGCACAAGGACCAAAAGGAAATCGAGGACCAGCAGACCGATTTCATGACCTCCAACATGGGCGGCGGCAAAATCTTCACCGGCAAAACGCCGGAGACCTGCCATCAACATCTGTTCGTCACGCGGGAATGGCTCGACCTGCGGAACGCCTTGCTGGAGGAAAGTCTCAGGGAATGCGGCATCCCCGAGGACCTGGCCGGTAAATGGATGGACATCCAAAAGGCCTTCGAAAGGGCGGTGGTGAAGAAGGACGTCGGCGAGTGTAAAAAGCGGTTCGCGACCGACGAAATCATCGTCGCGAAAACGCCGTAGCGGTTGAATCCGGCGTCCCGGCGCTCGCGTCAGCGTCATCGGAGCGAACGGAGCGAGCGCGGCGATCCAGCCACTGGATTGCTTCGGCGGAGCCTCGCAATGACGCCCTTGCAATGGCGTTCGTCCGCCATCCGAGCCGAGTCATTAGGTCCCCCGATGCGCCAGGCGGATCAAAACTGTTTCAGGAACCGCAGGTCGTTCTCGAAGAACAGGCGGATGTCGTTGATGCCGTATTTGAGCATGGCGACCCGCTCGATCCCCAACCCGAACGCCAGTCCGGTCCATTTTTCCGGATCGTAATTCACGGACCGGAACACGGCGGGATCGACCATCCCGGCGCCGAGTATTTCCAGCCAACCGGTGTTGGAGCACACCCTGCATCCCTTCCCCAGACACATCACGCATTGGATGTCCACTTCCGCGCTGGGGCAGGTGAACGGAAAGAAACTCGGGCGGAACCGCAGTTTGGTCCGCTCGCCGAATACCCGATGGACGAAGACGTCCATGATCCCCTTGAGGTTGCTGAAGGAGACGTTCTCGTCCACCATCAACCCCTCGATCTGGTGGAACATGGGCGTGTGGGTCACGTCGGAATCGTGCCGGTACACTTTTCCCGGGGCGATGATCCGCAAGGGCGGCTGGCGCCGTTCCATGACGTGGATCTGCACGGGGGAGGTGTGGGTGCGCAGGACCAGGTCCTCCTCGACGTAAAACGTGTCCTGCATGTCGCGGGCGGGGTGGTCCTTGGGGATGTTCAAGGCCTCGAAATTGTAGTAATCGGTCTCGATCTCCGGTCCTTCCTCCACGCCGAACCCGAGACCGTAGAACACGGAGACGATTTCCTCCATCACCTGGGCGACCGGATGCAGGGAGCCGGCGGTTTCTTTTTTGCCGGGCAGGCTGACGTCGAAGAATTCCTTCCCCCCCGCCTCGTCGGATTTTGCCTCGAGGACGCGCGTTTTTTCCTCCAGCGCGGTTTCCACGTGGGTTTTGAGATCGTTGATGCGCTTGCCGACGGCGGGTTTCGCGTCGGCGGAAACGCCGCGCAAGTCTTTAAGGAACTGGGGAACGCATCCCTTTTTCCCCAAATAGTCGACGCGCAACCGGTTGAGTTGATCGAGGGTGGAAACCGCCGCCATACTGGCGTCGAAAGCGGCCCAGCGTTGTTTTATCGTTTCGATCATGGAAGGAAGGAATTGGGGAGGCGCCGCCGGGGATGCCCCCGGTGGCAACGCCGCCTCGCGCTTGCGCCGAGACGGCGTTGAGTCCAGCGTTACGCTGGCGCCGTAGCCAGTTTTGCCCGCGCGGTTTCGGTCAGGGACTTGAAATTTTCCTCGTTGTGAATGGCCATCTCGGACAACATTTTGCGGTTCAGCTCGATGTTGGCCAGTTTCAGGCCGTGCATGAACTTGCTGTAGGTCAACCCGTAAGGGCGGACGGCCGCGTTGATCCGGGCGATCCAAAGACTGCGGAAATCCCGTTTGCGGACTCTCCGGTCGCGGTAGGCATAGCGCAGGGCTTTTTCCACCGCTTCCTTGGCCTTTTGGAACTGGCGGCTCCGGGATCCCCGGAACCCTTCGGCCATGCCTATGATCTTTTTTCTTCTGCGTCTTGAAATGGTCCCGCTGACTGCTCGTGGCATGTTTTTTCTCCTATTCTCCTATCAATACGGCATCAACGCCTTGATGCGCTTGGTGTCGCCCGGCGACGCGATGCTGGACTTCCGCAGGTTTCTTTTTCTTTTCGTGGTCTTGTTTGTCAAAATGTGGCTCGTGAACGCGCAATTGCGCCTGATTTTTCCCGTGCCGGTTTTCCGGAAGCGTTTGGCCGCTCCCTTGTTCGTTTTCATTTTAGGCATAAAAATTCCTCTGGATCCGCTCCGTAGTTCGCGATGGGTATAAGCGGGCGATTCTACCTTATTTGCGCGCCCAAGTAAAAATTAATTTTCGGTCATTTCTTGTTTCGCGGGGGTTTTCTTTTTGCCTTTGGGGGCCAGCACCATGACCAGGGCCCGGCCTTCCTGTTTCGGGGTCTGCTCGATCATCCCGTATTCCTCGGTGGCCTCGACAATGCGCTGGAGGACTTTCTCCCCATGTTCGCGGTGGAGAATTTCCCGCCCCTTGAAAAAAATCTGCACCTTGGCCTTGTCTCCCGCCTCGAGGAACCTCTGCACGTGCTTGATTTTGAATTCAAAGTCGTGCTGGTCGGTGTTGGGCCGGAACTTGACTTCCTTGACGTGCACCACCTTCTGGTTTTTCCTGGCCTCGTGTTCCCGCTTGCTCTGCTTGTACTTGAACTTGCCGTAATCCATGATCCGGCAAACGGGAGGATTCGCGGTGGGCGCCACTTCCACCAAATCCAGGTTGGTTTCTTGCGCCAGGGACAGAGCCTGGTAAATGGGAAACACTCCAAGAGGCTCCCCATTGGCTCCGATGACGTTGACTTCCTTGACTCGGATCATGTTGTTGATTCTTTGTTTTTTTATATTCCTGTCCTCCTAAAGTAAGGTTTTTTTGTTCGCGGCGGCGCGGCGATCCGGATTTTCCGGATTGCTTCGCTACGCTCGCAATGACGACTTTTCGCCATGCCCTTGTGAAATCCCCCTGGCCCCCTTTACAAGGGGGAGCGAAACTTCCCCCTTTAACAAAGGGGGACTGAGGGGGATTTGCATTTCGGCGACCGCGTCAGCGTCATCGACGACTCATTCGCCATCCGAGCCAAGCCCATTGGACCCAACGGCACGTTGGCCGGACGCTTTTTCAGCGATCTCGGCTTTCAGTTCCCGGATGAACTCGTCCAAGTCCAACACCCGGGTTTCCTTGGATGCTCGCCGACGGACCGCGACTTTTTTAGACGCCACTTCCTGGTCCCCCAGAACGACCATGTAGGGGATTTTATTGATTTGGGCTTCCCTTATCTTGAACCCAATTTTCTCATTTCGCAAGTCTTTTTCGACCCGGATATCCTCTTGCATCAAGCGGTTGGCCACTTCCTCCAAGTAGGGATGCTGGCTGTCGGTGATGGGCAGAAGGGCGACCTGGGTCGGCGCCAGCCACAAGGGGAACGCCCCGGCGTAATGCTCGATGAGGCATCCGAAAAACCGCTCCAGGGACCCCATCAGCGCGCGATGGATCATGATCGGTTGATGGCGTTGCCCGTCTTCCTCGACGTAGCTCACGTTG
>JACQQK010000103.1 GCA_016207065.1 Nitrospinota bacterium
CCAGGTCCCGCGGACTTGTGGAAAACGCTCCGCGTTTTCGCACAGGATCCGCGGGACCTGCTACCACAACTACAACAAAATTTGCTTGTTTCCAAGATACAAGGGGGATAGGGGGATTT
Source organism: Nitrospinota bacterium (assembly GCA_016207065.1). GTDB lineage: Bacteria > Nitrospinota > Nitrospinia > Nitrospinales > JACRGP01 > JACRGP01. The sequence continues at coordinate 120 of JACQQK010000103.1, forward strand.
CCCAGCTTTCGCTCGCCAGCGTGACGCTGGATTCAGCGTGCAAGGCTTGAACCGCACCCAAGGCATCATCGAGGACAATCCGGGCAGAGCCCTGCCGCCCCTACGGCGAGTAGCATGAATCCCCCCGGCCCCCTTTGCAAGGGGGAGCAAATCTAGTCTTTTCGTCGCCAATATGCGGACAAGGTCCGTCTCATTTGAGTTTTTCGTAAACGAGGTGATAAATCGCGCCGACCACAAGGGCGGAATACAAGACGACTCCCAAAAAATTCCACGGAGTCTCCTTGAGGGGTCGTTTTTTGGCGGGCGTTTTAGGCGCTTTATTATTAGCAGGTTGCTGAAAAAGTCCGAACAACGTCATCCCGAGGAGCTTTTAGCGACGAAGGATCTCTGAAACGCTTGATTTATCAAAGGGCGAGATTCTTCGCTGACGCTCAGAATGACGCCCCAAAAGACTTTTTCAGCAACCTGTTAGAATCGACCGCTCAAGCTCAGGCGCCGGCTTTCATGCCCTGTCGAGAGATGAAATGGTTGAAGAACTCGCGGGCAAAACTCAACCCGAGCGAAAGGGAGGCGGTCTCGCGGAATATTTCCTTGTACGTCTTATGGGCCGAAACACAATTGAACAAACAATCCATGAAGACCGGGTCTTTCTCGGCGATTTTCAGGATGTGGTCCATGAATTTGAAACGCGTGGAGAGGTTGGTCAACGCCCGCAAAACTCTCCCGTAAACGAGGTCGTCCGTGAACACCCGGCAGTCCTTCAAATAAACCCGTTCGAAGGCCCGCCTGGAAACGCCCGCGTTCATCATGCACCGGGCGGCGAACAGGCCCGTCAGGCAGGCGGAGTTGATGCCTTTGCCCTTGAAGGGGCGGATCAGGCCCGCCGCGTCGCCGACCATGACGTACCGGTCGCCGCATAGGTTCCGGGCCGGGGCGATGGGGAACTTGCCTTTAAAATAATGCAAGGGATTTTCCCGGCGCTGGTGCGGGGGCAGGAACCTTTGCACCGGTTCCGAACGCAAAAACTCCAGCATGACCCGCGCCGAAACCCGCCTCCCGGCGATATTGATGGAAAGGTGGTCCAGTTTGGGCGTGACGGCGCCGAACTCCAGCCCCTGGAACGACAGCAAAAACGCCTGGATGGTGGGGCCGATCTCGCGTAAAAATTCCTCTCCCGGGTATAAACGGGTGATGATGGTGTTCAGAAAATCCGGTTGCCGGTAGGGCGTGCTCCATTCGAACACCTTGCAGGCCCCCTCGTCCATCCCGAACGCCCCGACCACCGCCGAGGCCCGGACGTTTTCCCCCTCGCTGTAAACCAAAACGTCCTCGGGGGAAATTTCCATCCCCGTGGCCCGGTTGTGGATGACCGTCGCCCCGGCCTTCTCCGCCTGCGCCAGCATGAACGCGTCGAAATGGGACCTGTGGACGGCGTACGTTTTGCCGCTCTCGTGTCCCGCGAGGTCCAGGCTCATGCCGTCCGAATGCAGGCGGTATCCCTTGATCTCCTTGACGATCAACTCCCGAGGCAATTCCAGGCCGAAATTATTGGCCAGTATTTCCTCCAGCGGCGGAGACAGGACGCCGATGCATTGATTGAACTGCCTGTTCTCCTCGAACTTTTTCTGCTCGAAAATCGCCACCCGCACGTCCCGGCCCTGTTCGTCCGCGAGCCGTTTCAGGGCGATCGCGCAACTGGCGCCGCCGGGGCCGCCGCCCACGACGCAGACGGTGTCCCCGTCCTTAAGAGGTTTTAAGTCCAGACCCATATCCCAACCCTTCCGGTTGCCCGCCGTTCTTGAGCTTGATCGCCTCCCGGCGGAAATACCTGAGTAGTCCCTTGAAAATGAACGCGTGGAACTTGAGGAGAACGTTCCAGTACAACTCGCCCCAGAACGGGTACGGGATGAAATGCGCCCGCAACGTCAAACGCGTGCCGTTCGCGGGGACGGGCTCCAGTTCGAACTGCAACCAGGAGTAACCGGGGGAAATCATCTCCGAACGCAACAACAACTCCTTTCCCGGCTCCAACCGTTCGACGCGGAAGAAATCGACCGAGTCCCCGACGCGGAGATTTTGAACGTCTCTTCTGCCCCGGTGCAACCCCACGCCTCCCATCATGCGGTCCAGGAGACCTCTGATCCGCCACAGCAGGTTGGCGTGGAACCAACCGTGATGCCCGCCGATGCGCGCGATAAGAGAAAACACTTTGTCGGAAGCGGCGGGGATTTCCAGGGAATGCTCGTCGATGAGGAACTCCGCCGATTCGTATTCGGAAAGCGGCAGAAGGTCGCTCATCCCTTCGGGCGGCACGTCCGACCAGTGCGAGAAGACCCGCGACTGGGCCTCCTTCTCCAGCGCCCATTTGACCGCGGTCTGGAAATCCAGGGTCGCGAACGGAAGGTATTTCTTGATTTCCCCGCTCTTGCAAACGACGTCGGACCGCAGGCTTCCCAGAAGCAGGGTGGCGATGTTCACCGGGACCGGAGTGAAAAAATGCAACCAGACGGCGTAGGTCCGGCAGAGAAGGTCCACCGGCAGGGGAGCCCAGGAAATATCGAAGAAGCGGACCTCTCGTTGCAGGATGGCGGCGAACCGGAGGATCAAATCCCGGTACGTCAGGACGTCCTCCCCGCCTATGGGGTACACGTCCGCGGGAAGGTCCGGCGTTTCCAGGACCCCGACGAGATACTTGATCACGTCGCGAATGGCGATCGGCTGACACCGCGAGTTGAACTCCGACAGGAACGGGATCCACCGCTGGCGCAAAACCAGGGACTTCAATAATTCATACGAGGCGCTACCCGATCCGATGATGATGGCCGCCCGCAACCGGACGACGTTCAAGGCGCTGTCGGCGAGGATTTTCCCCACCTCCCACCGGCTACTGAGGTGCGTCGAAAGACGCTCGGTCGTTTCGCCCAGTCCGCCGAGGTAAATTATTTTTTTAACGCCAAAGGCCTTCGCCACCTCGACGAAATTCATGGCGGCGATCTTGTCCCTTTCCGCGAACCGGGACCCTTTCTCGCGCATGCTGTGGATGAGGTAATAGGCGTACTCGATGCCTTCCAGCGCCGGCCACAGTTCCTCCTTTTTGAGGCAGTCGGCGTATACGACCTCCAGGTTGGGATGGGACAATATCGGCGGGCTTCGCCGCGCCCGGAACATGCACCGCACGGAGTAACCGCGGGCGGCGAGTTCGGGGATCAGGCGGTGGGCGACATACCCGTTGGCCCCGGTGACCAAAACCCGCGATTTTTTGGGCAAAGGGACGGTGTTCAGGTCGTCGCAATAGTGGTAGTTGACCTTTTCGGGGTCCATAAGCGAAATATGGGACCAAGTCCGCTTTTTCGCAAGCCAGAAACGGCGCTTTTTATTTCGCGCCGCCGGTCAAACTTTTCCGCAAAAGAACGGGTTGTGGCGCTTTTCCTCGCCGACGGTGGTGGCCGGACCGTGTCCAGGGCATAAAATGGCGTCCTCGGGCAAGGCGAGCAATTTCCCCGCGACGGAGCGGAATAGGTCCATCCACGAGGAATTGGCCCTGCCCATGGACCCCGCGAAGATGACGTCGCCCGAGAGAACGGTGTTGTTGATGCGGTAGGAAACGCCTCCCGGCGTGTGTCCGGGCGTGGAGAGGCAATGAATTTTCAGGCGCCCCAGTTCGACGACGTCGCCGTCGCCGACCAACCGTAGATCGCGGCTTCCGGAAGGGCGGGGTTCCGCGCGGTCGATCCACGCCGGGCAATCGAACGCCCTGTCCAGCGCTTGCAGACCGCCGGCATGGTCGGGGTGGGAGTGGGTCAAAAGGATTTTGGAAACGGACCAGCCGAGTCCGGCGGCCTTCTTGACGACGAGTTCCGGGCTGGCGCCGGTATCCACGACGGCAGTCGAGCCGGTCTTTTTGCAACGGACCAGATAGCACTTCACGGGATAAACCCCCATGAAGGCGTCCACGCGGAAAAGGTCGAAATCGGCGTCGCCGTACACGGGGGGATTGGGGGCCCAGGCCCCGCGGGCGATATCGACGAGGGAAGGAGCGTGGAGGTCCAGCGCTCCGGCAAGCTTGCGGACGACTTCGTCGTCAGGGACCGACTGGCAACTCTCGATCGCCTTGACTTTTTCCAAAGGCAGGCCGACCGCCTCCGCCAAGTCCCTTTGCGACCAGAATTTGCCGTCGCGCGCCTTGGCCAGGATGTCGCCCAGTTCGTCTTCCAATGCCGTCGCCATAAAATCTCCTGCCGGAATTATACAGGAGTTCGAGGCGGATCCAAAGTGCGTCAACCTTCGCGGCTCAGAAACGCCTCGCTTTCAACCAGGTCCCGGCTTTTTTCGTCGGCAACCGGCTTTTCCGCGCTGGCGAACCAGTAAACCGCGCCCACCATCATCCCGCCGCCGACGATATTTCCCAACACGACCCACGCCTGGTTATACATCAAACCGGAAAACGAAATCTCCGGACCGTGCGGGAACAGCAAAGTCAAGGTCAGCAAGGTCATGTTCGCCACGGAGTGCTCGAACCCGCAACTGATAAAGGCGAACAAGCACCAGAATATCAGGATGAGTTTCGCGGAGTCGCTTTGCGTCCGGCTCGAGGTCCATACGGCCAGGCAGACCAGCCAGTTGCACAGAACGCCGCGGAAAAACAATTCGCTGGCGCCGAGGTTCATTTTCAAGGAGCCGACTTGCAGAAGAAGCGTTTGGGAAGCTTCCGAAAGACTGCCGCCCTTGACGACCAGCCACGCGAGAAACGCCGAGCCGATAAAATTCCCCAGGTAACATAAAGCAAACAAAACGATCACCGGCGCCCCGCCCGTCCGCTTGCACAGCCCCCCCACGGCAAACACCATGTTGTTGCCGGTGAACAGCTCGGAACCGGCGAAAATGACCAGGCTCAACGCGATCCCGAAACACACGCCCATGATCAATTTCAAATAGGGGTCGCCCGCCTTGGCGATCGGCCCGCCGACGGCGAAGATCAGGACGATGCCGAACCCCACGTAGGCCCCCGCCAGGGCGGACAACAGCACATAACCCGCTGGCGAACTCCGCATGTAATCTATTTTCCGCTGACCGGAATCGGTCAGCTTTTCGATCGCGTCTTTGTACATGGGACATGTCCTCCTTTAATTTAACTGCCCGGTAGCAAAACCCAAATTTTCCCGTCCTCGGTCTTGACGGGATACGTTTCCGTACACCCCTCGTCGGGCGGCGCCGCCCGGCCGTCGGTCAACTCCAACACCAGGTTGTGCAAGGGGCACGTGACCCGGCTACCGTGGACAATCCCCTGGGACAGCGGCCCGCTCTTGTGCGGACAACGGTCCCGCAGGGCGAATATCTCGTCCCGGGCGGTGCGAAACACCGCCACGTCGACGGCTTCGGCGCGTACGACGCGGGCGGACAACCGCGGGATGTCCTCGATACGTCCCACTTCGGTCCATTCAGACATGGCTGTACCCCGCGCGGTTCAATTGTTTTATCGGAACGAATTCGCGCGACTTCTCCGGATCTCCGGCGCATTCGGCCCAAGGGTCCTTCTGCGCGAATCGCTGGGACTCCAGGAACCTGCGCGCCAGTTCCCGGCGGTTTTCGGAGTCCTCGACGGTCCAGCGCTTCACGTAAGCCAGTCCCACGCGCTCGATCCAAGTCGAGGTGCGCTCCAGATAATAGGCTTCCTCGCGATAAAGTTGGATGAAGGCGCAACAGTATTCGATCACTTCCTGATCGGTTTTCACCTTGCACAGCAAATCCGTCGGCCGGATCTTGACGCCGCCGTTGCCGCCCACGCGCAGTTCCCAGCCCGACTCCACGGCCACGACGCCGAAATCCTTGATGGTGGCCTCGGCGCAGTTGCGCGGACATCCGGAGACCGCCATCTTGAACTTGTGCGGCATCCACGAACCCCAGGTCAGTTTTTCCAGCTTGATCCCCAGGCTGGTGGAATCCTGGACGCCGAACCGGCACCACTCCATGCCGACGCAGGTCTTGACCGTGCGCAGGGCCTTCCCATAGGCGTACCCTGAAATCAGGCCCGCCTTGTTGAGGTCGCCCCAGACGCGGGGCAGGTCCTCCTTCCTGACGCCGAGCAGGTCGAGCCGTTGCCCGCCCGTGAACTTGACCATGGGGACGCGGTATTTCTCCGCCGCGTCGGCGATCGCGCGCAGTTCGACCGGTTTCACCACCCCGCCCCAGACCCGCGGCACCACGGAGAACGAGCCGTCCTTCTGGATATTGGCGTGGACCCGTTCGTTGACGAAGCGCGATTGCGGATCGTCCATCGCCTCCCCCGGCCACGCGGAGACGACATAGTAGTTCAACGCCGGGCGTCAGACGTGGCACCCGTCGGGGGAGCGGCTCTCGAGGTAGTCCAGGGCGGAACGGATGCTGGTCAGCCGGCGTTTCTTGACGGCTTCGCGCACCTCGGCGTGGGTATGGTCGATGCATTTGCACAGGGGCTTGGCCTTGGACGTTTCGGAGTATTCGCCGCCCAGCGTGAAAGCCAGTATCTGCTCGACCAGTCCGGTGCACGACCCGCACGAGGCCGAGGCCTTGGTGTGGGCGCGCACGTCGTCCAGGGTGAACAACCCCTTGGACACGATGGCCTTGACGATGTCCCCCTTGCACACCCCGTTGCAACCGCATACCTCCGCGCCGTCGCTCATCGCCGCCGCGGCGTTCTTGCCGCCGTGGCCGGAATCGCCCAGATGCGACTGGCCGAACATCAGGCGCCCGCGGATGTTGCCCACGTCGGTCCCGTCCCGCAACATCTGGTAATACCACGAGCCGTCGACGGTGTCCCCGTAGAGGACGATCCCGCGGATTTGATTGTCCTTGAGCACGATCTTCTTGTACACGCCGCGCGTCCTGTCCATCATCGTGATCTCCTCGGCGGCCTTGCCGCCGGAAAAATCCCCCGCCGAGAACAGTTCGATCCCCGTCACCTTCAGCTTGGCGGAGACGACCGAGCCCTCGTACCGGGCGTAGCCCAGCTCGGCCAGATGGTTCGCGCACACTTTCGCCTGGGCGAACAAGGGGGCCACGAGACCGTAAACCTGTCCGCGGTGCTGGACGCATTCCCCGACGGCGTAGACGCGCCCGTCGTAGGTCTGCAGGGTGTCGTTCACCACCACGCCCCGCTCGCAGTGAATGTGCGCCTTCCGGGCCAGGTCGATATTGGGACGGATGCCCACCGCCATCACCGCCAGGTCCGCCAGGATTTCCGGCCCGTCTTTCAGGCACACGCCTTGGAGCTGATCTTCTCCCACGAAGGCCTCGGTGGCGGTGGCCATCAAAAACTTCATCCCGCGCTTTTCGAGAGACTCCTTGAGCATGCCGCCCGCGACGGGGTCCAACTGCCGCTCCATCAGGGTATTCATCAGATGAATCACGGTAACGTGCATGCCCAGTTGCATCAGTCCGTGGGCGGCCTCCAGGCCCAGCAGGCCGCCGCCAATGACGACCCCCCGCTTGCCTTTCCCCGCGTACTCCCGCATGGCGTTCACGTCGCGGATGTCCCGGAACGTGACGACGCCCTTCAGTTCCTTGCCGGGCACGCTCAGGACGATGGGGACCGAACCGGTCGCCAGGATCAAGCGGTCGTATTCGGTTGCGGTCCCGTCGGTCGCGACGACCCGGCGGTTGCGCCGGTCAATCTCCGCGATCTCCTTGCCCTTATGCAGACGGATGCCGTTTTCGGCGTACCAACGGTCGCCATTGAGCATGATGTCGTCAACGGTCTTTTCCCCGGCCAGCAACGACGACAAAAGAATCCGGTTGTAATTCCCGTGCGGTTCCGAACCGAAGACGGTTATCTCATACATATCCGGCGCGATCTTGAGCAATTCCTCCAAGACGCGAACGCCAGCCATCCCATTGCCAACCAAAACCAGTTTCGATTTCATGAGAGACTCCTGAACTTTCGTAGATCACTTCATGTCCCCCTTGCCATTTTCATGCCAATCGGGAAATTCGGCAAATTTCCCGGAATACCGGGCTAAATCCGATCTCCGGCGACGGAGGGGAGGAAAAATGGCGAAACGTTCCGCGCAAAATTGAAGCTCGAAAAAAGCGAACTGCCTATTAAATGGGCAGTGGGAGGCAGACGATGGAAAAATTCGCGTTTGTCGAAAACGAGGCAAAAAAAACCGGGAAAAACGTTGATTTTCCGCCATAAAGGATTATACTGAACTTTAATGTAAATATTTGACGGCGGAGCGGACCGCCTCTTGGACCGCGCGGGACAATCCTAAAACCCTCAACCCGGAAGAAACCATGGACTTGATCAATAAACTTTCAGATTATTTTTCAAATGCCGAATTCAACGTTCCGGTTTCCCAAGTCATGACCCTCGTCGTCATCAACTCCCTTTGCCTGTTTTTGGGAAAAAACAAGCTGGGGCTTTTGGTCTCCTACTGTTTTGTCGTGTATTGGGGATTTGTATTCAACCGGTCCAACTTTGTCACTGCCCTGGGTCAGACGGATTTTGGGTTATACGTCTACGCGTTTCTCGGGATCTCCACCGCCCTCATAGCCGTCGTCGGATTTTTAAGACAAGAGTGATCTTCCAGAGGGGGTTTTTCCTCGGTCGTCAGCCGGTCCTCGAGCCGCGCCGGCGAGCCACGAACCGGTAGACCCTTTCGGCCGTGACAGCGAAACCGGGTACGCTTCGATACGCGGCCAACGTCCATCCCATGCCGGGAGCATGGGCCAAAGCCCGGAAGACCGCCTCCGCGCCAGTATAGACCGTTTCGTCCTTGTCAACGAACTGGACCGAAGCGTCAAACCGGTCGCGCGTTATATCGGGGAAACCGTCCGCGACCTCCTGGTACGGGGCGTAGTCCACCCGGTCTCCCGTCATGCGCCGCCAACGCGCGGTCCACCGCCGGCAGAACTGGCAGTCGCCGTCGTAAATCAATATCGGTCTTTCCCGCTCCGGCATGTATAACCTTCCCGTCGTTTGAAGCTCTTCCGTATTGTGCTATTTTACCGTCATAATCACATTCTCTTTTTTCATGGGTAGGGCGTAAGGGGTTATCCAAGTCGTCCAACCTCGTCTCTCATTAGTTTCTCTTCCGTCTTCTTTATGGTAATCTATCGGCTTGTCTCGACAACCGGTTTTCAACGAAGTCCCCGACGCGTTCCGGGCGGGGGCGCTCTCAACTTTCGATCAGTAAAGGACGATGTTCAATGGCGGATTATTCACGAGAAGAAATCGAAGCGAAATTGGCCGGCCCCTCGGAGGAAGAGCTTTCTTTCGCCGGGGCCGATTTGTCGGGGCTGGACTTGTCCGGCCTGGTCTTCAAGGGGCTCGACCTTTCCGGCGCCCGGTTTGGAGGGGCCAATCTCGAGGGGGCCGACTTCACGGAAGCCAACCTGGAAAAGGCGGAGCTGAAAAACGCGACCCTTTCCCAAGCCAATTTCAACTCGGCCAAATTGTCCGGAGTGGATTTAAGCCGGACCGGTTTGGAAGGGCTCGATTTCGCCGGCGCGGACCTCTCCGACGCCAACCTCGCGTCCGCGAATTTGCGCGAGGCCAAGCTCCCGCAGGCCAAACTCGAACGGGCCAACCTGAACAAAGCCAACCTGGAGGAGGCGGACCTCAGAGGCGCGCAACTCGGCGAAGCGGACCTGAGGGAAGCCAATCTCTTTCACGCCAACCTGGCGCGCGCCGACCTGGCGGGGGCAAAGCTTTCCAAGGCCCGGCTCGCGGAAGCCGACCTCAACCGGTCCAATTTCAAGAACGCCGACCTGTCGGGCGCGGACCTCACCGACGCCAAGCTGAGCGTCGGCCTGTTTTACGAAACGAACCTGAAGGGCGCGACCCTTAACCGCGCGGAAATCAAGGGGGCCAAGTTTTTCGCCGCCGACTTCTCCGGGGCCAACCTGGGCCGGGCGGACCTGACGGGCGCGGACCTCACCGAATCGAGGTTCCCCGGCGCCGACCTGAGCCGGACCAAGCTCAACGGCGCCATCTTCCGGCGCGCCGACCTGACCGGCGCGGACCTCACCGAGGCCAACCTGAACATCGCCGACTTTAACGGGGCCACTCTCATCGGCGTCCGGCTCCACGGCGCGGACATGGGAAGGATCAAGCTGAACGGGGCGAAACTCGGCGGGGCCCGCCTCGAAAAGGCCCACATGGGCAAGGCCCGGTTGACCGGCGCCGACCTCGCGGGGGCGGACCTGAGCGGAGCGGACTTGAGCGGCGCGGATTTCACGGAGGCGAAATTAAGCCAGTCCGACCTCAGCCGCGCCAACCTTTCCGAGGCCGTCCTGGAACGCGCCGACCTGAGCGGGGCTTTCCTCCTGGGCGCGGATGTCCGGAAGACCAACTTCTCCGAGGCCAACCTGGAAAAATCGGACCTGTCCGGGGCCAAGCTCGCGAACGCGGTCCTTCACCGGACCAACTGCAAACGGGCCAACCTGCAACGGGCGGACATGGAACACGCCGACCTCGCGGACGCCGACCTGAGCGGGGCCGATTGCACGGGGACAAAGCTGGCCTTCGCGACTTTCAAAAAAGCCAAACTGACCGGCGCCGTTTTTCGAGACGCCGACTTGACAAACGCCGACCTTTCGGACGCTATTGGATATAAACCCTGACGGCCAGCCGGCCCGGCTTATTCCCAAGCGCTTTTCGCCGTCCCCCTCCCGCGCGGGCAATCCCCGCGCGTCTCAATAAATCCCCTTGCTGTTGAAGTGCGCCGAGTATTTCTTATCGACTCCCTGGATATGGTTTCTCAGCCACCCCTTCAGGAAGTCGAACAGGTCGTAATTGATATCGGCCAGGCCTTTTTTGTACTGCCCTTGAAACTCGAGGACCTGGGCGACAAGTTTCTTATGCTTGTCAAGGTGGTCGCCGTATCCGCCATATCCGGTTTGCGTCATCAAGCGTTCCTCGTAGGCAAAATGGGTGGCCGTGTAATCGACCAGAGCGTCCAGTATCTTCCCCATCGCCTCCTTCCCCTGCCCCTTCATCATGGCCTTATGGAGCTGGTTGATGAAGGAAAAGATCTGTTTATGCTGATTGTCGATCTCGTTGACGCCCACGCTGTAGCTTTGGTCCCAACTGAACAGTTCCTTGTTTTCGTCAAAATATTTGAAGCGGGCGATCGGTTTTTGCAGTTCGCTGGTGATGTAAAGGAGTTTTTTCGCCGATTTTTGCGTTTCCCCGGCGCATTCGCCGGTGCTGGAAGCCGCTTCGGCGACGCCGCCGATGTTCTGGACGATTTCCGAAATCCCCCGGGCGGCTTCGGCCACGCTCCTGCCCATTTCGTTGGTGGTGACGGATTGCTCCTCGACCGCGCTGGCGATGCCGTTGGAAATATCGTTGATCTGTTGAATGATGCCGGTGATCTGCCCGATGGCGCCCACGGCGCCCTGAGTGTCCGATTGGATGGCTTGAATTTTTTTCCCGATGTCCTCGGTGGCCTTGGCGGTTTCCTTGGCCAGTTCCTTGACCTCGTTGGCCACGACGGCGAAGCCTTTGCCGGCTTCGCCCGCGCGGGCGGCCTCGATCGTGGCGTTCAAGGCCAGCAGGTTGGTCTGTTCCGCGATGGAGGTGATCGTCTTCAGGACCTGCCCTATCTCCGCGCTACTGGTCCCCAGTTTGGATATGGTGACATTGGCCCCCTGGGCGATCTTGACGGCCTCGGAGGCCACCTTCGCGGCCTCGGCGGAGCTTCTCGCGATCTCCTTGATGCTGGCGGTCATTTCCTCCGAACCCGCCGCGACGGTCTGTACGCTCTTGCTGACGTCGGTTGAAGCGGAGGACACCACCGACGCCTGGCTCGAGGTTTCCTCGGCGTTGTGCCCCAACAACTGGCTCACGTCCGTCAGATGTTCGGACGCCTGGTCCAGCTCCTTGGCGTTCATGGCGATGACGGAGATACTGCCCCGCAGGTCGGAAAAGAAGCGCGACAGGCTTTCGCCGATCCTCCCTACGGCGTCTTCCCCCTTGATCGCGATATCCTGGGTCAGGTCGCCTTCGGCGGCGGCATCGACGGCGGAAAGAAGCGCCTTGACCTTTACCTGCAATTCCTCGGCCTCGCGTTTTTCCCGGTCGGCCATTTCCCTGTTTTGATTCTCCAGATTCGCCTTTTCCGTGGCCAACTCCCAAGTCACCATGGGCCCCAGGTAATTTCTGTCGTTATCGTAAATCGCGGTCGCCAGAAGGTCGAGGACCTCCGGGCCGACCTGGATTCGGGCCTTGTGCGGCAGATTCCTGGGGTCCGAGAGAAGCCTGCGAACCTGTTGGGGATTTTTGTGAAAAATATCGATCGACCGCCCCAGCAAACTGTCGGTTTTCGCCGACAAAAACCGTTCCAGCGTCCGCAGGGTTTTCAGGGAGGCGGGGTTCAGGTATTGGAGGGTGAAGTTGGCGTCGGCGAACATGACGTTGACCGGGGATTGCTCCAGCATGGACTTGTCCCGCGCCAGTTCGGTCTCTTTCCTCTTCCGGGCGCCGACTTCCTCCCAGGTCATGACGTATCCCATGACCGACCCGTCCGGACCGACCATGGCGTTGACGCTCCAACTCAACGTCGCGTTCCCGAAGGCAACGGTCTCCTCGTGGGGAAGGTTCAAGCGGCTACGCAGGGCCGATTCGAGTTCGCGGGGCCGGGGATGAATGCGGAGGATGGAACCGCCGATCAAGTCCTCCAGTTCGACATGGAAAGCGGACCGGATTTCGGCGGCGATGGACCTCAGGGACTTTTCGGCGCGCGGGTTCATGTATAAGAGGTTCAAGTCGTAATCCAACATGAAGACGTTGACGGAGAGGCCGTCGAAACCGGCGCGCAAACCCGCCGCGGACTCCATCAATCCGTCTTGCTCCTCGCCGCCTCTTTTAAAGATTCCAAACGGATTAAAGCGCCGTTTTCCCGATTCCGTCCGTACCGCGACGCCAGGGAACGTAGCCGGTTTTTTCGAAAAATTCGTCGAACTCATTGAGATTCACCCTCCTGCCGTTTCATTTGTAATGGATGCCTGGAAGACGGAACCAAACCTGGAAATCGCTTATACCTCGATGCCTGCAAAATGACCGGCGCCCTAAGGGGGCCTGTTTTCAATATACTAAAAAAAGAGTTGCTTGATACGATCCCCATCGATGCGCCGCCATGGCGCGATCCATGAGAGATAGAAAGGCAGGAATGGAATTACAATAAAACAGGAAAGATGGGCATTAACTTAATCCGCCAAATGCGCTTTTTCAAGACATTAGCAGATACGCGACGCCAGGTCAAATCCCTTCTGAACGGCGGCGCCGGGGCTCTCTCTGCCCGAGACGCCCCCCAAAGCCGCCAACATTGCAATCGCGGACAAAAGATGTTTAGATAATCCCAGGACAGGAAACGTCGACCGGCAATGAACGGCATAAAAAAATACAAGAAAATTTTAAAAGAGCGCCCCAACGACGCGGAAACGCATTTCAAGCTGGCCTGCGAATACAGGGCCTTGAAGTTCTTTCCGCAGGCGGTCCACCATCTTCAAGAATCGGTCCGCCTGGACCCGCGCGCCGACACGCAAAACAGCCTCGGGTCCCTTTTCCTCGAATTGAAGCAATATTCCGAGGCCCACCAGCGTTTTTCCCAGACTTTGAAAAAGCATCCGGACAACGCCGACGCCTTCAACGGTCTCGGAGAAGCCCATTTCGGGTTGAAGCGCTACCAGGAGGCGATCCTGAATTTTTCCAAGGCCAGGGAAATCCGGCCCGGCGTGGGGACGTATCATTACAACCTGGGGAGGACGCATCACCGGCTGGGCGATTACCCGCGGGCGATCGAAAGCTTCAAGGAATCCGTCCGGCTCGACCCCGCCAACGCCGAGGCCCATTTCTACCTGGGCTTCGCCTATTGCAAATCGCTCCAGTATGCGAAAGCGGTCCAGGAATTTCAGGACGCCCTCAAGCTCGACCCGAAATCCGCGGAAGCCTACGGCAACCTGGGTTACGCTCTCGGCGCCCTGGGGAATTACCAGGAGGCGATCAAAGCATACAAGGAGGCCTTGAGGATCAACCCCAACTTGCCGGAGGTCTACAAAAACCTCGACGAGGCTTACCAGAAATATGGAACTCAGCCGGGGACGGCCGTCGAAGCGGGAACGGGACCTTCGCCCGCTCCGCCCGTTGGCGAATCCAAGGGCCTCGCCAATGTCGCCGGCATGTGGGAAGTCAAACGAGTTTTTTTCGAGGAGATCATCCGCCCCATCCGCGATCCCGAATTGTACAGGCGTTTCCGGCTGTCCCTCCCAAACGGAATACTGCTGTATGGTCCGCCCGGTTGCGGCAAGACGTTCATCGCCCAAAAACTCGCGGAGGAACTGGGCTGGCGCTTCATGGAGGTCCGGGGTTCCACCATCGGGAGCGCCTACATACACGGCACGGTCCTGGCCATCAGCGCCGTTTTCAGGGAAGCCGAAAAAAACGCCCCGACCCTGCTGTTCATCGACGAATTCGAGGGGATCGCGCCGAAAAGATCGGGCCTCTCGTCCGCCGTACAGCACAAGGCGGAGGAGGCGAACGAGTTCCTCGTCCACCTGAACGAGTGCTCCCGCAAGAAGATTTTCCTGATTTCCGCGACAAACGAGCCGGACAAGATCGACGAGGCGGTGCGGAGGCCCGGCCGGTTGGACAAGATGGTCTACATCGGCCCTCCCGACCTGGAGGCCCGGATTCAAGCGCTGAAGATGTATCTGCAGGACCGCCCGGTGGAAAACATCGACGTGCTCCGCTTTGCCCGG
>JACQQK010000106.1 GCA_016207065.1 Nitrospinota bacterium
CGGCGGCCGGCAAAGCTACGTCATTTCCCTGAACATCCACGACCCGCAAACCAACGCCGTCGTCCCCTCCGAGCTTTTGGAAAAACGGGTGAGCGAGGCCGCGTCGCTGGCGTACCGGCTGGTCCGCCGGGGCGACGAAGTAAGCCTGAAAACCCACGATATCGAAACCGGGCCCGGAAACTCCGAGGCGCACCTGGAGGAAATCCTCTCCTACCTGGCGGTCGTGGGATTGAACGCGAACGCGGCGTCGGCGGGCCGGGCAATTCCGCGGGCCGCGCGCCGCCATGACCCGTAAACGCCCCATGATTGGGGTGATTGGATCGGGTTCGGACCCCTGCGAGGACCTGAGCCGCCCCCTGGGCCGCTGGCTGGCGGAAAAAGGCTTCGACCTGATCAACGGCGGCGGACCAGGAGTCATGGCCGAAGTCGCCAGAGCGTTCGCCTCCGTTCCGGGAAGAAAAGGCTTGTGCGTCGGCATCCTCCCCTCCGAGCGCCCTTGCGATAGCCCGGAAGGGCGGAAACGCTACCGGCCGCCGGAAGGCTATCCCAACCGATACATCGATATCCCCATCCGCACCCATCTCCACCTGTCCGGAAAATCCGGGAAGGAGATCGCCAGCCGGAACCACATCGTCGTCCTCAGCGCCGACATCGTCGCCGCCCTGCCGGGAGGCGCGGGAACCCGCTCGGAAATCGAACTGGCGTTCGAATACGGAAAACCCATCGTTATTCTCAACATGAATGGAGCATGGGACGAATTCAACTCCGCCGCCGCGCACATGGCCCGGTCCATCGAAGAAGCGTTCGAGAAAATCGAAAACCTGGTGGCGGGACTGTAAACAGATCAGCGCTTCAAAATGCTCAGGGAGAAGTACTTTTCGGGGATGGGGACGTCGAACTCGATGACGTCGAAATGATAGGTCGTGTGGGTGTTTTCCTTGAGCATGTCGCGGAACGTCAGGCTCCGGGGGAACAGTCGGCCCTTGATCTGGGCGTACCCGGCAAAATCCACCTTCTTCAGCAACATCCCGCTTTTGGCGTACCGCTCCTCGCGCAGGATGATTTTCTTCTCCGGGTCGGTCCATACCCTCCGGCTCTGGTAGGTGATGGTCTCGTCGTGCGCCGTGAGATGCAGGACCAGACTTGGGAATCCGTCCACGTCCTCGACTTTCTCCACTTTGGCGCCGTAGGCGGAACTCAGCTTGGTGTCCTCCAGCATGTCCTCGTAGGACAGGTCGCTCCCCATCATCGACTGGCGCAGGAGATGTCCGGCGATCAATATCTTCCGGTCGGTCTGCGGGGTGTACATCCACAGCTTGTCCTGGATCTTGAGCATCTTGGTCCCCGCCTCGCGCGGCGGGGCCTTGTAATGGGTGTAGCCCTTCTCCCTCCCCTCCAGCCAGGAATCGAACGCCAGTTCCCTCTCTTTCCGCCCGTTGTCGATGACGAGACGGCCTTCGACGAACTTGGTCTCCGACCACAGATTATCGTCGATGGCCTTGAGCAACGCGTTGGCATCGATCTCCCCGGCGGACGCAATGCCTCTCGCGTCATGAAACGTCAGACACGCGACGAATATCAAAAATGGCAGAAATGAGCGGAGCGCAGTCTTCATGTCTCCAACTCCCGGAACAGGTTGGCCTCGGAGCGGTTGAAGATGCTCGTGGCGGCGACGAGGCTCCCGACGACGCTGGCGGTCATCCCGGGGACGATCCCATACAGGAATCCAACGACGCTCAGCCGCCCGCGGACGACGTCGTTGATTATAACGCCCGATTGAGCGAATGCGTCTCCCATGTTCACGCCGACCTCCTGCAGATAATAGACCACGCCGCCGCCCAGCAGGGACCCGGCGGCGGACCCGAGGACGCCGATCATGAACGCCTCGACCGCCAGGGAGAACGCCAGCAGTGCGTGCGTCTCGCCCAGGGCCAGGCGCAGTCCCATCTCCCCGTAACGGTGGATGCCGTTGAGCAGTCCGGCGTTCCAAAGGACGAGGACCATCAATATCAAAAATATCCAGATGATGATATTCCGTATCCTGTCGAACGTTTTGGCGATTTCGCGGATGTTTCTCTGGTCCAGTATGGACAGGACGACGGGGTTGTCGTCTTTCGCCCAGCCGGCCGGCGGATTCCGAAGCAGGCCGGGCAAGCGCGAATGAACAAGCTCTCTGGCCGTTTCATACTCGGCGAAAGAGACGCGGGACGGAAAATATCCCGCCCACTCGGTGACCATGTTGTCCATGTAAAACATGCGTTGGGCGTCGGCGAGGTTGACGACCGCCATTTTCTTGTCCATGGCAAAGACCCCGAAGCGGACAAACCCCACGACGGCGTAATTGTCCGCCGCCATCCCTCCGTCGAAGGACTGTCCGATCAGCGTGACGCTGTCTCCCAGGTCCAGCTTGAGGGTTTCGGCCAGGAGATACCCGACAAGCATCTCGTTTCTTCCGCCCGGCAGTCTTCCGCGCGTCAGCGATTCTTTCAGCTTGAGCCGTTTCAATTCGGGAGAACGCGCGGAGGAAATATCGATCCCCATGCCGACCACCGGCGTCTGGCTACGCGTTTCCCCTTTCTCGTCCGGGACGTCCATGATCGCGGCCCAGCGTATGCGCGGGGCCCATTGGACCCCCGGGGGGCCGTTTTTTTCGAGCCAGGCGCGCGTCTCCTTCTGGCCGCCCAGGGCCCAGTCCATGGGCGCGAGGTGTTCCTCCTCGTAAAACGACTTGTTCAAGAAACGCAGGTGTCCGGTATCCAGGTTGGCGGTGATGTCGATCATCCCCATGAACACGCCGTCCATGAACCCGAGCAGGGCGATCATCAGGGCGACCCCGGCGCCGACCGTCAGAAAGGGAAACAGCGAGCGGGTCTTGTCGCGCAATATGCCGGTCAGGAGCCATTGGGTCATGCGATCGCTTTGCCGCGCAGAGCGGCCGTGGGTTCCAGGCGGGAAATTTTCCTGACCGGGAGCCAGGCCACCGCTACCATGATGGCAAATACCGTAACGCCCGTGACCGCCACTTCGCCGGGGCGGATGTCCAGGAAAACCTTTTCGTGAACGGGGATGGCCGTCTCCTTCAGATGCGTCACGTCAAACCCCACGCTCTGGAACCAGGTAAAAAACGGGACGCCCAAAACGGCCGCGACGATCAATGCCCCCAGGGCCGCGTAAACGCCCTCCAGCGCGAACAACCGGACGATCTGGCCGGGCTCCATTCCAAACGCCATCAGCGTCCCGATTTCCTTTTGCCGTTTGAACACGTTCAGGATCTGCGTGTTGAATATGCTGATCCCGGCCAGAAAGATAAGGATCGTCCAGAGGATCTTCGAGTTTCTGCGGTCCTGTTTCAACATGGCCAGGAGGTCGGCCATCAACTCCTCGACCGTTTCGGACCTCAGGCCCTCGACGGGGCCGCGGTACCGGTCGACGGCGACCCAACTGATCTCGCCCTCCCGGCGCGTAATGGAGCGGAGATGGTCGAGCCTCAGCCAGACGATGCCCTCGTCGATCCTCGGGTTCAGGAAATAAGCCACTTCGACCACCTTGATCTCGCGCGCGTCCACGGCGCCGAACCGGTCCCGCCATTTCAACACGACCGTGTCGCCCTTGCGCAGATGGGCCTTCTCCGCCATCTTCGTCCCCAGGACCGCCGGGATGTAATCGCCCGGTTCCGCGGGCTGGGATTTCAAGGCGTCCATGGGCAGGTCGAGGAGCGATTGCTCCATCTCGACGCCGCGCAACTGCACCGGATAGAGCCGGTTGCGCGGGAAGATCTGTCCCTGCTGGACCAAGACCTCGGCCGTTTCCGAGCGAGGCATTTGCCGTAACTCCGAAGGGACGGGGCGGGTATGGTCCTCCCATTCGGTCGGCGTGAGGAGGTCGAAACCGGGGACCAGGTAATGCCCGCCCGCCACGTCGGAGACGACCATGTTGCGCGTGGCCTGGGCCTGGAACCCGTTGAGCAACGAAATGTTGAAGATGATGGCGATGATGGACAAGGCGGTGACCAGGACGTTCAAAAAAGCCCGCAACCCCTGCCGGTAAAAATTCTTCCAGGCGATCTTGGAAATCATTCGAGCTCGCCCCGGTGGTTTTTCCGCTTGTCGAACAGAATCCGTCCGTCCTCCACCCGCACCTCCCTGTGGATATACCGGGTGACTTTCTCGTCGTGGGTGGAAAAGATGAACGCCGCCTTGAACTTTTTATTCAAGCCCAGCATCAGTTCGAGAATATTGTAGGAGTTTTCCGCGTCGAGGTTGGCGGTCGGCTCGTCGGCCAGGACCAGTTGCGGGTCCTTGACGAGCGCGCGGGCGATGGCGACCCGCTGGCATTGCCCGCCGGACAATTCCGACGGTTTCTTTTTCGCCTGCGGCCCCAGCCCCACGAACTCCACCAAGTGCATGACGAGGTCCCGGACTTCGGATTCCTTGCGTTTGTTCAGCAACAACGGGAACAAAACGTTTTCATAAACGCTGTACACCGGCAGGAGATTGTGCGATTGGAAGATGAAGCCGATCTGCTCTCTGCGCAGGGCCGCGAGTTCCGCGCGGGTCATGGCGCCGAGCTTGACGCCGTTGAAAACGATCTCGCCGGACGTGGGCCGGTCCAGGCCGCCGATGAGGTTCAACAAGGTCGTCTTGCCCGAACCGGAAGGCCCGACAAACGACATGAACGCTCCCGGCTCGATCTCCAGGTCGATCTCGTGCAGGGCGGTGAAATCCTCGCCGCCCACATGGTAGATTTTCGTTACGCGTTCCAGCTTGAGCATTCCGCTATATCCAATGAGAGAAAGTCCGCCTTACAGCGTCTGGCAAAATGAAATCCACAAATCCCCTCCCCCATGACGGGCAAACGATCCGTCATCGCGAGCGAACGGAGTGAGCGTGGCGATCCAACCTCTGGATTGCTTCGGCAGAGCCTCGCAATAACCCTCTCACCCGTCAAGAGGGAGGGAATGAAAGAACATCATTTTGTTAGACGCTTACAACATCCGCTCAAAAATAAACGACCAGGGCGGCGCCCAGTTCCGGTTCGGTCCCGTTGAACGCGGAACTTTTCAGGAAAAACCTGCCGATGTTGTCCTCGCCGTTGACGTTGGTCCCCCAACGGCCGTGCAAATACAGAAATGCCTGGTTAGTGACGGCGTATTCGATCTGCGGCACGATCTGCATACTGCCGTCGCGCACGTCGTAGAAACCGAAGACCCTCCAGACGATGTCGATCCCGACAGGCTGGTCAAACGACACGCCCACTTGATGGACCGCCCTGTGCTCGACAACAAACGGCTGGAGTTCCGGGGGGATTGAGATTTCTTTTTCGCGGGCCGACACGAAGTATTCGGCCGCCACGTGCAAACCCTGGCCCAAGGCGAAGGTATAATCCGCGCCAAACACCGTCTCGAACCGGAGAGGGTTCCGTCCCGGCTGGCTCTCGACGTCCAACCGGCTCTCGTTCCAATAGCCGATCGCGTATTCGCCCTTCACATGATAACCCATCTGATACAGCTCGCTGGCGAAATTGGGCAGATCGCTCAATTCGGTTTTGGGATGATATTGAAAAACCACTCCGGTTTCCAGTCCCCCGATAAACCCCTCTCCCCGAAGGCCCCAAACGACCCGGTCGTCCTTCCTGGCCGGGACCGCCCAACCCTCCATCAAGGTCGTTTCGTCGAAAAACCAGGTGGAGCGGACGCCGTCCACTCCCTTGGTTTCCGGGACGATTCCGGAGACGTCGCGGGTGTCGAAGAAACCCAGCGGACGGAAGATCGTCCCCGCCCCGAACAGGATTTTTTGCCGCCCGCCGCGAACCTTGAGATTGTCCCTATCGAGGCGGAGCCAGGCCCGGAAAAACTCGGCCTTGAACTCGTCGTTCAACCCCGCCTGTACGCGCGGCCCGCCGACATGCAGGACATCTCCCGTCATTTCGTAATCCAGCTTCCAGCCGTCCCGTTGCAGAGCGTTCCCCAGAACGCCAAGGCGGAGTTCCGCCTGGCGGTCGAAATCGTCATAGCCTGGGGGGGAATTGAACACATGCGCGCCGTCGGCCTTGACGCGGCCCTCGAAATCATAGTCGAAAGCCCGGGCGGGAGAAGGACAGAACAATAAAAGGAAGAGCGGGAGGACGAGGAGGATCATTTCGATTTTAAGGAAAGGAGACTTTCCAGAGTTTTCTCGATCTTTCCGCAAACCGATTCCCAGTTGAATTCGTTCATGACCGCCTTGCGCCCGTTTTCTCCATACTCCCGCATACGCCGGGGATCGTCGATCAGCCGGCCGATAGCCCGGACCCACGACCGGGGGTCGTCCGAAGGAACGGCCTCCCCAACCCCATGGATCCTGAACAATTCCTCCAATCCGCCCACGGCATTTGAAACGACGGGCCTGGCGCAGGCCATGTAATCGAAAATCTTGAGAGGCGACAAACCCGTCAGATGGGACCGCTCGTCGAAAAATGGCGCAAGGCAGAGGTCGGCGGCGTTGATGTATACCGGGACTTCGTCATATGGCTTTTTGCCGAACAAGATCACCCGGCCGCGAAGACCGAGTTCCTCGACCAGGTTTTCCGCCTCGCGCCGCAGTTCGCCGTCCCCAATCGCGAGCAGACGAAGGTCCGGATGGTCATGAGCCAGTTCAGGCATGATCCGGATGACCTCCAGGATGCCGTGCCATTTCTTGAACGATCCCATGAACAGCAGATACCGTCCCTTGGGGTCGAGGCCCAGCTTTTCCCGGCAAACCTCCGGGTCCATGGGACGGCACACGCTGGGGTTGGTCCCGTTGCTCACCACCAGGAAGCCGTTCGGGTCTAAACCGTAGCTCCGGCAAAGGCGGTCCCGGATCTGGACCGTCGGGACCACCAGCAAGTCCGGCAGGCGAAAGCAAATCGCCTCCATCCGACGGGTGACTTCGACGATCCACGCGGGAGCGGAGTTGAGCTTCAGTTCGACGAGCGACAGGCCGTTGACCTCGATCGCGTAAACGAATCCCAGGACGAGCTTCAACCAGGTAACCAGCCACTCCATCTGCTGATGCCGGGTGTAGACGACGTCGGGCTTGAACCTGAAGTAGTAATACAGGAAATAAAAGAACAGGAAAAAATAGAAGGAAAAAAAAGTGAAGGAGGATTTGCGGACGCCTACGGGGACAGGAACGAAGGTCACCCCTTCCACCCGGCGGCGATGCCCCAGGTCGGGGACGAACAAAAACACCTCGTGGCCGGCGCGGGCGAACTGCCGGCAAACCTCGAACACGTGACGCATCTTCGCGTCCTCGACGGACAGATCGATTCGGGCAAAATAGAAAATCCGCATGGGGTTATTCCGTAGGGAACCAGACTCAAACCTGACGACGCGGAGGACGCAAGGGAAACCGCGAATCCCCCCGGCCCCCTTTGCAAGGGGGGGAGCTTCCATCTCTTCGCCCGCGCAATATGCAGTCTAGCGACTCCTGTATGGATAATGACAGGGCTCGCTCGTCATCGCGAGCCGCCGTAAGCGGCGCGGCGATGCCGCCAGAACATTATTTCCGCGGGAATCCAGGGATCACGCGGCCTGCCAGGTTTCCTGGACGATTTTCCAGGAGTCCCCGTCTTTTTTCCAGACCAGCGTTTTACGGCCCGTATCGGCAACCCGGTCCGACTTGTATTTTTGCAGGAATGAAATTTCCACGGAATCATGGCCCTGGACGATTTGGATATCGCTGAATTCGATCTTGATGTCGCCCGCCTGGGCCAGGGCCTTTCTGCGCGACCCCCGCCACTGCTTGATCGATTGGAAACGGTGTTGAAAATCCCCGGAGTAGAACGCCAGATAGGTCTCGACGTTTTTCCCCTGCCAGGACTTGACCCACGCAAGGAACAGGGAAACCACGACGTCGATGGAATCGTATTGAGCGGCGGGTTCCGCCTTGGCGTCGCGGTTTTCAGCCTCCGCTGGAGCGGGAGGGACGGCTGTTTTTACCGCGGTATTCTTTTTCGAGGGTTTTTTACGGGGCAGGGCCGTCTCCCCCGCCGGTCCGCCCGGTTCTTTTGAGGGATATACGGCCGGGACCACGATCGCTTTCAACTTGTCCTTTTGCTCCAACTCCCGGACAACCTGCATGGCCTTGGCCTTGGTCGGATAAGGACCCAGCAACGCCTTATACCACACCCGGTCCTTTTTTATGGCGGCCACGTAGGGATGGTAGCCCTTTTTCTCCAGTAACCGGACGAACTTCTTGGCGTTCTCCTGGTCAGCATAGGCGTTCAACTGGACGGAGTAAGCTTCGCCGGAACGGCGGTTTCCCTCGCTTTTCGCCGGGTCGGCCGAGGATCCCCGTAACCCGAACAAGCCCGCAAGGGAAACAAACAAAAGGACGATCATTGTCCGGAGGATTTTCGCGAGCGTTCTTTTAATAGGATCGCGCATTGAGGAAACAAGCGACGGCGCCGTTTTCCGCGCCCGATGAGGGACCGCGGAGACAAGTCCCTCCCTGAATGCAAGCCGGTTCAAGGGAGAGCGAAGCGGACCTTACAGCAGTTTTTTCAGGAGCGCGACCAATTGGTCGGCGCGTAGCGAGGGGGAACGCAGACGAATCACCCCTTCCTTGTCGATAATGAGGACCGTCGGCATGTCTCTTTGAACATATGCCTTGTTGACGGACATGGCCGAATCCACGTAATAGGGGAAATTTATGGGAGACGGGAACTCGCTCAAATAGCCCGCGACATCGTCTTTCGAGTCCCCATGCGTGTTGACGCCGATGATTTGAAGCTTGTCCGGACCGATTTGCTTGCGGACTTTTTCGAACTCCAGGGCCTGGTTCATGCAGGGGACGCAGATATGGAACATCCCCATCAGGACCACCTTGCCTTTCAGCGAGGAAAGTTCCAGTTTTTCCCCCTTCAGGGAAACGACGGAAAAATCGGGGGCCATATCGCCGGCCTTGGGGGCTCCGGCGTAAGCCGAACTCGCAAACAAAAACAGAAACGCAAAACCGATCGCGCCGATTTTTTTTCGCATAGGCCTTATTTTCATGGAATAAAATCCGGAAAATGGAAATCTGGTATTTAGAGCGTCTAACAAAATGAAGTCCTCTCCAATTCCCTCCCCCTTGAAGGGGGAGGTTAGGTGGGGGTGAAAAGCCGGGCAAGCGCCCGGAGGCGATGCGGCGATGACGCTGACGCGATCGCCAAAATGCGAATCCCCCCGGCCCCCTAAGGGGGGAGCTACATCCCGCCTCGGCGTCTGCCTGAGGCGGCATCGGATCCAGCGTTCACGCGGGTCACCC
>JACQQK010000104.1 GCA_016207065.1 Nitrospinota bacterium
CCCCCGACTCGTGCTCCTTCAATATCCCAATAATCTCTTCCTCCGAATACCGGCTCTTCTTCATAGAATCCCCCTTGTATAAGGTCATCGTATCAGGAAAATTCTACTTAAAAACCGTCCAGTTTATGGGGGGAAGGTCAACCCCGGCCATTTAAGAAAAGGTGTCATCGACTACCTATCATTGATCATGATTTTTGGCTCTGATATTGGGGATGGAGAGCTGTTCTACTGTTCATCTCCTCAAGATAGAAAATCGCGGCAGGACACCTGCCCCGCAGACAGGAATGGGCAAATTATATAGAAAGTGTTTGGAAAGCACAAGATAGGGAGGTAATTCACCCTAGATAGATCGCCCTGCCAGCGTCATCGGCGCGTCGTCTCCGGGCGCTTGCCCGGCCAGCGTTACGTTGGTCAGACGGCGGGTTGTTGCTGGGTCACGCAGTGGATCCCGCCCAGTCCCCAGATGAAGGTCCGGCAGGGGATGCCGGCGATTTCCCGGTCCGGGAAGAACTTCCTCAGCAAGTCGAATGCGATTTGGTCGTTTGGCTGATTGTAGGTGGGTAGGAGGACGGTCTTGTTGCCTATGTAGAAATTGGCGTAGCTGGCGGGCAGGCGGGTTTCGCCGTCGCCCACGTAGCCCGGCATGGGCAGGCGCGCGACGTTGAGGGGCTTGCCGTCCTGGTCTTTCGCGTTCTTGAGGATTTTATAGTTTTCCTCCAGGCATTTGTGGTTCGGGTCTTGCGGGTCTTCTTCCGAAGCGCACAGGACGGTGTCCGGGTTGACGAAGCGCGCCAGGTTGTCGATGTGGCCGTCGGTGTCGTCGCCTTCCATCTCTCCCTGGCACCAGACGATGTGCCGGACTCCGAGGTAGTCCCGCAGGTATTTTTCCATCTGCTCGCGGGTCATGCCGCCGTTGCGGTTCTTGTTGAGCAGGCATTGCTCGGTGGTGATGCAGGTCCCCCGTCCGTTGACCTCGATGGCCCCGCCTTCCAGAATGATACCGGGTTGGAACACGGGCATTCCCAGGGTTTCGGCGAGCGTGTAGCCGACCTGGTTGTCGTTCCTCCATTCGTACTTTCCGCCCCAGGAGTTGAACAGCCATTTGTTAAACGCGATCCGGTCTTGCCCGGACGGGCGCACGAGAAAGTTGGGGCCGTAGTCCCGGATCCACGCGTCGTTGGTGGGTATGGTATGGAGCCGGACGCTGTCCAGCTTTACGCCCGCGTGTTCGAGCGTTTGCGACACGCGTTCCGCCGCCGGGCGGTCGTTGACGAGGAGGTTGACGGTCTGCCCGGCATGCAACGCGCGGACCATGGCGACGTAGACCGATTCCACCTCGGCCATGTCCTGTCCCGGCCAGGTGTTGGGATTGTGCGGCCAGGAGAGCCAGACGGCGCTCTGCGGCTCCCATTCCGCCGGCATGCGGAAGTTTAGAGAAGCGGGGAGGACGGTTTCAGTCATGCGGGTCGAGGTACAGGCGCGAGAGGTCATTGTAGGCGTCGGTCCGCCGGTCACGCAGGAAGGGCCAACCCCGCCGGGTTTTTTCGATCAGCGACAGGTCGCAGTCCGCGACGAGCGTTTCCTCGGCGCCGGTCCCGGCGGACGCCAAGACCTCGCCCAGGGGGTCGCACGCGAACGACCGGCCCCAGAACCGCAAGGCGCCTTCCCGGCCCACGCGGTTCGCGACAGCGACGAACACGCCGTTGGCGATGGCATGGCTTTTCTGGATGGTTTCCCAGGCGGCGGCCTGCTTCTCCGCTTCCTCGGCGTCGCGGTCATGATAGCCGATGGCGGTGGGATAAAAGAGGAACTGGGCGCCCGAAAGCGCAGTCAAGCGCGCGGCCTCGGGAAACCACTGGTCCCAGCAGATGAGGACCCCCACCCGTCCGTAACGTGTCGGGAAGCTTTTGAAACCCGTGTCGCCGGGGGTGAAGTAGAATTTTTCGTAAAAACAAGGGTCGTCCGGGACATGCATTTTCCGGTATTTCCCCGCGACCGAGCCGTCGGCGTCGATGACGACCGCCGTGTTGTGGTAAATCCCTTCCGCGCGTTTTTCGAACAGCGGCGCGACGATGACGACGTTGAGTTCGCGCGCCAGGGCGGAGAGTCTTTCGACGCTGGGGCCGGGGACGGTTTCCGCGAGCGCGAACAGCTCCGCGTCCTCGGTCTGGCAAAAATACCGCGAGCGGAACAACTCCTGGAGGCAGACGATCCGCGCCCCTTTCCGGGCCGCCTCGCGGATGCGGCTGGCGGCGGTCTCCATATTGCTGGCGATATCGTCCGTGCAGGACATTTGCACGAGGCCGATGCGTATGATTTGCGCGTTGCCGGTCATGGTTTGATGAATGGAATGGGTTTTGCCACTCGAAGCATAGAACAGGCGGCATCTTTAATGGTTTTTATATTGAAGGACATAAATCTCCCCCTGCCCCTCTTTGAAAAAGAGGGGGGGACAAGAATCCCCCTTTGGCAAAGGGGGATTAGGGGGATTTGAAATGTCGTCTTTAGCTTTCCCCGTCAAATCCAGAGTTTGGAGTATAGCAAAGATTGACGCTGGGGCAACGGCGATTTGCATGGAAACGCGGCGAGTAAAGGAGTTTGAGTCGCGGGCGGATTTATGATATATAAATTAAAAGGATCCCAACTGATATTTTGAGCGTTATCTCGGACATTGCATGAACGTGACCCGCGGATGCGCTTCGAATCCTGGGGCCAAGGTTCGCCAAACGTTCCAGACAGGAGGAAATGTCCAGTAACAAAAAGCGCCTTGCCTTTGTCCCCCCTTGCAAAGGGGGGTAGGGGGATTTGAAACTCCCGATAGCGATCATGATTCGAATCCCCCCGGCCCCCTTTACAAGGGGGAGCGATTCCGTTCGTTTGTTCATGCGCTATCCGGGTTATCCCGCCAGGCGGGTTTTGAATTCCCTCAAAGTTGAAACTTTTCTTGTCCCAACCGCATTTTCGAACGAACGATCGCCTTGTGGGTTAAACAGGCATTCAGAGATTACTACAAACCGAAGCTTCGCCGGGAGTTGAAACGCGATCCGACCCAAGAGGAGATGGACCGCCGTTTCGAGGAGATCTATGCCGGGATCAACCTCACGCTGTTGGTCGGTATCCAGCGCGGCGTCGTCGTCGCTTTCCACGAGATCGCCAGGATTTCGAAAGAGGAGTTTGACCGGTTCCGGGACCATCCCGAGCAGTACCTTTGCGAGCGTTTCGGCGGCGGGAACTTTAAACTGAATTTTTACGAAGGACCTTCTTTTATCACGACGGTGAATTTCAAGCCCAAGGGCGAGCCCAAGTGGGAACACTTGGTCCCGAAGGCCTGACCCTTCCCTTTCCCCGCGAATTTCATGACCCAGGTATTGCGCGAACGCGCCCCACATATCGTTTCTCCCATGGACCGTTTGCAAACCCTTCTGGAACGGCTGGAGGGCAACGAGTCCGTCGTTTCCGTCGAGGGGCTCCATGGGGCTTCGCGCGCCCTGTTTCTGGCGCAACTGCTGAACGCGACCGGCGCGGCGCCTTCCATGCGCCCTCTCCTGATCGTCGTCCGCGACCAGATTACGGGAGAGTCGTTGCTTGGCGATTTGCAGTATTTCCTCCAGCGCGAAAAACTCAAGGAGACGCCCCGGTTTTTCCCGGCCTGGGAGCTTCTGCCCTACGAGCGCCTGTCGCCGTTGAGCGAGATTTCCGGCGAGCGCCTGGAAATCCTCGACCGGTTGGCGAACGGCTCCTGTCCCTTGTTGATCGCCCCCGTCGAGGCGCTCATGCAGTATGTCCTCCCCCGGTCTGTTCTAAAGAAACTGACCTATCTCGTCCGCAAGGGGGACAGCGTTGAAAGGGAGTTTTTGCACGCCTGTCTCGTGGACAACGGTTATTCCCGGAACAGCCTCGTCGAGGAACGGGGGGAGTTCAGCCTGCGCGGGGACATCCTCGACATTTTCCCGCCCGCCGGCCTGAACCCCGCGCGCGTCGAATTTTTCGGCGACGAGGTGGAGTCGATCCGCGTCTTCGACGT
This sequence comes from Nitrospinota bacterium, assembly GCA_016207065.1. Lineage (GTDB taxonomy): Bacteria > Nitrospinota > Nitrospinia > Nitrospinales > JACRGP01 > JACRGP01. Next base: position 4,025 of record JACQQK010000104.1, read on the forward strand.
CAATTCGCAGGTTTCCCTGCAAGAGGTCTCCGAGTTGAAGGTCCTGCCCGTGCGGGAGATTTGCCTGAGCCAGAGCGAAAAGGAGCGCGGCATCGAGAACATCGTCGCCCGCGCCAGGGAGGACGGCATAGACCGGGTTTACTGGCAGGACCTTGAGGAACGGATCCGCTGTCTGGGCGGTTTTTCGGGGATCGAGACGCTGGCCCCGTTCTTTTATCCGGAAATGGAGACCGTCTTCGATTACCTGCCCGAAAACGCGCTGATCGCGCTGGACGAGGAGGAGGCGGTCCGCGCGAAATGCGCCGAGTACCGCGATCTTATCCAAGTCGAATACCGGCGCGCCTTGGAGCGCCGGGATGTTGTCCCTCCGCCGAAGAATTTTTATCTGGGACCGGAGGAGTTTTCCGGCCGCCTGCGCGGAAAACACCGTATCTCCCTCGGCGCCCTCCGGCTTTCCGAGGACGGGGAGCGGAACGCCGTCCAGTATCAGGTCAAACCGTGTCCGCCGGTCCGGGGACAGTTCGAGGTTTTCGCCGAACACGTTTCCCGGTGGAAAGAAGAAGGGTATCGGGTCGTCGTCGTCGCTCCCGCCAAGGGGCAGGCCCGCCGCGTCCACGAATTGCTCCAGAGTTTCGACCTGGGGGTCGACGTCGATCTGGGGCTGATCAGCGCGGGGTTTCAGTTCCCGGACCTGAAAAAAGTGTTCGTGGCGGAACACGAGATTTTCGGCAAGACCCACAAGCACCGTCACCGCAGAAGACCCAAATCGATGAGTTTCCAGCGCGGGTTCAAGGACCTCAAGCCCGGCGATTTCCTGGTGCACATCGATTACGGGATCGGCAGGTACGCCGGGACGCGCGAACTGCAAACGGGCGTCGGCGGCGGCGAGTTCATGGAGATCTTTTACGCGGACGACGAAAAACTGTACATCCCCATGGACGGTCTGGCGCACATCCAGAAATACGTCGGCTCGGCGGAGACGCCCCCGCCGCTGAGCAAGCTGGGCGCCGTGACCTGGAAACGGCAGAGGGACAAGGTCAAGGAATCGATCCGCGAGATGGCCGAGGGGCTCCTCAAGCTCTACGCGGTGCGGGAACTGGCCGAGACGAAGGGATGCGTGGGCGACCCGGCGTTGATGCGGGAGTTCTCCGACTCGTTCGAGTACGAGGAGACGGAAGACCAGACGAAGGCCATCGAGGAGGTTTGCGCGGACCTGGAAAGCCCCAAGCCCATGGACCGGCTCGTGTGCGGCGACGTGGGTTACGGCAAGACGGAAGTCGCCATGCGGGCCGCCTTCAAGGCGGTCCTGGAGAAACGGCAGGTGGCGGTCCTGGTCCCCACCACCATCCTGGCGCAACAGCATTTGAACACCTTCCGCGAGCGGTTCCGCGCGTATCCCGCCAATATCGAGATGGTCAACCGGTTCCGCTCCCCAAGGGAGCAGAAAGACATCCTGGCCAGACTGAAGAACGGGGGGGTGGACATCATCATCGGCACGCACCGGTTGTTGTCGCAGGACGTCGAATTCGCCAATTTGGGCCTCATCATCATCGACGAGGAACAGCGGTTCGGGGTCAAGCACAAGGAAAAGTTGAAACAGTTGCGCGCCACCGTGGACATCCTGACCCTGTCGGCCACGCCCATCCCGCGCACCCTGCATTTTTCCCTGATGGGCATCCGGGACCTGAGCGTCATCGAAACCCCGCCCAACGACCGGCTGGCCATCAAGACGTTTGTCCGCAAGTTCGACGACAACATCGTCCGGGAGGCGGTCCTGCGGGAACTGGACAGGGGAGGGCAGATCTATTTCGTCCACAACAAGGTGAAGAGCATCCATTCGGTGGCCGAGATGCTGAAAAAGATCGTCCCGCGGGTGCGGATCGGCATCGCCCACGGGCAATTGCACGAGCACGCTCTGGAAAGGGTCATGCGGCAGTTCATCGACAAGGAAATCGACCTGTTGCTCTGCACGTCCATCATCGAATCGGGGTTGGACATTCCCTCGGCCAACACCATCGTCATCAACCGGGCGGACCAGTTCGGGCTGGCCCAGCTGTACCAATTGCGGGGCCGGGTGGGGCGGTACAAGCATCAAGCCTACGCCTATCTCCTGATCCCGGGGGTCATGGCCGTGTCCGAGGAGGCCAGGAAAAGGCTGACCGCCATCGAGGAGATGAGCGAACTGGGGGCCGGGTTCCAGTTGGCGGCCCGCGACATGGAAATCCGCGGGACCGGCAACATGCTGGGACACAACCAGTCCGGACACATCAATACCATCGGGTTCGACCTTTATTGTAAATTGATCGAGGATACCGTGAAGGAAATGCGCGGGGAGAAGATCGAAAGCCGGATCGAGCCCGAGGTGGATGTCCAGATCAAGGGTTTCATCCCGAAGGACTATATTCCCGACCTGAACCAGCGGCTGGAGGTCTACCGGCGCCTGCTCCTGGTCGGCGACCTCGAAGCCCTCCGGAACCTGGAGGAGGAACTTGCGGACCGGTATGGGTCCCTGCCCGAACCCGCGCAAAAACTGGCGGCCCTGTTGAGAATAAAGGTCCTCTGCCAGAAACTGCACGTTTCCAAGGCGATCTTGAGGGTTGACACGGTTTATCTGAATATAGAGCCGACCACGCCCATGTCCTCCGGAAAGGCGGCGGGTTGTTTGGATAGACGGCTCAAGTTCGCGTCCGAATACCGGATGACCCTGGTCCTTGACCGGAAAGGTTGGAAGCAGGATGTCGAAATGCTGACGAGCTATTTGGAGAAATTAGCTGAGGCTTGCGATGAGCGCGCTAAAAACTGAGACCCGTCTGGCCGGGCAAGCGCCCGGAGGCAATTTGCCAAGCCCGGATAGCCCGCGATGGCGGCGTATCGCCGCGGATAATTCCGCCTCGCGCCAACGTGAACGTTGGGTCCAACTTGCTCGGCCCAGATGGCGAATAAACGTCACTGATGGCAGTTGGAACGTGGCCTGTCGCCTCCGGGCGTTTGCCCGGCGACGAGGCGGCGTTGCCCCCGGGGGCCTCCCCGGCGTCACGCTGGCCGGGTTGGCGATCGGGGTTCTCTGCATAGGGTTTGTTTTGGGGTCCATGGGCTGTTCCAAACCGTCCAACTCCGTCTCGAAGAATTCAGACAAAACCGTTTTGGCGACCGTCAACGGACAACCCATTTCCGTCGAGGTTTTCCGGAAGGAACTGAAACAACTGGAACGGAAGTTCCGTCTTGAGGAAAGTCCCGAGTTCACGCCGGAACAAGCCCTGTGGTTGAAAACCAACGCCCTGAACCAGATCATTCGTACGATGTTGTTCCAGCAGGAGGCGGCTAAACATGAAATCCAGGTCAGCAATGAGGAGTTCGAGGAAACGCTGATGAGGATGAAAAACGAATACCAGGACGATTCGTTTCAGAGGTATCTGGACATGGAGAACATCACCCGCCAGGAATGGGAGAACAAGTTAAAAAACAATCTGTTAATAAAAAATTTGATTAACAAGGCGGTCAATAGTAAAGTATCCGTAAGCGAGGGCGAGGTGAGGGAATATTTCGACCGGCATCCCGACGAATTTCAAAAGGGAGACCAGGTGCGCGCTCTCCATATCATGTTGGAAACTGAGGATGAAGCGCGCAAGATCCTGAAGCAGTTGTCCGCGGGCAAGAAGGATTTCTCGGAACTCGCGAAGGAGCATTCCCTGGGCCCCGAAGGCGCGAGGGGAGGCGACTTGGGTTATTTTGAAAAAGGCCACATGCCCGAGGAGTTCGACGATATTTTCAAGTTGAAGATCAACGAAACCAGCGACATCATCCTCACCCCCTACGGTTACCATATTTTCAGGGTGACCGACAAAAAAACCAGCCAGAAAATGAGTTTTGAGGAATCCAAAAAACAGATTCAGGGCAAGTTGTTGCGGGAACATCAGGAAAAGGCCTTTCAAGAATGGCTACGGAAATTAAGGGAAGAAGCGAGCATAGACATCAGCAATGAAGTTTTCGCGCAAATTGAATAAAAGCTGGATTTTCGTTGCCCTTGTCTGGGGATGTGTTTCCCTGTCCGAATCCGAAGCCAAGGTCCTGGACCGGGTGGTGGCCAAGGTGAACAGCGAAATCGTCACCTTGAGCCTGCTGGAGGAAAAAGTGGCGTACCTCCGCGAAAGGGAGGGGATCGGTCTCGACATGTCCCAGAAGGAGCTTTTCAAAACGGCCCTGAACATGATGATCGACGAAAAGTTGCAGGTCCAGGAAGGCAAACGCCTGAAGATGGTTGTCGAGGAGGAAAGCGTCCTCAAGGCCGTGGACGATATCAAGGCCAAGAACGGGTTGACGGACAAGGACCTGGACCAAATGCTCGAACGCGAACACGCCACCGTGGAGCAGTACAAGGGCAGGATTCGCGATCAGATTTTGGTGTCCAAGGTAGTGTCTTTCCAACTGCGAAACCGGATCATTATTTCCGAAAAGGAGATCAAGGAATTTTACCTCTCCCATCAGAAAGAATTCTCCGTCAGCGACATGGTCCGCGCGCGCCACATTTTGTTTATTTTCGACCCCGGCACGAGCGAGGCGCAGAAACGGGCGAAATCCAAATTGGCCGAGCAGGCCTTGGCGAACATACGTGCGGGCGAGGATTTCGTCCAGGCGGCGAAAAAATATTCCGAGGACGTTTCCGCCAGTTCGGGAGGCGATCTGGGCCTTTTGGAGCGGGGGAAATTGGCGCCCGCGTTCGAGCAGGCGGCGTTCAAGCTACAACCCGGCGAAGTGAGCGATATCGTTAATACCCCCTATGGTTTGCATATCATAAAAATCGAGGAGTTTGTCCCGGGAAAGGTCAAGCCTTACAACGAGGTGAAACCGGAAATCGACCGCATCCTGTTTTCCCAGAAAAGGGGAAAGGAATACAAAGCCTGGATGGATGAGTTGAGAAAGGCCGCCTTTATCGAAATATCGTTGTTTGAAAATTCCCAGGGCAAGGAAGACCGTCCCAACGGCGAGGACAAAAATAAAATAGAAAGCGACCCGGCGGAAAAACGGACGGCGGACCGGGAATCCGGGTCCGGCCCCGTTGTGCCGGAAAAGAAGACTAAACCCAGGAAAGAAATCTCTTCTCAGAAATACCGCCGGGAACAGCCGAAACCTGCGCAAGACGTTCTGGCCAGAAACCCGTCTCCCTCTCAAAAGAAGCGTCCAGCGGATTCCCCTCCGGTCATGCATGAGGACGACAGTCAGAAGGCGGATCTGGATTTCGAGACCATGGAAAAGAAATTGATCGACTACAAGGAATTGAGAGAGCGGAAGGTCATTTCCGAGGCGGAATACCAGAAGCGAAAACGGCAGTTGCTCAACCAGTTGTAACGGCGGTTTTTTTACGAAAAGCGCATAAGCGTTTTTTCCCCCGCGTCCCGAACCCCGCAAAACTCCCCCCAGTTTTTGTATTGATCGTCCTTCGGCCCCGGAGCCATTATGAATATGCGCGCTGTATTGGACAAGGTCAGACAGGCCATCGTCTCCCGGCGGATGTTCGAACCGGGCGATCGGGTTGTCGCGGCCGTTTCCGGAGGGGCGGATTCGACGGCCCTCTTGTGTCTCCTCGCGGGATTGCGCCAGGAATTGGGGATTTCCCTGTGCGCGGCCCACCTCAACCACATGGCGCGCGGCGAAGAGTCCCGCGAGGACGCCGAATTCGTCTCCCGCCTGGCCCAGGACCTGGGGCTGGAATCCTATGTCGAGGCCATCGACGTAAAAAAAGAAACAGCCGCTCTCAAGACTTCCTTCCAGGAAACCGCCCGGACTCTCCGGTACCGGTTTCTGGAATCCGTAAGGGAAAAGTCCGGCGGGACGCGGATCGCCCTGGGGCATAACGCCGACGACCAGGTCGAAACCGTTTTGATGAACCTCCTCCGGGGAAGCGGGTTGAAGGGGCTGGGGGGGATGCCTCCGGTCCGCGGCAGGATCGTCCGCCCCTTGCTGGATTGCCGCCGGTCCGAGATCGAGGACTTCCTCAAGGAACGCGGTATCCCATACCGGTCCGACCGTTCCAATGCCGGACGGGATTATTTACGCAACCGTTTGCGTCTCGACCTGGTCCCGCTTCTGGAAAACGCCTACAATCAAAACCTCAAATCCAACGTCCTGGAGATGACGAGTATCCTTCAGGACGAGGACGACTGCCTTGAGGAACTCGCCCGGCGGTATTTCGAGGACTATTCCTTGGCCGCCGGTAGGGAAGGGGGGGCGGTCCTCAAGACGGAGGGGTTCGCGGAACTTCATCCGGCCATCCAAAAGCGGATGGCAAGAATGGCCATCCGCGCCGCCAAGGGCGATTTGCGGCGGATCGCCGCCCGGCACGTCCGGGAGGCTGTCGAATTGTTCGCGGATTGCAAGCGGGGGAAGCTCATCCATCTGCCGGACGGCCTGGCTATCGAACGGCGCGACCGAGAGGTGTTGTTTTACGTAAACCCAACCCGCCGTTCAAGCATCTTAATGAAGGAGTTCGCCAGCGGAGAAAGCTCCGAACTGAATGTCCCGGGATTTACGGAAATTGCGGGCGTTGCCCTTAGGTTCAACGCGCGGGTGATGCCTAAAAAGGACGAGGAATTCCGTTCCGCCCCGGCCAGCCAGGCATACCTGGATTTCGACAAAACCGGCGGCGGAATCGTCGTCCGGTTTGCCCGTCCGGGAGACCGGTTCGTCCCTTTGGGGATGAGCGGCACGAAAAAACTGAAATCGTTTTTTATCGACGAAAAGGTCCCGCGCGAGGAGAGACGCTCCATCCCCATCTTGACAACCCGGGAGGACGATATTATCTGGGTGTATGGCAAGCGGATTTCCCAGAGCTATCGCGTGACGCCGGACACCAAAAACGTCCTGCTCATCGAAGGCGGACCAGCGCCGGGCGAGCGCCCGGAGGCGGCGCGGCGATAATCATGAATCGCGGTCAAAAAATCGTCATGCCCGCGACAGCGGGCATCCAGAAAGCCCGTAAAAATACTGGATTCCCGTTTGCACGGGAATGACGGCAAAAGACGATAAAATAGTTTCCAGCATCCTGCTGGTTTTCCGGCAAATTGTGGTAAGATAATGTATTTGAAAAGCAAACCTTTATTAATAAAGGAGTAGGGTTTTGAACCAATTCTACAAAAATCTCGCCCTTTGGCTGGTCATCGGAATGATCCTGATCGCGCTATTCAATATTTTCAACAAGCCCATCGCCACCCAATCGGAAGTGATTTTCAGCGACTTCATGGATTTGGTCGGCAAGGGCCAGGTCAGCGAAGTGGTGGTCCAGGGGGACAATATCTCCGGCAAATATACCGACGGCCGTTCCTTCCAGACGATCACGCCTCCGAAAGATCCCGACGTTATCAAGATTTTGCGCGAAAAAGGCGTTCGGATCGTCGTGGTCCAGCCGGAACAGACCAGTTGGTATATGAATATCCTGATTTCCTGGTTCCCCATGCTCCTTCTGTTGGGCATATGGATCTTTTTCATGCGGCAGATGCAGGCGGGCGGGGGCAAGGCCCTGTCCTTCGGCAAAAGCCGGGCCCGGCTCTTGAATGACAAGAAAAACAAGACCACGTTCAAGGACGTGGCGGGCGTGGACGAGGCCAAGGAGGAACTGCAGGAAATC
>JACQQK010000017.1 GCA_016207065.1 Nitrospinota bacterium
GACCGCCTTGATCTGGTTGCTCTGCTCCTTGGCCAGGTCCTCCTGGAACTGGAGCACGTTGAAACTCGTGGACAGTCCCACCTTGAACTTCTTTTCCTCGGCCTTGAGTTTTTCCTCGGCCAGTTTCACCGCCACGCGCGTGGCCTCGACCTGCTTGGCGTCGGTGCCGATCTGGCGGACGGCCTCCCGCACGTCAACGACGATTTTTTTCTCCAGGTCCTTGATGTCCAGGAGAGTTTGTTCGACCTCCAGTCTCGCGGCGGTCAGTCTGCTTTTGGCGGAGCGGTTGCCCAGGGGATAGTTCATCTTGACGCCCACTTCCCAGCTGTAATAATCGCGGGAAGCGAGGTTGTCCAGCGTTTCCCCGTATCCGCCGCTAAAAGGGCTCCGCGACGTTGTGCCGGTGCTCAAGCTGGTTATGCTTCTGGCGTCGCCCGCAATCCCGTTGAGCCCCAGACTGCCGACCAGGTCCACGGAAGGATACATCTGGTTCTCGCTGTACTTCACCACGATGTTCTTGTTTTCAAGCTCCTTCTTCTTTCGATTGTAATCCGGCCTGTTGCCCAGGGCCTCCTTGATGGCCTCATTCAGGTCTATTTCGTTTTTGGCGAAATAGACCGGCTGGTCGACGGGTAACAATGCCTTCTGTCCCTCGGGCGATTCAAATGGCATGTTCAGGATATTCTTCAGGTTTTCCTCGTTGTCCTTGATCAAGTCCTTGGCGGAGATCACGAACTCCTCCCGCGAGGCGACTTCGGATTGGGCTTGAAGTATCTCCAGAGGGGCCACGGCGCCCACGTCCACCTGCGCTTTCACTATCTTCTCGAAATCGCGGGCCCGCCCCAGGGATTTCTCCTTAACCTTGAGGTCCTCGATGCTAAACACCAGGTCCCAATAGACATTTTCGGTGTTGCTGATGATGTCAATGACCTGCTTTTTGAAGTCGAATTCGGAGATCGTCCGATCGTTTTGGGCGATATGAATGTCCTTTTTGTTGATATCGACGCCGAAGTTTTTCAAGAGGGGCTGGGTGAGCGTCAACTTCAACTCCGAGCTGTATTGCGGGTTGAGCCCGGCAAATACGGAGTTGACGTCGGTCTTCTTGTTCGTGAATTTCAACTCGTAATCGCCGCCGGTGACCGCTTTCTGCTTCAATCCGGCCTCCCAGTTCAAATTTTCGGTCAAGCTGTTGTTGGGGGAGGCGAGGGCCGAGGACACCTGGTGGATTGACTTGTCTCCCGTGAACTTGGCCGATACCTGGGGGTCGAAATCCGCCTCCTTGTCCGTGATCGCCTGCTCCTTGACTTTGGAGTTGAATTCCAAAACCGAAATGCCGACGTTCTTTTTCAAGGCGTTTTCAACCGCGTCCCGGAGCGTGAGGAGGAGGGAATCCCCGTTTGGAGTTTGAGGGGGAGCCGGTTCGGCCTGCTTTTCGCCTTGGGCAAATGCGGGCAGGGGGGACAAGGAGTTTACAATCAAGGACAAAGAGATTGCGATCGCGAAGAAACTGCCTCGTGGCATAACGTCAAAGACTCCTGAAAGGGAATTTTTGTTTAAAACTTATTATATTATAAAGGCTTGCATAAATAAAACCCTAAATTGCCCGCGCGCGGACCCGGCGGTTTTTATTTTTTTTTGCGTTTTTTTTTAGAAAATGCTTGCTATTTCCATCATCAATAATTTACATTTACAGTCTAGTAGGGCGCCGTGAAAGGATTACCCTATAGCAATAGTCGTTTACGATTTGGTTTTTTGGATTGTATTTTTAACGCGAATATCAACTTTTGAAAGATCACGGGTGCGCGATGGGAAGAGTGACGGCGGCAGACATCTTGAAAGTAGTTCCAATAACCAGGAAAACCCTTTGGCTTTGGCAAAAGAAGTATCATTTTTTTCCGGACCCGGCAAAAGAGGCGCATCCCGGCGGAAAAGGGATCGTTGGCTATTATCCGAGCTGGGTCAAGACGCGTTGCCAGAAAATATATACGCTTCAGAAGCAGGGGTATACCATAGCGATGATCCGCGACATCCTGAAAAAGGAGATGGAGGAAAAGTCCGCCAAAAAAGTCTTGATCGTCGACGACGAAAGGAAGTTCTCGGCCCTCCTGAAAAAGTTTTTCTCCAAAAACGGTTATGTCGCGGAAATGGCCTTCGACGGGCTGGACGCAGGTTTGAAAGCCGCCCAGTTCATGCCGTCCATCCTGTTGCTGGACATCAACCTGCCGGGGTTGAACGGCATCGAGGTTTGCAAAAACCTCAAAGCCAATCCCAAGACCCAGAACATCAATATCATCGCGATCACCGCGGACGTCAACTATCCGGAAAAAGCGGTGCTGGCCGCGGGGGCGGACCTGTATATGCGTAAACCCGTGGATTTCGCCGGTTTGCTGGAGGCCTGCAATAAGTTGACCGAACCCTTCGACGCACACGAGTTGCCGCTCTGATACCGCGGCTTTTTTTTATTTATTTAACGACTTCCTTTCAAAATCGGATTAAATGTAGTATATAAGAAGACCTTGGTTTATTTGTTCACCTGACGAGGAAAACGACCGGATCATGGAAAGCGCGAAACTGGCGGCTTCGGAAATCGAGGAGTTGGAAAAGACCGCGAAAGAACTGCGGCGGAAATCCCTGGAATTGATATACCGGGCCGGCTCCGGGCATCCCGGCGGCAGTCTGTCGGCGGCGGACATCGTCGCGGCCCTGTATTTCGGCGTTCTGCGCTACAATCCCAAGGACCCGAAAGACCCGGCGCGCGACCGTTTCATCCTCAGCAAAGGCCATTGCACCGCGTTACTGTACTGTGCCCTGGCCCGCGCGGGTTATTTCGACGAATCCGATCTCGCCGATTACCGGCGGATCGACAGCAAGCTGTTTCTTTCCGGCCATCCGCACCCCAAAACTCCCGGCGTGGAAATCGCCACGGGAAGCCTCGGGCAAGGGTTGAGCGTCGGGCACGGTATCGCCCTGGCGTCCCGCCTGGACGGGTTGGACTACCGGGTTTACGTTCTCATGGGCGACGGCGAGGTGCAGGAGGGCCAGGTCTGGGAAGCGGCCATGTCGGCGGTCAAGTTCAAGTCCAACAACCTCGTCGCAATTATCGATTACAACAAGGTGTGCCAGGACAACCTGACCCGGGACCTGAAGGACCTTGAGCCATTGGAGGACAAATGGCGGGCGTTCGGCTGGGACGTCATGCGTATCGACGGGCACGACATGGGGCAAATCCTCGACGCCCTGCGCGCCCCGCCGCATCCGGAAAAACCGCGCATGATCGTCGCCGACACCGTCAAGGGGAAAGGCGTCAGCTTCATGGAAGGCAAGCCCTCCTGGCACGGCGTGGCGCCATCGGAAGAGGAATATAAAAAGGCCTTAAAGGAGTTGGAATGAAAGACGGAGCAACCCGGGACGGGTACGGAGAAGCGTTATTACAACTGGGCGAGAACTCCAGCGTCGTGGTTTTGGACGCCGGCGTCAGCGACAGCACCCGCACCAATAAATTCGGCAAAAAATACCCGTCGCGGTTCTTCAACATGGGTATCAGCGAGGCGGACATGGTGTGCACCGCCGCCGGTCTGGCCACGGCGGGAAAAATCCCGTTCGCCACGAGTTTCGCCTGTTTCCTGCTCGGCCGCTCTATGGACCAGGTTCTGGTCAGCGTGGCCTACTCGAAAACCAACGTCAAGGTGGTCGGCACGCACAGCGGCATCGCCGTCGGCGAGGACGGTCCCACGGCCCAGATGATCGTGGACCTGGCCTACACGCGCGCCATGCCCAACCTGGCGGTCGTCCAGCCCGCCGACTGGGAGGAAACCGTCCAGGCCACCAAATGCCTGGCGGAATACGCCGGACCGGCCTACCTGCGCCTAGGACGTTCCTCCGTCAAGGGGATTTACGATTCGTCGTACAAGTTCAAGCTGGGCAAGGGTCATGTCCTTAGACAGGGAACCGGCGTCGTTATATTCGCCAGCGGCATCATGGTCCAGGAATCCTTGAAAGCCATCGAGATCCTGGCCAACGAGAAAATCGACGTCACGCTGGTCAACATCTCGACGATCAAACCGCTGGACAAGGAACTGGTGGTCGAACAGGCCCGAAGGAACGGCGCGGTCGTGACCGCCGAGGACCACAACAGGATAGGGGGGTTGGGCGACGCCGTATTGGAAGCGTTGGCGGAAAACCAGGTTCATGTGCCCACCCAGAAAATCGCCGTCAACGACACCTTTGCCGAGACCGGGACCCCGCAGGAACTGTTCAAAAAATACGGGATTTCGGCTTCCCACATAGCCCAGGCTGTGAAAACCGCGCATAGCCGGAAAATAAAAGCATAAGAATTTTGGGCGACATCCCCCTCCAATCCCGCCAAGCCCAACCGTCCATTTTTATCGCCCCAAGGCATTTGGGAAGTTTATCCAGAGCGACGGAAGGGCCCCAGATAACGCAAATCCACCCCATTTTCGCCGCCCCGCATTTAGTTTACATAATATATCTTATGGGAACCGACGGGGGCGGGGCTATTTAATATGTGCGGCATTGCGGGGATATTGAATTCCGGCTCGCGCTCGGACGAGTCTGCCCTGATGGCGGCTTTGGAACGCATGCTGGACTCCATGCGCCATCGCGGACCGGACGACCAGGGCGCCGAACGGTTATCGCTTGCCGAGGGTCCAACCGTTTATCTGGGGCATCGGCGGTTGTCGATCATCGATCTTTCGCCGCGCGGCCATCAACCCATGGCCAACGACCGCAAAACCGTCTGGGTTTCCTATAACGGAGAGATCTACAACTTCAAGGACCTGCGCCGGGAGTTGGAACCGAAATATGCGTTTCATTCGGACTCTGACACGGAAGTCTTGCTGAAAGCTTACGAGGAATGGGGCGTCGAATGCCTGGGCCGGTTGCGCGGCATGTTCGCGTTTGCCATTTGGGATTCCGTCCGCCGGGTATTGTTTCTGGCCCGGGACCGGATGGGGATCAAACCCCTTTATTATCATTCCGCCCCGGGCCGGTTTCTGTTCGCCTCCGAGGTCCGCGTCTTGCGGTCGTCCGGTCTTGTCGAAACCGGGATCGACCCGGTCGGCCTGTATCATTACCTGGCCTTTGGCAGACTGCAATCCCCGGAAACCATTTTAGCGGGGATCCAGGAGTTGAAACCGGCGCATTACTTTTTGGTGGACCTCCAGACCGGCGGATTGACCGAAAAACGCTACTGGAGTCCCGTCCAATTTAGCGCGCCGCTCGCGTTGTCCGCGAAGGAAATCGCAACGCGGGTGCGCGAGTTGGTGGAGGAATCCGTGGCGTTGCGGATGATCAGCGACGTGCCGCTGGGGGCTTTTTTGAGCGGCGGCATCGATTCCAGCGTCGTCGCCGGGGTGATGGCCAAGGTCCATAACGCGCCCGTCAAAACGCTTTCCATCGTTTTCGAGGAAAAGGAATACGACGAGTCCCGCTATGCGTCGCTGGCCGCGGACCGTTTCCGCACGGAGCATAAGGTCCTGCGGCTTCGCGAGCAAGACCTTCTGGAGGCGCTTCCGGCCGCCATCGGCGCCATGGACCAGCCGACCGTGGACGGGATCAACACCTTCCTCATATCGCGGTCGGCCCGGGAAGCGGGTTTGACGGTGGCCCTCTCCGGCCTGGGCGGCGACGAGCTTTTCGGCGGCTACGATTCGTTCCGCTCCGTCCCCACTCTGGCTCGCTGGGAGAGCCTGCTTCGCTCCCTGCCGGACGGTCTCAGGCTCCTGGCGGGGGAATGGTTCCAAGCCCTGGCGCCGGGGTCGGACCGCAACGCCAAAATCGCCCATCTCATCGCCGGCAGGATGAACGGCTCGCACGTCTATTTTCTCTTCCGGGCGTTGTTTTGCGACGGCTGGCTGGGCCGTTTGCTGGCGGACCGGGGGCTTGTGGACGCCGGGCGGCGCAACCTGCTGGAAGCGTCGCAAGCCGTTATGGACGTCATAAAACCCTTGGGCCCGGTCGAAAAAATATCCTATCTCGAACTCACCCAGTACATGGCCAACATGCTGTTGCGGGACACCGACGCGATGAGCATGGCCCATTCGCTGGAAGTGCGCGTCCCCTTGATCGACCACAAGCTGGCGGAATTCATGTTCCAGGTCCCGGGACGATTGAAACTCGCCCCCCCTGTTCCCAAGTCCCTGCTGGCCCAGGCGGCGCCGGGCGGCCTGCCAGACGACCTGACCGCGAGAAAAAAAATGGGGTTCACCCTCCCCTTCGAGTTCTGGATGCGGACCCGTTTAAAAAACGAAATGGAAACCGTATTGTCCAGCTCCGTAGCCCCCCTGAAGGGACTTCTTTCGCGGACGGCCGTCAACGAAGCGTGGCGGGACTTTTGCGACCGCAAGATCTCGTGGTCGCGTCCCTGGAGCCTCTATATCCTGAAAAAGTGGGCGGAACGGAACCTTCAATGACCCGCGGATTCCGGCGATAAACAACGCGAAACGCAAAAAAAACGGAGGCGGGATTTCGAAATCAAATCCCCTCCTCCGTTTTTCTATCGAATTACGAGCGAAATTACGCGCTCTTCTTGCTTTTTTCCAACAACTCTCCCGCCGGAAGGTGGGTGCACAGACTGCAAACGTGACTGACCTCCCGCGAACACATGATGCATGTCGCCAGTTCGCCGCTCGTGCGTATCAAGCCTCCGCAGTGATTGCATCGCGGTTGCGCCTTTTTGGCTTTATGGGCGTTCCGGGCAATTGGGTTGTTGATCAACATCTTGCTACGGGAAATGTTTACAAACATCTAGAACACCTCCACTCACTCAAATTGAAAAATAAAAAACGCGGTTTTCACACGCGTCTTTTTTCTCATTGCTTTGATGAACTTCACGCGAAAAAGGTTTAAAAATTTTATTCCCCAATCCCGCCCGCCTTACGAAATAAGAATAACTCCAATTAAATATAGGTATAGGATTTTATCTTATTTAATGCAAGTCTCGCCGTATTGACAAAATAAACGGCGAATTTTATATTATCTTCGCGTTACCCCCCCCCACAGCCATCCGGATACCGGCTCTGGCCCAAGGGTTGAGTTCCTTTCTTGAAAGGGCTTTGCCATGTGGCCGAATAAAATCCGGTTGGCGGTAATCCCCCTGTCCCTCTTACTGGTATTATCCTGCGTCACCACGCCCGTCACCAACAGGGAAGCGCTCATCTTGATCCCCTACGAGCAGGAACTTTCGCTTGGGAAACAGGCTTTCAAGGAACTGACGGAAAAAGAGAAGGAATCCGCCGACCCGCGGTTGAACGAGTTGGTCCGCAAAGTCGCCAGGCGCATCGCGGCGGTCAGCGACATGCCCGATCTGGAATGGGAGTTTAAATTGATCGACTCCCCGGTGCAAAACGCATTCTGCGCCCCCGGCGGCAAAGTGGTGGTCTATACGGGCATCCTGCCCCCAGCCGCCAACGAGGCCGGATTGGCGGCGATCCTGGGACATGAAGTAGCCCACGCCATCGCCCGTCACGGGGCCCAGAGAATGTCCCAGCAACTGATCCTCACTGGGATTTTGGCGACCGCCGCCATCAGTCTGGAAAACGACAAGGACCACGACCTCATCATGGCCACGCTGGGCCTGGGAGCCACTTATGGCGCCGCCCTCCCCTTCAGCCGGATGAACGAATCGGAAGCGGACGAAATCGGCCTGGTCTACATGGCCCGCGCCGGTTACGACCCCAACGAGGCGGTGAATTTTTGGAAACGGTTCGCCGCCCAGAAAGGCCCCGATCAAACGGCGGAGTTTCTCTCCACCCACCCTTCCGACGAAACAAGAATCAAGGATTTACAAAAACTTATACCTAATGCCATAAAGGAATATGATAAATCCATGCCGCAGTACGGGCTAGGCGAGTCGTTTCGTTAGTTCTCCGTTAATTGAGACAGGCTTCTTAACTTTCCGAGAGGTACGGGTTATATGGAGACAAAGTTTGGGGCGACCGCCGCGGTTTTTTCCATTTTTACAATTCTCCTCTCGACAGCCACCGCGTCCGCCGCATCCGAATTCGATAATATGATCCTTATTCCGGCGGGAGAATTCCGCGCTGGAGCCGACCCCCGCGTGGCAACCGAGGAATGCGGCAAGTACTATAAAAAAGGTTGCCAGGCCTTCTGGTTCCGCCACGAATCGCCGGTACACCCTGTTTTCCTCGACGCCTTCTACATCGACAAGTATGAAACGACGCAACTGGACTTCAAACGCGTCATGGGGAGGGAAGCCCCCATGTTCACGGGCGGCAACCTGCCCGTAATCATGGTGTCCTGGAACGAGGCCAACGATTATTGCGCGCGGGTGGGGAAACGCCTGCCCACGGAAATGGAATGGGAGAAAGCCGCCAAAGGCGGCCGCGACACGCTGTATCCCTGGGGCGATGCCGCGGAGTCCGGCAAGGCCAATTTCTGCGACCGCAAATGCCAAGACTCCGGCAACGTCGAGCAGTTCGACGACGGCTTCGCGGAACTGGCCCCTGTCGGCAGTTTCCCCCCCAACGGCTACGGCCTGTTCGACATGGCGGGTAATGTATCGGAGTGGGTGGCCGATTGGTACCGGGAGGACTATTATAAAGAAAGTCCCCGCAACAACCCCAAGGGTCCGGGCGAGGCAATGACCAAGGTTTACCGGGGAGGCCGCTACGGTAGTCCGCCATATGAGCTTCGTAGCGCCAACCGTGAGAGACAACCTCCCAAGGAGCGCATGAGCGATGTCGGTTTCCGTTGCGCGGCCACCCCCGGATCGGCCGTTAAATCGGCCTCAACGCCCGCCCAGACTCCGGTTCCCTCCCCTGCCCCCGCCGTTTCTTCACCCCAACAGACTGCGTCTCCCTCCGCGACCCGGATTCCCGGCAAAGTGGTCCGCTGGTCGTCGCAGTACGACGAGCGGGAATGGGCCGCAGGCAACGTCCTCGACGGCAAGATAGGCCAGGGAA
>JACQQK010000018.1 GCA_016207065.1 Nitrospinota bacterium
GCAACCCGCCCGGAGGCAACGCGGCGATGACGCTGACGCGATCGCCGGGACGAAATTCCGCCTCGGCGTCAGCCTGAGGTGGCGTCGGATCCAGCGTTCACGCTGGTCACCCGCCCCGAGCCCCCGCCCGGGGAGGGGGGGGAGTGATTTGAGCGTCAAGTCAATAGATTCATTTTGTTAGACGATCTTATTCAAAAACCGTTTCGCGGTCGACTTTGAAGTCGCCTCTTGTCTTGGGACGGTTTTTTCGATAAAAGTAGCGGTTCGGCAATGACAGCGACAGAGGAAAGGCGTCAATGAGCGGAAATATGAAATTCAAAAATACGGAGTCTCTGTTCGAGGGGCGGTTGCGCGGCAACCAGTTGATGCTCTCCGGACTGAGGCTGGGGCCCGAGGAGGCGCGGTTGCTGTGGGCCTCGCCCCGCATGAAAGAGATTTCCTGGCTGGACCTCGACGACAACCGCCTGGGAGACGAAGGCGTGGGCGGCCTGGCGGAATGCGGCTTCCTGGAGAACGTCCAATATCTCAACCTGAATAAAAACGGCATGACCGACGAAGGTTTGAGGAAACTGGCGGGCTCGAAATGTCTGCCCAGGTTGAAGCGTCTGCATCTAAAAAACAATCCCATTAAAGGCGAGGGGATCCTGGCTTTGTTCGATTCGCAGACCTTGGAAGGGCTCCAGACTTTCCAGTTCCACGAAGGGTGGACCTGCAAAAAAAGGGAAGGCTGGAGATACAGACCCCGCTCTTGAGCCGCGACGATGGAAATTAAAACCCGCCAACTGCACATTCATCTTTCCGGACAGGACCGGCCCGGCATCCTCGCCGAATTGCTGGAGTCGATCGACCGGTTTCAGTGGCGCGTCCTGGACATCAAGCAATTCGTGTTCAACGGGCTTTTGAACCTCTCCCTTTTGCTTGAGGGAAGCGACCCGGCCTCCATCGACCCATTAAAAAAAGTCATCGGGGAATACGGCGGGAAGTCGGGAATGAAGGCGATCGTTTATCCCTGGGATTCGGAGAACCGTCCGGAGGCCCCCTATAAATACCGCTCGGTGGTCACCCTGCTGGGACATCGCATCAACTCCGCGGCGTTACTGGAGATCACCCGGACTTTCGCGTCGCTGGACATCAACATCCTGCGCATAGAGCAGTTGGATTACGGCGTACACCACGTCATCGAGTTCGTCATCGGGGCCCGAAGGCCCATGCCGGTCGTGGACGTCCTCAATA
Source organism: Nitrospinota bacterium (assembly GCA_016207065.1). Classification (GTDB taxonomy): domain Bacteria; phylum Nitrospinota; class Nitrospinia; order Nitrospinales; family JACRGP01; genus JACRGP01. The sequence continues at coordinate 1,234 of JACQQK010000018.1, forward strand.
AACTGGTGCGGTTCAAGGAGGACCACCAGGTGGACATCGCGGTCCAGGAGGACTCGCTGTTCCGCAGAAACAAGCGACTGATCGTGATGGACGCCGACATGACGTTCCTGCAGTGCGAGGTGATCGACGAATTGGGAAAAATGGCGGGGGTGGAGAAACAGATATCCGAAATCACCCATAAAGCCATGTCCGGGGAAATGGATTTTGCCGCCGCGTTGAGGGCGCGGGTGGCCTTATTGAAGGGTTTGACCGTCGAGGACCTGCGCCGTCTTCTGGACCGCATCCCGCTGACGCCGGGGGCGGAAGACTTGGTGCGCATCCTGCATCATCTCAACTACAAAATCGCCATCGTCAGCGGCGGGTTCCAGTTCTTCATCGATAGTTTGAAGGGAAAATACGGCTTGGACTATGGCTTCGCCAACCAATTGCAAATCGCCGGCGGGAAGGTGACGGGCGAGTTGGAGGGCGAGATTATCGACGCCCGCGCCAAGGAGAGGATATTGATGTCCCTCGCCGAGAAGGAAGGGTACTCGTTGCGGCAGGTGGTCGCCGTGGGCGACGGCGCCAACGACATCCACATGCTCGCCCGCGCCGGGCTGGGCATCGCGTTCAACGCCAAGCCCATCGTCCAACGCCACGCCCGCGCCAGCATCAACATATCCAACCTGGAGTTGATCCTGTATTTTCTGGGGATCGACGGAAAAGACCTCAAGGAATTGCGCGAGATGATCCGCGAATCCTCGCCGGGTTCATGATTCGGCGAGTCGTCGGCCTGGCCGGACGAAAAGTCCCTTTTGGCCCCAAAACGTCATGCCCGCGAAAGCGGGCATCCAGAGGCTCCTTGAAAATACTGGATTCCCGCCTGCGCGGGAATGACAACAAAGTGCGGTAAAGTAGTTTTTCGGCAACCGGCTGGAGTTCCGGCCTCCGCGAAGCGGGCGTCAACTTTCCATCACGGTAGCGTTTTTTATGGACCAGTTCCGTTTTTCCGCTTCCCGGGCCAGGGTCTTGTCCGTGATGGCCCGCTCCACGGGGACCGCTCCCCGCGCGATTTCCCCCCTGGCCGAGAGGATGGCGACCATCGCGGCGTGCCATCCCGTCAGTTTTTCCATGGCCGTGAACCCCGTCCGTTCGTCGTAAGTTTCAATAAGTTCCAAGGTGCAGGAGGCTTTGCGGCTACCGGTTTTGCCGTTGCAGAGGACGCGGATGGCGCAGATGTCGCGGACGGCGCCGAGCGAGATTTTGGGTTCCAGTAACGCGTGGTAAAAGTCCCGCGGGACCACGGACTGGCCGTTGACCGCGACGGGTTCGCGCTCAAACAGACCCAGTTGATGATAAGCCCGGAACTGTTGCCAATGCCCCGGGTATCGTAGCGTCTTGTTTTCGAGCCGCCGGAGTTTGCCCGCGAACGTCCAGGGGGCCGTGGAGAGACCGCCGGAAGTCACCGCCGCCTCCAGCCGGCCCAGGGGCGGAGGGAAATCCAGGACCTCGATCTCCGTCAGGAAGGGCGTCGGCGTAACCTTGCCGTCGCGCAGAAAATAAGCGTCGCCGTAGTATTCGTTGGTCAGCCCGTCGATGTTGAACGTGAGATGGTAGTTCCAGGGGGGGACGGGATTTTGCGGCAGGCCGCCGTCCCAGATCAGGACCTCTTCCGGTTCGTCGACGAAGGACATGGCGTAAACCGCCATGGATATGTTGAGCCCGGGGCCCATCCCGCAATCGGGGACGACGGTCACGCCCGCTTTCCTGGCCTCGGCGTCGAGTTTCAGTTGTTCCCGGACGATATCGGTATGGCCTCCAAGGTCGCATAGACTGGCTCCGGCGGCGATGGCCGTTTCGGTTATGAGCGGGTTCAACCCGTAGGGGACGGCGCTGATCGCTGAGTCGATCCCGCTCAGCGCTTTTTTCAGTTGGGCGCGGTCGCGGACGTCCAGCGGGAGCCCGCGCGCGACGTTGTTTCCCAAAAGGGCGTTCAGTCTTTTGGCGCCGTTCTCCGCGGCGGCCGGGTCGATATCGTGCAGGACGATCTCCTCGGCGTCGCCGAATCTTCCCAAGTCGTATCCGGCGGACACTCCCTGCCGTCCGGAACCCAATATGGCGTATCGATGGCTCATGGTTTGTATTTTCAGTTCAAAGTTGCGGGAAAGAGAATCGCTGGACGAGTGTAACAAATAGGGAGGCTTGGGAAAACTTTAAATCAAGACGGGAGGGGGGTTGCCGGGCGCGCGGGCTCAGTGGATAAGGACCATGCCGAACGGCCGGGATTCCGAACAGGGGGTTTGGCCGCCGTTCGACTCCCAGCCGTTGTTGAACGTCGTCTGCGGCACGTCGATCCCGCAGGCTTGCAGGGTGGGCCGGGCCTTGTCGGGATGCTGGCACCGGGTTTCGATGGTGCACGTTTCGCACAGGTCGCAGGGCGTGGCGCAGAGCGCGAAGGCTTTATGAAATCCCTTGTTCTTGTATCGCTCTTCCAAGGTCAACACGATTCCCTGCACTTGTTTGGCCTGCGGGGCTTGTATGAGTATGGCTTTTTGATAGTCCAGCAGGATTTCCGACATCTCGTCGGCGTTGGGGGAACAAGGCGGACAGGTAAACCGCATCCCAAAAAAGGGGCATCCATACTGGCACTGCAGTTTGACCCATCGCCCCAGGGAGATGGTCTTGGTCAAGATGACCTTGGCCTTGACGCAACCCAGGGAAACGGCCTCTTCCACGAGTTCCTTGTTGGTGGGTTCGTGTTTGGGGGATTTTTTGAAATGGCGAAGATCGGTGACCACGTTTTCCCTTCGGCGGTTGATTGCAGGCTTTGGGGGTTTCTTAATTCGGATACAAGCGCTATTATAGCTTGGAAAGCGGGGGTTCGTATACTCCGGGTCGTAAAAATGCCTCGCGGGCCGTTTTAGGCTCGCCTCGGCGATCGATTCAAAAGAAAACGGAGGTTTGATTCTACTCGTTGAATTATAATGTGTTAACTCTTTACCCCGCTCCGTTTCTCCAGCCTGTGGATTTGATCCTCGACCCTACAAAAATAACATTCGCGATACTTGCAGGATGAAATTTTTTTATAAAGCCGTCCTTTTCGATTGGGCGTATACC
>JACQQK010000014.1 GCA_016207065.1 Nitrospinota bacterium
CCTATACAAGCAGGCGATCATTTCCCGCATCAAAATCATGACCCGGCTGGACATCGCCCAGAAGCGCCTGCCGCAGGACGGAAAAATCAAAATGAAATACGGAAAAAAGGAAATCGAATACCGCGTCGCCACCTGTCCCACCGTCGGCGGCAACGAGGACGCGGTCCTCCGCATCCTGGCGGCCAGCAAGCCCATCCCGCTCGACAACATGAACTTCTCGCCGCGCAACCTGAAATTGATCAAGGCCATGATCGACAAACCTTACGGGCTTGTCCTGGTGGTGGGGCCGACCGGATCGGGAAAAACCACGACGTTGCATTCGTGCCTCGGTTTCATCAACACCCCGGACATCAAGATCTGGACGGCCGAGGACCCCGTGGAAATCACCCAGAAAGGCTTGCGCCAGGTCCAGATGCAGAGCAAAATCGGGCTGGACTTCGCCCGCGCCATGCGCTCCTTCCTGCGCGGCGACCCGGACGTGATCATGGTCGGCGAAATGCGCGACGCGGAAACCTGCGCCATCGGCCTGGAGGCGTCCTTGACCGGCCATCTGGTGTTCAGCACCCTGCACACCAACTCCGCCCCGGAAACCATCACCCGCCTGCTCGACATGGGCATGAATCCGCTGAACTTCGCCGACGCCCTGTTGCTGATCCTCGCCCAGAGGTTGGTGCGCACCTTGTGTAAACACTGTAAGGCCGACTACCATCCCTCCCGCGAGGAGTTCGACATCCTTGTCCACGAATACGGCGAGGAATATTTCCCCTCGTTGGGAATCCAGTATGCCGACGACCTGATGTTGAAAAAACCCGTGGGGTGCGAAAAATGCAACAACACCGGCTACGCCGGACGGACCGGCATCCACGAATGCCTTGAAGGCACCGCGACGATCAAGCGGATGATCATGCAAAAGTCCCTGGTGGAACAACTCCGCGAGCAGGCCATCAAGGAAGGCATGACCACCCTGAAACAAGACGGGATCTGGAAAATCTTCAAGGGGGATAGCGACCTCAAGCAGGTCCTGGCCGTCTGTATCGTCTGACGACGATCAAAGGTTTCGTTCCCGCCAGGCGGAGAGGGTTGCCAAGGCCCGGCGGAAGATGGTTTCGTTGCGCAGTTTTTTATTCCTGACCCTGGCGTCGATCGCCGGAAAAAGGCCGAAGTTGATATTCATGGGCTGATACTCGGTCTTTCTCTTCTGGGTGGCGTAGTTCAACAAGGCCCCCAACGCGGTTTCGGGGGGCGGCGGGACGAATAACTCCCCTTTCAGCCGGTTGACGACGCTCAAACCCGCCAGCAAACCCATGGCGCACGACTCGACATACCCCTCCACGCCAATGATCTGACCGGCAAAATATACGTCGGGCCGGGTCTTCAAGTTCAACTCCGGGGTCAACAGGCCGGGGGCGTTGATATAGGTGTTCCTGTGGATGGCTCCGTAGCGGAAAAACTCCGCGTTTTCCAGTCCAGGGATCGTCCTTAACACCCTCTTCTGCTCCGGATAAGTGAGCTTGGTCTGGAACCCCACCAGGTTGTAAGCGGTCCCCTCCCGGTTCTCCCGCCGCAGTTGCGCCACCGCGAAAAACTTTTCTCCCGTCTCGGGATGCTCGAGGCCGACCGGCTTGAGAGGGCCGAACGCGAGGGTCATTTCCCCGCGCATCGCCAACTCCTCGATGGGCATGCACCCTTCGAAGTAAACGGGTTTTTCGAACGGTTTGAGGGGAACTTTCTCCGCTTCCCGCAACTCCTTCACGAATTCCCGGTACTGCTTTTCGTTCAAATGGCAGTTCAGGTAGTCGTCGTCGCCCTTGTTGTACCGGGAGGCGAAAAACGTTTTCTCGAAGTCGATCGTTCCGGCGTCGATAATGGGGGACAGAGCGTCGTAGAAATAAAGGTAATTTTGCCCGATCAGGGTCGAAATGCCGTCGGCCAGGGCGGGCGAGGTCAGAGGGCCGGTGGCGACGATGACCGGCCCCTCCGCGGGGATCTCCCGGACTTCCTCGCGGACGAGGGCGATGTTCGGATGGTCGAGCAGGGCCTGGGTGATTTCCCCCGCGAACCGATTGCGGTCCACCGCAAGGGCCGCCCCGGCGGGGACGGAATGCTTGTCGGCCGCGCGGATGACCAGGGAGCCGAGTTTTCTCAGTTCCTCTTTCAAGAGGAACGGCGCGCTGAGTTCCCGGTTGTTGCCCAGCGAGTTACTGCAAACCAGCTCGGCGCACAGGTCCGTTTTATGGACGGGGGTCGGGTTGCGCGGACGCATTTCATAAAGGACCACGCTCGCGCCGCGCTCGGCCGCCTGCCATGCGGCTTCCGACCCGGCGAGCCCGCCGCCGATCACGGTCAGACGTTTTTTCATCGAGTCCCCCTCACGCGGCGGAGGCGCTCTTGTAACCGCATCCTTCCTTCACGCACATCAAAAACTTTCCCTCGTCCTTCTTCCATTTCTCCACGAGGTAAGGGGCCTTGCATTGCGGGCACTCCTCCGCGACCGGCTTGTCCCAGGAAGTGAAATCGCACTTCGGGTACTCGCTACAACCGTAAAAAGTCCTGCCCTTCTTCGTGCGCCGGGCGGAAACGTACCCCTTGCATCCCTCCCGCGGGCAGGACACGCCCAGACTCACGGGTTTGGTGAATTTGCACTTGGGATATTCCGAGCAGGCGATGAATTTCCCGAAGCGGCCTATCTTCATGACGAGGGCCGCCCCGCATTTTTCGCAACTTCCCTCCACGAGCTCGTTCGCGCCGTTTTTCTGGGAGGCATTCCCCTCGCCAATCTCCTTGGTGGTCTTGCATTCGGGATAACCGGAACAAGCCATGAACTTCCCGAAACGGCCCCATTTGATCACCATGGGTTTGCCGCATTTCTCGCAGACCTCGTCGGTTTGCTCCATTTTGCCTTTCACGTCGCGCATGCTCTTTTCCGCTTTTTCCAGGTCTTTCTGGAAGGGACCGTAAAACGACTTCAGCGTCTTCACCCACTCCGTTTTCCCCTCCTCGATCTGGTCCAACTGGTCTTCCATGTTGGCGGTGAACTCCTCGGTCATGATATCGGGAAAATTCTCCACCAGAAGGTCGGAGACCAGGATTCCCAATTCGTTCGGGTAGATTTTCCTCTCCTCCGTTTTAATGTAGTCCCGTTCCTTGATCACGGTGATGATGGAAGCGTAAGTGCTGGGTCTTCCCACCCCTTTCTCCTCCAGGGCCTTGACCAGGGAGGCCTCGGTATAACGGGGCGGCGGCTGGGTGAAATGCTGTTCCGGCGCGATCCTCGACAATTTGAGGGTCTCTCCCTTTTCGAGCAGGGGCAGGAGGCGGTCGTTCGCCTTGCCCGAGGCATCCAGGACCTCGTCCATGCTTTCCTCGTAAACCTGGAGGAATCCGGAAAACTTGACGACCGAACCGTTGGCCCGGAAAAGATAGTTCCCCGCGCGGATGTCGAACTGCGTGGTGTCCAGGACCGCGGGGCACATCTGGCACGACACGAACCGCGACCAGATCAACTCGTACAGATTGAAAAGGTCCTTCTCCATGTATTCTTTTACCGAGGCGGGGTCCAGGTTGACGTCGGTGGGACGGATGGCCTCGTGCGCCTCCTGCGCGGTCTTTTTGCTTTTGTAAACGTTCGGGGCGTCCGGGAGGAATTCCTTCCCAAACCGCCCGGCGATGAACCCTCGCACCGCCTCGATCGCCTCGTCGGCGACGCGCGTCGAGTCCGTACGCATGTAGGTGATCAAGCCCACCGTCCCTTTCGGGCCGAGGTCCAACCCCTCGTATAACCTCTGGGCCAGCATCATCGTCTTCTTCGGCGAGAAATTCAGTTTCCGCGAAGCCTCCTGTTGAAGCGTGCTGGTGATGAACGGGGCGGAAGGGTTACGTTTTCTTTCCTTCTTTACGATGTCCTCCAGGACGAAAGGCCCCGCGCCTATCGTCTTCAAAATCAAGTCGGCCTCTGCCTGGTTGGGGATCTCGGCCTTGTCCGCGCCGATCTTGAATAGCTTGGCCTGGAACGGCGGCGGGCGGCTCCCCTCCAGGTCGGCCTCGATGGTCCAGTATTCCTGCGGCTTGAACTCGCGGATTTCCTTCTCCCGGTCGCACACCATGCGCAAGGCGACCGACTGCACCCGTCCGGCGCTCAACCCCCTCTGCACTTTTTTCCACAGCAACGGGCTGATCTTGTAGCCCACCAGCCGGTCCAGGATCCGCCGCGCCTGTTGCGCGTTCACCTTGTTGACGTTGAGCTCGGTGGGATGCTTGATGGCTTCGGTGACGGCGCGCTGGGTGATCTCGTTGAACATGACGCGGTAGATTTTCCCCTTGTTCAACTTGGCGACCTCGTTCTGTATATGAAAGGCGATCGCTTCCCCTTCGCGGTCGGGGTCCGGGGCCAGGTAAATGTTCTCCACCTTCTTCGCCGCCGCCTTCAATTCGTCCAGGATCTTGCCCTTGCCCCGGATGGTGATGTAGTCGGGTTTGAAATCGTTATCGATATCAACGCCCAATTTCTTTTTCGGCAAATCCTTGATGTGACCCACCGAGGCCTTGACGATAAAGTCCTTGCCGATGAATTTCTTGAGGGTATTAACTTTCGTGGGGGATTCGACTATCAACAACGATTTGCTCATAAAACCTCGTCCGCGTCAAACATGGTTTGCGATAAACATCTTGCCGTCCCGTTGCCGGACCAACCCTTTCAACTCCAATTGGACCAGTGTAGCGGAAACTTCCGCGGGTGACAATTGACTGTTTTCTATCAGGGAGTCGATATGTTTTTCCTCGGAAGACAACAACGAAAACAATCTCTGCTCCTTTGGAGACATGTCGCCCCGCTCCAG
>JACQQK010000112.1 GCA_016207065.1 Nitrospinota bacterium
CTCCGGCTCGATTTCCCTCGCCAGGTAAACCTTGACCAAACGTTCCGCAAGCTCCAGGCGTAGCATCAGGGGGACCCACCCGTTGGAAGAGCGGCGGCGGTCCTTCATGTCGGAGATCAACGTCACGCCGTTCGTCGACGTCATGCTGGTGTTGTTGGTGATTTTCATGATCACCGCCCCATTGATGCAACACGGGCTCGACGTCCAATTGCCCAAGGAAGCCACCGCCTCCGTGGAAATCCAGGAGGTCCCCACGGTCACCTTGAAGAGCAACAAGCGGATTTACTGGAACCAGGAGGAAATGGCGACCTTGATGGTCCTCGCGTCCAAGCTGGAGGACTATGTCGGCAAGAAAAAGGACGGGGAGGTTTATTTTCGCGCGGACAAAACCCTCGATTACGGTTTCGTGATGAAGGTCCTGGCCGCCATCCGCCGGACGGGCGTCGAGCGCATCGGCATGGTGACCGAACCGCCGGAGCTATGAAACCGGAATTCGCGTCGTCCTCGGACTTCAACCAGATGCTGGTTGTGTCCGTTTTTTTGCATTTGTTTTTCATCGTCGTCCTTATGTATCTGCCCAAACCGAAAGCTCCGCAACGCGTGATCATCGCGACGTTCAACGTGCAAATGGTCGATGTCCCGTCCGGAAAAAGCTCCGGCGCGCAAACGCCGGTCCGGGAAAAGGAGGTCCCCAAGCCCCGGCAGGAGGCCGCGCCCCCGCCGGAAGCCAAACCGGCGGCCCCGCCGCCCCCTCCCCAACCCGAGGCGAAAAAAATCGCGGGACCGCCCGTCGTCAAGAAACCCGAAATCGCCTCCAAGATCGTCAAGGAGTTGGAGAGCCTGAGCGGAAAGCCCAAAAAGCCCGGGATGGTGGAGGAACTCGACCGGCTGGCCCAGTTGAAGCCGTCCGCCGTCCCGCAAAAGCGGCCCGAAAAAAAACCGCCTCCTTTAAAGGAGACTTTCAAGGAACTGGACGATCTCAAGGCCAGGAAGGCGGAGGCTAAAAAGCCCTTTCTCCCCGCTCTCCCCAAGGTGGAGGAGTCGCTCGAGGGTTTCGACTCCCTCAAGATGAAGGAGCCCGCTCCGCCCGAGGTCAAGAAGGCCGAGAAACCCGCTCCAAAAAAGGAAAGCGTGGATTTGCAGGAGTTGGAGTTGCAGGCGTTGTTGAACAAGAAGGCGGCGGAAAAGGAGAAAAAGGAGAAAACGGCCGCCGAGCTCCTCAAGGAATTAGAGCGGACCGCCGAACTGCAGGCCGTCAAACCGGCGTTGCCCGCCCCGGAGAAGAAAAAGCCCAGGGAGATCGACATCTCCATCTCCTCGGGACAGAAGAGTTCCGAGGAGTTTTCCAGTCTTTTGCGAAAACTGGAGATCCCGACCGAGGAAAAAGCGCCCGTCGCGCGGAAGGAGAGCAGGGCCGAGGAGGGGAAACCGCCGCAGGGCGCGCAAAGTCAGGCCGCCCTGTCCCAGGCCAAACCCGGTCCCCTGGCGACGGACATTTTGTCCTTGTACGTCGGGACGATCCGTGAAAAAGTGCTTTCCAATTGGAAAAGCCCGCTGGGGGCGGAGCATAATGAGGTCGTGGTTTCGTTTTTCGTTTTTCCGCAAGGCAATATTGGGAAACCCTTTGTCGACAATTCCTCCGGAGAAGACCAGTTGGATACGCTCGCGGTCCGCGCCATACTCGATTCCGAGCCTTTCCCGAAATTCCCGGCGGAATTGAAAGAACCCAACCTTCACATCACCATCCGGTTCAAATATGTCTATCAACAATAAAGCCGTTCCCCGCGCGTTTGCGCTCCTGATGTCGCTTGCCGCGGTCTTTCCCGTCCCGATGGCGGGCCAGCCGGAAGTCCAGATTGAATTGAAACGCGAGACCCGGCCCGAGGTCGCCATCGCCGTCCAGAATTTCAAACTGGCCGAGGACTCGAAAGACCCCGCCGGTACCGGAGAGGACGGACGGAACATCCTGGAAAACGACCTCAAGCTCTCGGAGGTTTTCCTTCCCATCAACCGCGTGGTCTTCCAGGAACAGGAGAAGAAGGAGCGGGACTCGAGCGGCGTGGACTACGCCGCATGGAGCGCTCTGGGAGTCCAATGGGTGATTAAAACCGAATACGGGATCAACCCCGCGAACAAAAACTTCACGTGCGTGTTCCGCCTCTACGACGCGGTGAACCGGAAGTTCTTGATCGGCAAAAGGTACACGGGGACCCAGGACTTTCTCCGCAGGACCATGCACCGCTTCGCCGACGAGGTGGTGGCCCAGTTGACGGGAAAACGCGGGGTGGCCGAAACGCGGATCGCGTTCCTATCCAAGGAGGACGGGAACAAGGAGATCTACACGGTGGACTTCGACGGATTCGGCCTGCAAAAGCTGACCCGCGACCGGTCCGTGGCCCTGTCCCCGGCCTGGTCGCCCGACGGCAATTACATCGTTTACACGTCCTACGCCGAGCACAATCCCGACCTCGTGATGATCAACGGCTACGGCAAGGGCAGGAGGCCGATCCTGAAATTGCCCGGCCTGAACGCCGCCCCCTCATGGTCGCCCGACGGCTCCAAGATCGCGTTGGCCTTGAGCAAGGACCAGAACTCGGAAATTTATGTCCTCGAGAAAAATTTGCGCTTGACCCGGCTCACCCGTCATTTTAACATCGACACGTCGCCTTCGTGGTCGCCCGACGGCAAGCAGATCGTTTTCACCTCGGACCGGTCGGGGACCGGGTCGCCGCAAATCTATATCATGGATTCGCAACTCGGCGACCAAGCGAAGGTGGAAAGGATTTCCTTCGATAGCTCGTATAACGACAATCCCGCATGGTCGCCCGACGGCGATAAAATCGCCCATACGGCGCGCGTCGGAAGAAAATTCCGGATAAAAGTTTACGATATCGGAACGAAGAAGGCGGACGAGCTTTCCTCCGAGCCTGGAAGTCATGAAGGTCCCGCCTGGTCCCCGGACGGGCGGTTCATCGCTTACGGCAGGACGGAAAATGGCAAGACGGACATTTTTATTAAAAGAGTAGGAGGTGAAAAGTCCAGACAACTTACCTTTTTGACGAACGGGGCGTCCAGTCCCGCTTGGTCCCCAAACCCGACCCAGTAGTTTTTCCGCTTGAAAGACGGTCCTGCCTGTATTATATTTACAGTAAAGGTGTATTGTATTTCGGATGAGCCGATGGCTGGCGGTGGCCAGCCGGTCCCCGAAACGGCTTTGCCATCGTATAGGGCAATGGTACAATCGGTCGCTTGTAACGGATTGATATGAAAGACGTTTTTGTTTTTGGGCTGGCCGTCTGGGATTTATAATGGTTGTATTGTATGTGTAAATTTGGTATAATTTAATGTCAAATTATTTTCCTTGAAAGCTTATAACGTGAAAAAAATCCGTGAGTTATATGGTATTTTGAATTGCGGTTCAAGCGAACAGAGGATTTGGCGGTTTACCGATTCCGTGAGTGGTGGTTAAAGTCAACCTAATAATATGAGGCTTATATGATGAAGAAAAATTTTGCTCGGTTTTTGATCGTGGTCGTTGCGGTGTGGTTCATGGGCGGATGCGCTAAAAAGTTGATGCCTCCGGAAGTGGAGTCCAAGGGCGGGGAACAAGCCGGATTCGCCGAATTGGCGCCATCGCCCAAGAGCGAGGACGTCGGCGGGCTACCGGGCGAATTGGGCGCGGGCAAGGGCGGGTTCCTCGAGGAAGGATCTGTCGGAGAGAAGGCCGGCAAGGAAGGCGGCGAGGGCGGTAAGCCAGGCGCCGAAGGATTTGCCGCTCTTCCCGGCGCGGGCGGAGCCGGAGACGGCGGCTTGCCGGGCGAACGGGGCGGCGCGGGCGGAGCCGAGGGTTTTGGCGGCCTGCCGGGCGGCGAGGCCGGGGCTGGAGCGGGCGAGAAGGCCATGCAGGAAGCCAGGATGTTGCCCTTCCAGGCCACGACGGATTTGGACGACATCCATTTCGCGTTTGACAAGTACGACCTGGACGACAACTCCAAAAAGACCCTCCAGAAAAACGCCGAGTGGATCAAACAGCACCCCGGCGCCAAGGTGGAGATCCAGGGGCATTGCGACGAACGGGGCACCAATAACTACAATCTGGCGCTGGGCGAACGCCGGGCGACCGCGACCAAGAAATACCTGATGGCGCTGGGCGTTTCCGAGGGCCAGGTGTACACCATCAGCTACGGCGAGGAAAGGCCTTTCTGCCACGAAAGCAACGAAAATTGCTGGTGGCAGAACCGGCGGGCGCATTTCATGGTTTCCAAGTAAACCCATTCCTGCAACGTAGTTTCTTTATTCAACGCCGAAGCCGCGGCGGGAACCGGTTCCCGTCGCGGCCCGCGTTGACCGCCCCCTAAACAAAACGCTTCCCCCTTCGCGAATTCGGTGGTACCTTGATCCGCGAAAATACTCGTCCCGTTCAACATAAAACTCAAGAGCGATGAATACTTTTAAAACGTTTCTCGGCGCCGTTTCGCTGGCCGGTTTTTTTCTGCCGGTCGTTGCCGCGCAAGCCGACATGTTCGGTAGCGACAAGGAAAACTGGGACCGGGTCTTCGTCGAGCTCAAGAAGATCAACACCCGCCTGGTTGAAAGCCTGGACAATCAAATGAAAAGCCTGCAAACCAGCCAGGCGAATGTCCAGTCCCAGATCAATACCGTTAAGGACGCTCTCACGGAACTGCGAGGAATGATGGAGCAGTCGGAAGCGCGGATGAGCGGGAAAGTCGGTAAAATCGAAGGCAAGGTGCTGGAACTGGACGGTAAATTAAAATACGAGCTGGACGACCTGAAAAAGAACCAGCGCGAATCGTCCGCCGTGTTGCGAGGCGAAATGCTGGCCCTGCTGGAGAAGCTGAAACAGAATCTGGCCATGGACTTGGAGAACATGGCCAAGATCAATCAGAAATCAAACGAGGGCCTCGCCAGGTCCACCGGCGAATCTCTGACGGCCATCGTAGCGGCCATCAACAACTTCCAGACCTCCGTTTCCTCAAACATTGCCGCCTCCCAGGCAACGTCCGCCTCCGGTTTTGCCAACATCGACGCGAACAATAAAAAGATGATCGAAATCCTCTCGCGGGCGTTGCAGGAGAACCAGGCCGTGAGCGTCAAGACCGACGCCCTCGCTAAAAATTTGCAGGACGTGAACGCCAATATCGGGTTGACCCGCGAAACGATCGCGAAACTCAAGGAGATCATGGGGGTCAAGCTGGATAATATCGGCAAGGACCATGTCGCCGTCCAGGCCCAGTTCGATCAGAACCTGAAAACCCTGGACCTCTTGAGCCAGAACCTGCGCGTGGCGGACGAGAAATCCGGCAAGCTGGCGGAGGGGTTGAGGGTTTTGCAGACGCAAAACGCCAATTTGGGGACGGCCCTGACCTCCCTGAACGACCAAGTGGGACAGGTCCGCGGCGCCAGCCAGGCGACCAACGAGAAATTCAACAAGCTGATCGACTCGTCCAGGGAAATCGCGGTCCACTCCTCGCAGATCGAGGCGAAACTTGACCAGTCGATGCAAAAGACGGAGCCCGGGCTGGCCAATATCGACCTCGCCAACGAGAAATTGGGCAAGCTGATCGAGATCCTCAAGACCATGGCCCTGGAACAGGGGAAAATGGAGCAGAACGCCAGGGGCCAGCAGGAGAGAATCGACCAGATCGTGAAAAGTCAGGCGGAGATGGCGGAGATGATCGAGGAATTGCGCAAAAAGTCCAATTCTTCCCATGAGGTCAAAAAGGCGCCGGAAAAGCGCGAGAAGAAAGCGCCCTCCGCGCCCCAGGAAAAAGCTCCCAGGAAAGCCCCCGCGGAACGTTAGAGGATGCGGGGAAGCCCCTTCTTGCCCAAAAAACGTCATGCCCGCGAATGCGGGATATCCAGAAAACCCTTATGAAAATACTGGATTCCCCGTTTTCACGGGGATAACGGTCCCTAACTCACTTCCCGCCATGGCCAAGGAAGTTTCCATTTACGTCTGTCAATCGTGCGGTCACCAGGCGCCCAAGTGGCTGGGCAAATGTCCGGAGTGCGGCGGCTGGAACACGTTCGCCGAGGAGTTGACGCGGCCCCGGGAAACCGCGAAGGCCCGATCGGGTTCCGCCTCGGGGAAGACCGAGGGCGCCCTGCCCGTGACCCGCGTCTCTTCCCATGCCGAGGAACGCATCGTCTCCGGGATCGGAGAGTTCGACCGGACGCTCGGCGGCGGCGCGGTGGCGGGCTCGCTGGTCCTGATCGGCGGCGATCCGGGCATCGGCAAGTCCACCTTGTTGCTTCAATGCATGGGACGCATCGCCCGGACGGGCAAGAAAGTCCTTTACGTTTCCGGCGAGGAATCCCCCCAGCAGATCAAGATGCGCGCCGAGCGCCTCGGGACCCTTTCCGACAACCTGCTGGTCTGCTCGGAAATATGCATCGAGGAGGCCCTGCGCCTGACGGCCCAGGTCAAGCCCGCGGTCCTGGTCCTGGACTCCGTCCAAACGTTCTATTCCAACGAATTGCAATCGGCGCCCGGGAGTATCGGCCAGGTCCGCGAGGTCGCCTTTAAAGTTTTCCAGGAGGTCAAGGAGCGCGGACTGCCCACGTTCCTGGTGGGCCACATCACCAAGGACGGCGCCATCGCCGGGCCGAAGACCCTGGAGCATATCGTGGACGCCGTCGTCTATTTCGAGGGCGAGCGCGGCCATTCCTACCGGGTCCTGCGGGCGATCAAGAACCGTTTCGGCTCGACCCCGGAAATCGGCGTGTTCGAGATGTCCTCCGAGGGACTGGTCGA
>JACQQK010000113.1 GCA_016207065.1 Nitrospinota bacterium
AATCCTCGCTCCTTCCGGAACTCGACCGGGGAGAAAAGAAAAACCGGCAACGTAACATGTATCAGGAGTATTTCGGCTTCTCGGAAAAACCGTTCGACCTCACCCCCGACCCCAAGTATCTGTACCTCAGCCCAAAGCATAAAGAAGTCCTGGCGCATCTGGTTTACGGGATGCAGGAGAACAACGGGTTTCTCAAGATCGTCGGCGAGGTGGGGACGGGCAAGACCACCATCTGCCGGAGTTTTCTCAGGGAACTGCGCGGCGATTTCCATATCGCCTATATCTTCAACCCCTGCGTCAACGCGCTGGAACTGTTGCAGGCCATCAACGTCGAATTGGGCCTGCCGGCGGACAGCGCCAGTAAAAAAGAATTGACCGACCACCTGAACCATTTTTTACTGGAACAACGGAAGAGCGGCCATCGCGTGGCGGTCATCATCGACGAGGCCCAGGACCTCGACCCCGCCGTGCTGGAGCAGTTGCGGTTGCTCTCCAACCTCGAAACGGAAACCGAGAAACTGATCCAGATCGTGCTGATCGGCCAGCCCGAGCTGGACAAACACCTCGCCAAGGAGGAGTTGCGGCAACTCCGCCAGCGGATCACCATCCAGTGGGAACTGCTCCCCTTGAACCTGGAGGAGACGCGCGGTTACCTCCAGCACCGCCTCAACGTGGCCAAGGGCAAGGGCAAGGTCCATTTCGCGCACCGCGCCTTCGAGTTGATCTACGAGTATTCAAAGGGCATTCCCCGGATGATCAACGTGCTGGCCGACCGGACTTTGCTGATCGCCTACACCCTGGGCGTCAAGAAGGTCTCGGGGAAGATCGTGCACAGGGCCGCCAAGGACGTGGGCGGGTTGACCCTGCCGCCGTCCTGGACACGGATGTTCTGGAAAGGCATGGTCCCGGCGATACTGCTGGGCGGGGCCGTCTATTCGGCGGTCAACTGGATTTCGATCCCCAAACTGAATTCGGCGTCCGGGAAGGACATTCGCGAGACCATCCGGGAGGACCCGCTGGATTTCGCCGATTCGGGCAAATTGATTCCGGGCAACCCGTCGCCCGCCAACGCGCCGTTGGATCCGGCCGGAGAGGCGCCGGCGCGCGGTAAACCCGCGGCCGCGGAAGCAGGCGCCCCTGGCGCGACGGCGCCGGGGCCAGAGGGCTCGACTCGGATGGCCCTCGATGACGCCTTGAGCGACCGCCGAAATGCGAATCCCCCCAGCCCCCTTTACAAGGGGGAGCCACATTCCGCCTCGGCGCCGGCGCGCGGCGGCGTTGAGTCCAGCGTCACGCTGGGTCGAGAGCAATCGGAGCCAGGCCATCCCGCTCCGCAAAAAACCGGCAAAGCCGCGGGGTCCCTGGCGTTTTCCAAAACGGAGTCAGTCGTCACGTATCTGTCGAGCCTGTCCTACATGGACAGCAGGGTGGCGGCGGCGAAGTGGCTCCTCAAAAGCTGGAACGTCCTGCCGGAAAACCTGGCCGGAGTGGACGGAAAGATTTTCGACCGTCTCGAAAAGGATTACGGACTTTTGCCGTTCGAACTGAACGGCGATTTCAAGCGACTGCTCGAGTTCAACTACCCGGCCCTGCTGGAACTCACCCTTCCTAACTCGCAGGGAGTCAAATACCTTGCGTTGACCCAGGTGAAAGGCGATACCGGGGTCTTCGGCTCCGCGGACGCCATGGAGGTCCCGCTTTCCGCCGTCGATCCCCTGTGGAACCGCAAGGCGATCATCTTCTGGGAGGATTTCGAGCAACTCCCGCAAAAAATGGAATTGGGGTTCAAGGGGAAGGAATCCGTGTGGTTGCAAAAGAACCTCCGCCTGCTGGGATTTTTCCAGGGCTTGGAGGCCGCCGTGTACGGACAGAAAACCGCGGACGCGGTCCTCAAATTCCAACGAAAGTACAACATCAAGGACGACGGCAAATTCGACGCCGAGAGCAAGATCATGCTGTACAACCTCTTGAACATTTATTCCGTTCCCAAACTGGTCTCGCCGTGAGCACGATCCTCGACATCCTGAAAAAACTGGAGGAAGAGAAAAGCGTTCTCGAGCAGGGATTGGACTTGAAGGGGATGGTTTTGCGGAGAGAACCGCCGGTCTATTCCCGTTCGAACAGGGAAAGGCCAAGCCCCGTCCGGATTTTTTCGGCCCTGGTCATCGGCGGCATCGCCGTGGGAGTCGGGCTTGGCGTTTTTTTGATCCAGCCGGAAACGGGGAAGAGCGAAACGGCGTCCGCCGTTCGGCGGGCCCCGGCGCCCAAGGCGGGCCCGCCGCCCGCGGTTTCGAAGCCGGAGGAAACTGTCACGCCCGCCCCGGCGCAAGCGCGGGGCGGTAATGAACCCGGCGTCACGCCGCCGACCCCGGCGCGGGAGGAGAAAAAGGAGGAGCGGTTGGGCATCCCTCTCGCCAGTATTGGGGAAGAGGACGGCAAAGGCGGTCCCGCCGAGGAGCCCATTCCCGTAATCGCTCTTCCGGAAGTTCCGGCGCGGAACGCTGGAGCGAAACCGGCGCCGCCGTCCCCGGCGCAACCTCAGTTGCAGGCCCAGCCCCAGGCGGGACTGGACCGGGAAGCCGCCGAGGGAAGCGTTCCCGATTTTAAGGACATCAACGCGATCATCGAAAACTCCAGAGTGGAGAAAGTCGAGGCCGTCGTCCGTCCGAAAAACGATCCGCTACCCTATAGCCCGATCCGTATTCCCGGCGTCAAGGTGAAAGGGATCATTTATTTTGGAAAGGACAACCCCGCCAGTTATATATTGGTCGCGTCCCTCCAGAACATCAGCCAGAAAATGAAAGTGGGCGAGGAAATTTCCGGCGCCACGCTCAAGGAAGTCCAGCCCAGCTTCGCCGTTTTTTCCTACCAGGGGGAAATGGCCCAACTGCGAATCGGCGAATAACTCCGCCACTGCTCCCGCTCTCCCGTTTAGAAAACCGCAAACCAAAAACCTTTTTCACGCAAAGACGCAGAGGGCGCAAAGAAAAGCAAAATCAAGAAAGACTTTTTTGGAGTGCAACGCGTCCTCGCGTTGCATGCAAAGCCGGGAGGCGTTGCACTCCATAAAGAATGGATGGGGGAATTTGAATTGCCTCCCTTTGTATGCTTTGCGTTGTCAGGCGGCGTCTGTTGCGGTGAAAAAGCCCCCTTTCTTTTTTCTTCGTCGACCCTGGTTTTCATTATCGCATGATTTGGATTTTTATGACCACATGTCGAGCATTGTGGTATAATAAAAGACAATCATGCGATATATTTTAATATTTTTATAAGTCAATGCGCCAATATGGTATGTTTTGTATTTATTTAATGCTTGTATTATCAGTAAATTATAAAAATCATTGAAAAACGGAGCTATTTTATATTTTTTGGCTTGGGTTTTGCTTTTTATAGGGTGAAGCCACATCTTTAATATATGCGGTGGGAGGTTAGAGCCATTCGGGGTATGTTGTTTATGAGCCGCAAAAAATCAATAGGCGCCAACGAAGACGGCTTCACCATGGTCGAGATCCTGATCGCGACGGTCCTGATCGTGTCGGGAATGCTGGCCTACATACAGTTTTCCGGTTCCGTCATCGACCAGAACGAGCATAGCAAAAAGACCACCGTCGCCGTCAATCGCGCCCAGGAGAAGCTGGAGGACTTAAAAAGACAGGCGTTGACGGGAGTTTTGAACGATACGACGGGGACGGATACGGTGGATACGGTTTACACCCGGACCTGGTCGGTGACCAACGGGGGCTCCGGAAACCTATCGACCTTGACGGCAACCGTTACCTGGAACGAGGAGAACCCGCAGTCGGTATCCTTGATCACGTTGATCAGTCAATAGATATGCACAAACGAGCCTTGGACAATCAAAGCGGAGCGGGCATGGTGGAGTTGTTGATCGGCATTGTCGCCGCCGTGATTTTGCTGGGTTTGGCGACCGTGACCTTCACCCGGCAACAAACGCTCTTCAAGAATCAAAACGACGAAACCAATATCCGCGCCCTGGGAAGGTACGGCATCCGGGAGCTGGCCAAGGACCTGCGCATGGCCGGCTACGGTTTGCCCGCCAGCCTGGCGGTTTCCTCGGCCTCGAGTACCGCGATTACCTACAGGACGAACAGCGACGACGTGTCCGCGACGGCGGCAAGCGATATTTCAGCCGCGGCGACGACGGTCACGCTGACCGCCGCCGATGTCGACAGCGACGGGTCGTCCGACCTTGCCTCCGGCCAGAGCGTCGTTATTTTTACCGCGGCCTCCTCGGAGGCGGAACTGGCGACGGTCTCCAGCGTCGCGGGCAACGTCCTCACGCTGTCTTCGGCGACGGACAACGCCTATTCGACGGACGACGCCATTTTCGTGAACAAATACCATACGGTCGCCTACTCCTATGACGCCGCGAACAAAAAAATCGTCAAGTCCGTGGACGGAGGGACCGATTCCACGCTGGTCGAAAACGCGACGAGCTTGACGTTTGTCTACCGGAACTCGGCGAACGCGGCCCTGACCAGCCCGTTGTCCGCCGCGGATTTGACGGCCGTCAGAAAGATAGAAATCAGTCTTGCGTTGCAAGATTCCCTCAACGCCTCGGCTTCCGCGCAATACGACACCGCCGTCGAATTGCGGAACTTGATGTGAGGAGACGAGTCATGGAAAAGCAAACCCGCCCGCCTATTTTAAGAGCGTCTAACAAAACGAATCGGCTGGCTCGACGCAAAAATTATTCCCTCCCTGGACCAGGGAACGCCCCGGAGCGGGATGGCCAAGCCCGGATTGCCCCCGATGACTCCCCTTCGCCATCGGAGCCGAGCCTGTTGAGTCCAGCGTCACGCTGGGGAGGGGGCTGGGGGAGGGTGGAACCGGCTTTTCACCCCCACCTGGACCTCCCCCGTCAAGGGGGAGGGAGTTATGGTCGCTTCATTTTGCCGGACGCTCTAACGAGCCAGGCTTGGACCGCGCCGTTTCCGGACCGGTTGGGAAACGACCGGGGGACGGCCCTCGTGATGTCCCTGCTGTTTCTGGTGTTGTTGGTCGTTTTGGCTCCCGTCGCCATGCGTATGACGGCGTCCGACGTGGACCGGGCGCAGGACTTCAAGGACTTGAAGACGGCTTTCTATATCGCGGAGGCCGGGCTGGAACACGCGAAGTCCCTGGTCAAGGCGAGTAATTACGACGACTTGCTGGCCGGTCCGGACGGTAGCGTCGCGACGGCGACGGACAACGGCTTGTTTACCATAACGGGTTCGACGACCGCGACCATCGGCTCCGGCAAGTACACCGCGGCGTCTTTCAACGGGGGGACGTACAACATCCGTTTCTACGACAACAACGACGGCGACGGCTCCTTGTACAACGACAAGGACGACTTGGCCAACATCGAGGCCGTCGGCCTGACAGCCCAGGGAAAGAGAAAAACCCTGCGCGCCTTGGTCCGCAAAAAAAACATCAACGCCGACAGCTTCCCGGCGGCGGTGACGATGGTGGGCCCCTCCGCGCAGATCTCCGCCCAGGGTTCGGGCTTTGAGGTGGACGGGACCGGACATACGACGACGGGCGCCGCCGATCCCGATTGCGCCAGCCAGCATGGGATCGCCACGGAAGCCAGCGCCGCCAACACGACGGAGGACTTGGACGGGAACGCCGAAAACAAAATCGACGGCGTTGGCGGGAACCACGACATCGCCAATGGGCAAACGACGTACACCTACGCCAAGGCCTTGGATTTTTACAACGACGTGAAACCTCTGGCCACGGACTTGGGCGTTACTTCCTTGTCCGGGGGGCAGACGCTGGGAACGGTCGCCAACCCCCAGATATCGTATGTGAGCGGTAACTTGAGCATCACCGGGAGCGTGTCGGGCGTGGGCGTGTTGATCGTCGACGGCGATCTGGATATTACGGGGAACCTGAATTTTCAAGGCGTGATCCTCATCGGCGTCTGTTCCACCTGCACGGGGGTCCTGGCGGGGACGGGCTCCGCCGAGATCTACGGGGCGATGGTGGTGGGCAACCAGCTTGATGCCTCCGCCATGTTTACCGGGAGCGCGGACATTTTCTACAGTTGCGAGGCGCTCAATAATGCCGCGGGCTCGTTGAAGTCCACGTTCGCCACCGTTTCCTGGAACGAGGTGGGTTGAGTTGCCGCCAAAACTCCTTGACTTCCCTCCGGCATTTGTTATATTGCCAATACCAGATTGAATTATTATCGATTAAGTCGATTTCGAATCATCTCCAATGCGCGCGGCCCCGCCATTCGAGGAAAATTTTCCGAAAAGCGTCTTCCGCACAATCCAGCCCGGCATGTTATTGCCTGCCCAGTCCTTCTCCCATTACGCTCATCCCGGTTCCGCGGTTCGCCGGATTAAGGGATAGAGCATGGCCAAGGTTTACAAAAATTATATCGACGGCAAATGGGTCGCCTCCGCGGGAGGCGAAACGTTTGACAATTTAAATCCGGCCAATTGCAAACAAGTCCTGGGACGTTTCCAGAAGTCCTCCGGGGAAGACGTCGAACGGGCCGTGACCGCCGCATTCGCCGCGCAGGCCAGGTGGAGAAAAACCCCCGCCCCCAAGCGCGGCGAAATTCTGTACCGCGTTGCCGAGCTTCTGGTCAAGAACAAGGAATCCCTGGCCCGGGACATGACCCGGGAGATGGGCAAGGTCTTGAAAGAGACGCGGGGCGATGTCCAGGAAGGCGTCGATATGGCCTATTACGGGGCGGGGGAAGGCAGGCGCCTGGCGGGAGAAACCGTCCCCTCGGAACTGCCCGGCAAGTTTTGCATGTCCGTCCGCATGCCCGTCGGGGTGGTCGCCGCGATCACTCCCTGGAATTTCCCCAACGCCATCCCCTCGTGGAAGCTGGTCCCCGCCTTGATCGCGGGCAACACCGCGGTGATCAAGCCCGCCAGCGACACGCCCCTGTCCCTCGTCAACATCGTCCAGTTATTCGAGAAGGCCGGACTCCCGCCCGGCGTTTTGAACATGGTGACGGGCTCCGGACCCTCCGTCGGGATCCCGTTGGCCGAGCATCCCAGGGTCAACCTGGTTTCCTTCACGGGCTCGACGGATACGGGAGCGGAGATCTCCCAGCGGTGCGCCAAGGGGATGAAACGCTATTCCCTGGAAATGGGGGGCAAGAACGCCATCATCGTGATGGACGACGCCAATTTGGATTTGGCCGCGGAAGGGGCGATCTGGGGCGCCTTCGGCACGACCGGACAACGATGCACCGCCTGTAGCCGCGTGATCGTCGCCAAAAAAGTCCTCAAGAAATTCACGGACCTCCTCTTGCGAAGGACCCAGTCCTTGCGTTGCGGGGACGGGTTGGACCCCAAGACCGATGTCGGGCCCTTGATCAACGAATCCCAGCGGCAAAAAGTCCAGCGCTATTGCGAAATCGGCAGGCAGGAAGGCGCGCGCTTGCTGACCGGGGGCGCGTATCATACGGCCAGGGAATGCAAGGACGGGAGTTTCTTTCAACCCACCCTGTTCGCCGACGTGGACCCGCGCATGCGCATCGCCCAGGAGGAAATTTTCGGGCCGGTCCTGTCCATCATCGCGTGCGGAGGACTGGAGGAAGCCGTCGAGATCGTGAACGATTCCAAGTTCGGGTTGTCGTCCGCGATCTACACCCAGGACGTCAACCGGGCTTTCACGGCCATCGAAAGCCTGGATACGGGGATCACGTATATCAACTCCTCGACCATAGGCGCGGAAATCCAGCTCCCCTTCGGCGGGACCAAGGGCACCGGCAACGGTCACCGCGAGGCGGGCGCCGCGGCGCTGGAAATTTTTACGGAATGGAAAACGGTGTACGTCGATTACAGCGGCAAACTGCAAAAAGCCCAGATCGAGGATTGATCGCGGGCCGGGCCGGCGTTCGCCGCCCTTTCCGGAGAGGATGCGATGGGATCGGAAGAAGAGGACAAACGAAAATTTATACGGGCGCATTTGAATTTTCCCGTCTCCATCGCCTACGGCGAGGATCAAACGCTGGAGCTTGGCGAGGTCGAGGACCTGACGGTCGAGGGGCTGGCGTTTTATTCGCAAACGCCCATCGAAAAAGGAATGGGCCTGTACGTGATTTTTCCCGGCGGAGAAAACGTGAAGGAGAACGAGGTCCCCGGGCTGGTGGTCCGTTGCCAGCAGATGATCGACCCGGCGCCCGGGAAATACCGGATCGCCGTCCGCTTCATAGAAATGAACGACGCCTATTTGATGGACGCCTTCGCGCTGATCCACAGCAAAAGGAAAAAGACATGAGGCCGCGAGAACGCCGATGAATCAAGAAGACACATCCCTATTCGAACAACTGGGCGGCAGGCCGGCGTTGGAGCGCGTCCACAAGATATTTTACGACAAGTTGTACTCCCACCCCTGGCTGAAACAATTTTTCAAGGGGATCGACCAGAAGGCCATCGAGAACCAGCAAACGGACTTCATGACCTCCAACATGGGGGGCGGCAAGATTTATTCCGGGCAGTTGCCCATCAACGCCCACAAGCATCTGTTCGTCACCCCGGAGATGTTTGATCTGAGGCACCAATTGTTGCGCGAGAGCATCCAGGAGGCGGGCGTCCCCGGCGACTTGATGGAGCGCTGGTTGCGCATCGACAAGGCTTTTGAGAAATCCATAACCAAGACCGATCCCGTGCAGTGCCAGAAACGTTTTTTTACGGACGAAATCATTATCATCCCCAAACCTTTATAAACGCCGGACATGCTGAAAGGGGAAAGTCATACTTAGTTTCTCGGTTTTATCCAGCGGAAGCAAAGGCAATTCCATCTACATCGAGTCGGGAAATGGCAGGCTCCTGATCGACGCGGGGTTGAGCGAAAGGGAACTCGCGTCGCGCCTGGCGGCGATCGGACGGTCGCCGAGGGATTTGCACGGAGTTTTCCTGACCCACGAACATTCGGACCATGCGCGGGGAGTCGGCGCCTTGGCCCGCAAGCATAAAATTCCCGTGTTTTCGACCGAGGGGACTTACCGGAAAATCAGGGACGCCGTCGGGGAATTGCCCGATTGGCGCGCCTTCAAACAGGAGGATGGCGTGACCGTCGGCGACTTGCGCGTGGAGTCCTATCCCACGGAACACGATGCGGAGGAGCCCGTGGCCTTTGTCGTCTTGCGGGGCTCCCTCAAGCTGGGCCACGCGACGGACCTGGGGAGGGTCACCCCCATCGTGCGGGAAAGGCTGAGCCGCTCCCACGCCCTCCTCGTGGAGTCCAACCACGATATCGACATGCTCGACGCCGGGCCGTACCCCTGGCCGTTGAAACAACGGATCAAGAGCGACGTGGGACACCTGTCCAACGAAGCCTGCGCCGAACTGCTGTCCTATTTGAACCACGACCTTTTGCAACACGTCGTCCTCATGCACTTGAGCGAGACGAACAATCACCGCGAGATCGCCCACATTACGGCGGCCCAGGCATTGGGCGACAACGCCGCGAAAATGATCCTTGCCTGCCAGGACCGCCCCACACAATTGATCGCAATCCATTAACTCCTATATCGCAATGCGCGCGTATCCGAATCATGAACAATTTACAGGATAAAGTCGTCGGCGGTTGGTTTGGGATGGCGGTTGGCGACGCCATGGGTCTGGCCGTCAGGGGTCTCAAACCGGAATCCATCGCACAGTATTTCAAACAGGCGGACGGGTACAAGGACATGCGTCCGTACATCGGCAGGGGGATCAACCAATACCGGATGCAGGGCCTCTATGGAAGCCAGTTCCAGAGAAACCTGATCGTTTGCGACAGTCTCCTGAAAAACAAACGGACCGATCTGGACGCCGTTTCCAGCCTTGTGAAGCAGATGGCGCGGGAGGGGCCGGACCATTATTTTGGCCTGTTCAGACATTACGAGGGCGTCTTCCGCAAGGCCGCGGAACATCTGCCGGGGAAGGAGACGGACTACCGGTCGGACCAGAACGCGTCCAACGGCGGTTACGCGACGTTGTCGGTCCCCATCGCCCTCTATTGCCAGCCCGACGGCGAGGCCGCGCTCCGGCAGACCGTCGAGACCTGCCTGCTGTTCACGAACAGCCCCTGGGAAACGGTTGGGGCCGCGCTGACCGGGTTTTTGACCGGTTTTTTCCTGACCGAGGAAACGCCCGAGCCGGGCGAGACCGCTCCGGACGCGGCGAAAATCCTGACGGCCGCCGCCGATTTTTGCGAGAAGGCGGAAACCTTTTTCCAGGAACGCCATCCCGAAGCGTGGAACAAGATAGAGGACGGCAACGCCCGCGCCATGAGCAAAACCTTCCGCGCCCTGCGCGGTATGCATGAGAAACTTCCTCCCGGCCAGGTCCCGGAATGGATTTGCCAGAACGCCTCGGCGTTCGTCAAGACCAAGATCTATCATGCCACCCAGGGATACGCGTTGACCTTGTTGCCCCTGGCCCTGGTCATGGTCCTGCGGCCCGGAAACGGTTTCTCCGGCGCGCTGACTCTCGCGGTGAACATGGGACGGGAGTCGGACAAGCTCGGGGCCCTGGTCGGGGCCTGGGCGGGGGCGTTGCACGGATTTTCCCGCATACCCGATCCCTGGAAAACCGGGCTGGTGAACGCCAAGGAGATCAAGACCCGGGGCGAGGCCCTGTTCCTGCGCCAGGACTCGAAAAAATTGAAGGACCTGGTGGAAATGGAATCGGGGTTGACCTATAAGGAATACGAGGACCAGAAAAAGTACGCGGTGCGCGATGTCAAGAAAATCGCCGCCAAGGCCGCGGGCCCCCTGGACCCGTGGGACGACGGAGAGGCGGAGCCCTCCAAGGTCCCCCGCAAGGAGGACGCCGTGAAGTGGAGAAAGTTCCAGAAAGACAAATCCAGGCTGAAGCGGGACCGCAGGAGGAACCTGGTCGGCGACGAGGATTGAACGGAGATTTACGGGGCGATCTCGGTTATAATGTTCCAGGCGGCCGGGAGTGGGCAAATCCCCCGGCCTCCTTTTGCAGGAGAGCGTTGCGTACGCCTGGTTTTTCCTTCTCCCCTGGCGGGAGAAGGCGAGGATGAGGGGGATGGATCTACGTTTCCACTTTCCCCTCACCCTGTCCCTCTCCCGCGGGGGGAGAGGGTAAGAAGGCCCATGAGCTTGAAAACGGCGATGGGTCATCCGCGATTTTCCCGGCGGGTCAAGCGGGAGGCGGCGTCGAGTCCAGCGGCACGCTGGGCGTCGCGCCGGAAGGAGAGAACCGTGAGAAGAACGAGATTGGCCGTATCCGTTTTTTTGGGGTTGTGCCTTTGGGCGGCCCAGGCGTTCGCCGACGGCGCCCTGGTGATCGGAGAGAACTTGAAAGTGGGAATGCCGCTCAAGGACGCCCTCGTCCTGCTGGGCCACCCGGATTCCTTGAAGATCTACCGCGGGACCGAAACCGCCGCGGACAGCGTCGCCGTCGAGTACCCCAACCATGGCGTGATCGTCCGCGCCCTGAACATGGGGACGGCCGTCGAGGGCATCGACATATTGCCCGGTTTTAAAGGCCGTTTTGCCTCGGGCGTCAAGATCGGCGATAAATTCTCCGTCCTCATCGAAAAGTATGGGACGCCCCAGTCCCTGTCCATGGACATCGCCCGATATCCCAACCTGGGGTTGTATTTCCTTTTGAAGGACCAACTTCTTGTTTCGGGAAAATCCTTCGCCAAGGGAAGCAAGCTCCTGGACAGCCGCCTCGCCAACCCGACGGAAAATTAACTGTTTCCTTTCAGGACGGTCCCCACGTCACGCCGTCCCACGCGCCGCAGGACGGGCAGTGGGCGGCCCATTCCCTCGCCGGAGCGCGGCAGTCGCTACAGGCGAACTTGAAGACGGTCTGTTTGGTCTTGTTGACGATGGACCGCGAAACGTCCGGCAGATAACCATTGCCGTCCCGGGCCTGGCGCGCGGCCGCCAGCAGGATGTGTCCCGCCAGCGGGGCTTCCGCCGGAAGGTTTTCCAGCGCCCGCGCCGCTTTTTCGTTCTCGCCTTTTTCCATCAGCAGGCTTGCCAGCATGATCGCCAGGCCGTTCTTGGAGGAGTTTTTGGAGGAGCGGACCGCCTCCTCGTAGAGCTTGACCAGGTCTTTGAACCCGTCCGGGGAAGTCTCGTGAAACTTTTGCAGTCGTTGCAGGCAGACGGGCGACTGGGTGTTGCGGTAGGCCGTCCTCCAGGTCTTGACAGCTTCCTTCCAGAGGTTTTCCCGCGAGTAGATGTCGCCCAGGGACAGGTACGCGGGGAGGGAACGGCCGTTTTCGCGTATGGCCCGTTTGAGTTCGATTTTCGCCAGCTCCATGGCCCCGTTTTTGTAGTGGCGCATGGCGTTGGCGTAAATTATTTCCGCGAAGCGGTCCTGTTCCTTTTCCAGCTCCGGGGACTTGATCAGGCGCAGGATGGATTTCTGGACGTCGTAGGCGCGGTCCCAGTCCGGGATTTTCAGCCAGGCGTCGCGCAGTTTGCCCAGCGTCTCCAGGGAATTTTTGTCCAATTCGAGGATGGATTGCAGGACGCCGATCTCCCGGGCGCTCTGTCCGGACGCGGCATAATCCGCCGCCAGTTCGGACAGGACCCGCATGTTTCCGGGCGACAGGCGGGAGGCTTTGCCGTGGAGTTCCAGCGCCTCCGGGAACTGGCCCGCCTTTCTCATGAGGACGCCCAAACGGCATAATGAAGGCAGGTGGCCGGGTTCCAGGTCGAGGACTTTTTGGAACAGCGAGGCGGCCTTCGGCCCGCGCCCCGCGGCAAGGGCGTTTTCCGCCTGTTCATGCAATTTTTCCCGCCGGGACCGCAGTCTTTCCCGCCGCCCGGTCCGGAGCGCCATGCGCGCCCTTTTGGGTAATTCCCGGATAAGGAAAATCCCGTTGGCGACCGCGGCGATGGCGATGCCCGCCGCGACCGACCCGAGGACCAGCACGATCGCCGGGACTTGAAACGAAAGGGACTGGGTGAGACGGAGATGGACGTCCTGAGGGTTCAGGAAGGCGATATAAACGGAGAGAAACGCGAACGGCAAAAAAACCGCGATGAGCTTCAGAGACACTGGGGTTACTCCGGGAAGTCAAACGCGTTTAAAAAGCCCTTCCGCCCGGAACGGCGGCGTGTCGCGCCAAACCGTTCCGCCTTGGCGCAAGCGCGAGGCGGCGTTGCCTCCGGGCGCTTGCCCGGCGCCGCCGTTCCGGGGCAGTCCCGGCCAGCGTGGCGCCAAGGTTTTACTGTAGCTGGCTCTGTATCAGTTTTTCCTTTTCGATTTCGCTAAGGCACTCGACGCAATATTTCGCGAACGGCACGATGTTCAAACGCGCCTCGGGAATGGATTTTTCGCATTTCTGGCATATCCCATAAACGCCTTTTTTAATGGCGCCGAGGGCTTCCTCCACCTGCTTCAGTTTTTCCCAGTCCTGCTCGCCGAGGTTCAGCATCAATTGGCGGTTATAGGTCCGCGTGGCGTCGTCGTTGATGTCGGCCACGATGTCGGAGAACTCCTCCTTGTTGGTCTTCAGATTTCTGGCCACGTCTCCGACGAGGGAAGCGCGGATCTCTTCGAGCTTCGCTTGAAATTTTGGAACTTTGTTGGCATCCATTAGAACCGAGACTCCTTTGAAATGAAAATTACTGCCCTGCCGCTTTGATTACCGGGACGTCGCCCCACAACCGCTCGAGGTCGTAATGGTTCCTGACATCCTTTTGAAACACATGGACCACGACGTCCACCAAATCCACGATCGCCCATGATCCCGCGGCATAACCTTCCAAAGCGACAGGCTTGTAATGGGCGCCGTATGATTTGTCTAGGATTGAATCGACGATGGCTTGGACTTGGGTCTTTGAGTTACCGCTACAAATGATGAAGTAGTCCGTGAAATCCGAGCGCTCACGCAAATCCAAAATCAAAATGTCGAAAGCTTTTTTTTCAGCGGCGGCGTCGACAACCAGCCGCTGGAGTTTATTCAACCGTTTGTTCATTAAACGATGGGATGGGGCCGCGCTCGGTAAAGTTGATGTCTAATGATATATTGTTCGACTTCGGGTGGCAACATATTTTTGACCTCCAGGCCGTCGCGGACGCGCCTCCGGATCTCGCTCGCCGAAATGTCTTTCGGGGCGATCTCGAAAAAAAACGCGCGCATGCCGGTCTCGCGGTCGCGCAGTCCGACCGTCTCCGCGCGCCCTGGCTCCGGGGCGCGGGAGTACGTCCCGCCGGAAATCCTCCCGACGGCCTCCGCGGGATTTTTCAATTCGTGTCCGGGCCGCGTCCCCACCAGCAGATGGCACAGGCCCATCAGCCGACGCGGCTCCTTCCATGCGCCGAGGTCCTTGAACGTGTCCAGCCCCATGATCAAAAAAAACTCCGTTTCCGGAAATTCCGTCCGCAACCGTTCCAAAGTGTCGACGGTGTACGAAACGCCCGCGCGCTCAAGCTCGACCGGCGAAACGTCGAATTCCGGACAGGGGCGGAGCGCCAGGCGCAACATCTCCAGGCGCCGCCCGGCCGGCGCCGGGGCTTGCGCGCGTTTGTGAGGCGACAGGTTCGCGGGGACGAAGAGGACCCGGTCGAGACGGAATTTTTCCCTCGCCTCCCGCGCGATCGCAAGATGGCCGTTGTGTATTGGGTCGAAAGTTCCTCCCAGGATTCCGACGCGTTCTTTTTCTTTACCGGTCAT
>JACQQK010000114.1 GCA_016207065.1 Nitrospinota bacterium
CGGCAGAACCCGGGCCTCAAGAAGGTCATCGTCCTCACCGAAAAAGTGTCCGTCAAGGACCAGCGCATCATGCGGGCCATCTGCCAGACCAACGGCGTGGACCTGTTCGGCGGCAACTGCCTCGGGCTGGCGGACGCCTGGAACCACGTCCGCATCGGCGGCGCCCTGGGCGGGAGCCATCCCGGCGAATCGTTGATCAAGGGGTCCGTTGCCATTTTCTCCAATTCGGGCAATTTTACGACCACCATCGCGGTTTATCTGTCCACCGCCGGTTGGGGGACGACCACCTCCGTTTCCAGCGGCAAGGACATTTACATCCAGTACGCTCCCAAGGAATTCATGTACGCCCTGGACAACGACGACCGCTCCAAGGCGGCGGTCGTCTACAGCGAACCGGGCGGATATTACGAACATGGCATTCAGACCAAAAAACCGATCGTCGCCTGCGTGGTCGGACGCTGGAAGGCCCGGCTGACGAAAGCCTGCGGCCATGCGGGATCGCTCGCCGGTTCCGGGGACGACGCCTACGCCAAGGAAAAGTGGTTCATGGATTATTTCGGCGTCGACGGGATCTACACGCCGGAGAAACCGGTTTTTTCCAAGAAGGGCGCGTTGGTCACCAATATCGCGCATATCCCGGAGGCCCTCACGCGGGTCATGGAAGCCAACGGCGTCAAGACCGATTTCGCGCCCACGGGCAGTCTGTCCCTCAAAAGCTGGTTCGGTAGCAACAACGGTTTGAAGCTTCCCAGGGAGTTGGATTTGCCGGTGGTGGAGGCCATCGACCCCTACAACCTGCAGATCGCCGCGCTGGACCGGCAGGTGGGCGCGCAGTTCCGCCGGGAAACGCTGAAGGACGCCAGCGGCGCCTCCATGATGG
Source organism: Nitrospinota bacterium (assembly GCA_016207065.1). GTDB lineage: Bacteria > Nitrospinota > Nitrospinia > Nitrospinales > JACRGP01 > JACRGP01. The sequence goes on from JACQQK010000114.1 coordinate 881, forward strand.
ATCCGAAAACCCAGGTCTCCAAGATCCACAACGTTTCCATCCTGGACGCTTCCAGAAAGACGCTGGAGGCCAACCTGGCATTCGCCCTGACGAAACAGTATCCGTCCGAATACGGCGAAAAACTGGCCAGCCTGGCGCTGAACATGTATGTCAACCAGCACGGGCAGGCCGCATTGGCGGCGACTGAGGCCTCCCGGGAAAACGGCAATTCCCCGAATACGGCCGTCGCCGCGGGCGTCGCCATTCTCGGTAAAAAGGCGGCGCAAAAGTCCATGGACTCCGCCGCCGCGTTGCTCGACCTGTTCCAGCACTCCAAGATGGCGGACCCGTCCGAAAGCTTCGACTACAAGAAGATATTGGACGAGGCGGACAAGTACAAGGACGTCTTCCTCTCCTCCGGCGAGGACCACTGCATCGGGAAAATGACGGAATGCCTGAACAAGCTGGGGAAATCCGTTTTCATTGGTTTCCTCCAGGATTTCGCCAAAAAGCACAAGGGAAACTTGTCGACCGACGCCATGTTTGCCGCCGTGTGGACGACGCTCGGTTGGAGCGGTTTGAGGGGCCGGAAGATATCCAAGGACACCTTGATCGCGCTCCCGTGGTATTCGCGGATTTTCAGCGCCATCGTCGGTTTGGCCGCGAAGGCGTCGCAACATCAAAAAGACGGTTTCTGCGGAATTAAATCGGAGGATATGATCCCCAATTACAGCTTCACGCGCACGGCCTTCCTGGCCCTGCTGGGACGGCAACCCGCGGAGACCGAGTTGTTCGAGTTCCAGGTCCTGCTGGGCCTGATCGTCACCAACGGTCCCGGCACCATTTCCGCGCAGGGGGCGAAAGGGGCGGTGAGCGCCGACGGGCCGGAACAGCCGAAACGCGTGCAGATCAACAAGAGCTTCGTCGGGTTCCTGACGCATACCGGGTTCGCGCACGGCGGCAACGGTTACGAAGCCGTGGCGTTCCTGATCGAACAGTTCAAGGACTCCGGCCTTAAAAACCCCGCCGACTCGAAGCATGGCATCGACCTGGCGAAGATCGCCGAAAACTACGCCAAACAATACGCCGCGTTCAAGAAAAAACAGAAAGACCTCGGCAACATGGAGTATGAAAAGATCCCCTGCGTCAACCATCCCGTGTTCAAGGGCAAGGACGTGAACATCGACCCGCGCGAGGAGTTCGTCAGCGCCCTCTTCAAGGAGAAGGGGCTGTACAATGTGTTCCTGGACTTCTACCATTGCCTGGTGCAGGCCTTGTTCAAGGCCGGGGTGAGCAAGAACGTCTACTGCGTGAACATCGACGCGGTGATCGCCGTCATCCTGCTGAAGATGGTGTGGGCGGACTACAAGGGCGGCAAGATGAGCGGGGAGGACGTCGAGACCGCGGGGTTCGCCACCTTCCTGTTCGGACGGATGATCGGTTGCGCCGCCGAGACCGACGACCACATGAACCGCGGCCGGAACATGGACACCCGCACCCCCGCCAGCCAGGTCCAGTACGTGGGATAACTTTTGTTAAAAAAAGGCGGGCTGATGGTTTTCAGCCCGCCTTTTTCTTTTCTAACGGCATCTCTTTACCTGGAACCGATACATCTCCGCCAGTTCGTTCTCCGCTAGTCCCGCCTTTTTCCGGCAGATCCGGACCTGGTCCTCCACGGTTTCCACCCCCTCAATGTCGGGCAGGAGGACGCCCTGTTTGCTCTCGCTCTTGAGTAACAACCCGTACTTTTTGCAGTCCAGTTCGGAAACGTCCCTGACCTTTTCCAGGGGCGACAGAACGTCGACCGAAAAAGTCAGGTCGGGCAGTTCCTTGCGGGTCACGGGCGGGAACCTTGGGTCCTGAATCGCGGCGTGCACGGCGTTCCGGACGATTTCCTGGGCCAGGTTGTCTTCCGCGGGAAGGATGGTCCCGATACAACCGCGCAGACTTTTATTTTTCTTGATGGAAACGAAGGCCCCGGATTTTGCCTTGAATTCATCGGGCAGGTTTTCCGGGCACGGGAGATAGGCGTTATGGTCCAGGTAATATTGGACCGACGTGATGGCCAAGGCAACGAAAGGGTGTGGAGTCATAAGTGTCTCGCTTATGCAAGGAATCGCTCCCCCTTGCAAAGGGGGTCGGGGGGATTCCTGCGCTTCTCTACTTTTCAAGGAGAAGGCCGGAGGCGCTTTTTGGGCCGGACGCTATTTAATTTGGGTCTTCTCGGCGAAAGGCGCAACTAAAAAACGGGTCGCGCGACGGTTTGCGCGAGGGAGGGGGAGGTTATTGCGCCAGGGAAACGGGCGTTTTGCGGGGTCAGGCGCAAGGCTTGGCGGCGGTATGCCGTTCGATGATGTAATCCGCCACGGCCAGCAATGCCTCTAGATATTTTGGAGATTGGATCTTTGCGTTCCGGACCGTCTTTTTGGCGCGGTCCATATAAGCGCGCGCCTTGTCCAGAGTGTATTCGATGGACTTGGCTTCCCGCAGGCGCTCGATGATGTATTCCAGCTCCTTTTGGGAAAGGTCCGGCCTTTTAATAAACTGCTCGATTTCCTTCCGGAGCCGCCGGTCGCAGTTTTGATAAAGATGCAGGAGCGGCAGGGTGACATGGCCTTCCTTTAAATCGGTCCCCGCGGGTTTACCCAGGAGTTCCTCGGTGCCGTCATAATCCATGACGTCGTCCATGAGTTGAAATGCCATGCCGAAATCGTCCCCGAAGGAGGTCAATAGCTCCTCGGATTCCTCGTCCGCATGGGTCAGCAGGGCGCCCAAACGGCAACTGACGGAGATGATGGACGCCGTTTTGCGATACATGACGTCCAGTATCAATTCCTCGGTGACGTCCAGTTTCCGGGCGTTGGTGAACTCCAGAATACCGCCCTCCACCAAGGTCCTGGCGGTCTGCGCGATGGCCTGGATGATCTTGGGTTCGCAGTCGTTGGCGAGGAGCAGGATCGCCCGGGACAGGAAATAGTCTCCGATCAGGATGCTGGCGTCGCTTCCCCATTTGGAGTTGACGGTCTCGTGGCCCCGGCGCAAGGTGGTCGCGTCCACCACGTCGTCGTGGAGGAGCGTGGCCGAGTGGATGTATTCCACCACGCAACAATGCCGGATGGTCCGGTCGTCGGTCTCGGCGCCGAACAGCTTGGAACTCAATAGCAACAATAGGGGGCGCATCCGCTTTCCCCCGCCGTTCACCAGGTAATCGCCGATCCCCGGGATCAAGGGGATGTCGGATTTGTAGTTCTCCCTGATGGCCTTTTCGAGCCTTGAAAGATCTGCTTTTAAAAGTCCGGTTACCTCGCTAAAATCCATAAGTGGCTCTTGGCTGGGGGATTGTTGTTTTTACGCGTTAGAGGGGGCTTGCGAACCTGGTCTCTAGCTGTGATATTGTAAACCCTTTTGTTCAGAGAAGCTCCTACTTTTAGGGGAAAATCCGTATTTTGTCAAGGTTTTTATGGCCTTTGCCGAGGCGTCTCAAAACGGCGTATTTCCCACGGAAAACCCAGTCATGAACGACAAGAACCCGGCCGTATCGGCGATCATCCCCACGTTTAACCGCGCTCCCTGGCTGAAGGAAGCCATGGCCTCGGTCCTGTCCCAGAGCTACGGGGATTTCGAACTGTTGGTGGTGGACGACGGTTCCGCGGACGATACCTGGGAGATGGCGAAAGCTTTTCCTGGGGTCCGGTATATCCGCAACGAGAAGAACTCCGGCGTTTCCAGGGCCAGGAATATCGGCATCCAAAACGCCCGGGGACGGTTCGTTTGCTTTTTGGATTCCGACGACTTGTGGGAGAAGGATAAGCTGGCCGCGCAAATGGACTGGATGGAACGGCAACCCGAATGCCAGGCGTGTTATACGGACGAGTTATGGGTCCGCAACGGGAGACGGGTCAACCCCATGAACAAACACAGTAAATATTCCGGAGATATTTTCCGGCATTGCCTGCCGTTGTGCATCGTCAGTCCCTCGTCGGTCATGCTCCGGGCTCCGTTATTTGCCGAGGTCGGCGGTTTCGACGAGGGGCTCCCCGCGTGCGAGGACTATGACCTGTGGTTGCGGATCGCCGCGCGTTACCCTTTCCATTTCATACCGCGGAGATTGATCGTGAAAAGGGGAGGGCACGCCGACCAGTTATCCAGAAAATACTGGGGCATGGACCGGTTTCGCGTTCGGGCTTTGGAGAAATTGCTCGACGGGGAAAATCTCGACGGCCACAAACGCGCTCTCGCCGTCCAGGAACTCGTGAAAAAATCCTCCATCCTCCATAAGGGATTTATGAAAAGGGAAAACCTCCAGGAGGCGGACCGTTACCAACTGCTGATGGCAAAATACTCCGAAGGCGCCGTGAAACCATGAGAAGGCGGATCGGCGCGGTTTTGCTGGCGTGGATGGGATTGGCGACGGCCTTCGCATACGCGGCGGAGGACGTTCCCCGTTCCGCCGTCGCCAAGGTCCGCGAGCGCTGTGTCGCCATCCTGGAGCGCGCGCTGGCCAGCGAAAACGCGTTCGTGCGGAGCGCCGCCGTCCGCTCCGCGGGCGAATCGGAAGACCCCGCATTGCTGGGGCTTTTGAAAAAAGGCGCCGCCGATTCCTATCCCACCGCCCGCTTGTTCGCCTTGCAGGCGCTGAAAAAAAGCTTCCCCAGGGAAATCGTTTCCTCCGCCACCGCCCTCCGCGACGACACGGACTTGTGGGTGAGGGCGAAGGCCTTGGAAATCCTGGCGGAGACGGCAGGCAAGGACGCTGTCTCCCTGATCGAGCCGTATTTGAACGACCCCGATCCCCCCGTCCGGCTTGCCGCGGCGGCCTCTCTATACAAACTCGGAGAAAAAGCCCGTCTGCCGGTCCTCCTCGACGCCTTGAAGGGAGGCGATCCCGCCATGCGGTATCAGGCCATAGGTCATCTGGGCCAGTTGGACGGCGCCGAGGTCAAACCCTACCTGGCCGACTTGCTGGCGGACGCGGAGGACGAGATTGTTTACTACGCCCTGCAAGCTCTTGGCGAGAGGGTCGATCCCGGATTGTTTCCCAGGTTGAAGGAGCTGACCCGGCATAAAAACCCCTCGGTCCGTTACCAGGCGGTCCTGGCCCTGGGGTACCTCCGGACGCCGGATTCCGTCGCCCAGGTCAAAGGGCTGTGCGGCGACGAGGACGGCATGGTGCGACTGTCGTCCGCGGTGTCTCTCGACCGGTTGGGTTCCGACGCCTGCCGGAAGGTTTTTGCCGATTCGATCGAGCATCCCGATTTCGGCATCCGTAGCTCCGCCGCGCGGGCCTTGGGGACCGCGAAGTTTTCCGGCCGCGCCCGTTTGCTGGGCAGGGCCCTGAAGGACGAAAATTCCAGGGTGCGCACCGCCGCCGTCCGCGCCGTCGGGATGATGGGCGGAGCCGAGGCGTTTCCCCTGCTACTGCAAACGCTGGACGACCCGTTGGAGGTTGTCCGCGCCTACGCCGCCGGAAACCTGATCAAACTGCTGAAAGTCGGGGAATGACATGAACTCATTCCTTTTATATTTTTCCTCGGCGGTCGCCGAAATCGCGGGTTGTTTCGCGTTCTGGGCCTGGTTGAGATTGGGGCGAAGCGTTTATTGGGTTTTCCCGGGGTTGGTATCGCTTGCCGCGTTCGCCCTTTTGCTCACCCGTATCGACTCGGTTTTCGCGGGCCGGGCCTATGCGGCTTATGGCGGGGTCTATATCGCGGCTTCCTTGCTATGGCTGTGGATGATTGAAGGCCAACGCCCGGATCGTTGGGACATATTAGGCGCGGCCGTTTGCCTGGCCGGAGCGGCGGTCATCCTTTTCGGCCCCCGACCGAATATTTGACGCCATGCCACTGAGTATTATTAACGGTCTCAAAATAAAGCGGACATGATCGGTCCGTCATTGCGAGTCGGCGGAGCCGACGAAGCAATCCAGGGGTCATGGATCGCCGCGCCGCCTTGCGGCGGCTCGCGATGACGGTCGGTCCCGCGATTCGAGCGCAAATTGGCATCCCGCGTCTTCACGCGGCGCTCGCGCAATATCCGGGTTCATGTTCAGATTATTTTGAGACCATTAATAACTCCCCCTTTAACAAAGGGGGCTGGGGGGATTTATGCGACTCGTTGCGAGAGATACATTTGGAGCACAACGCGTCCTCGCGTTGCATGCAAAGCCGGGAGGCTTTGCACTCCATAAGGATAGCTGACTAGCTCCCCTCCTTGTTCAAGGAGGGGCTGGGGGTGGTTGACGTTTCATTATACGTGCTGAAAGATCAACCTGATCTACCCCCGGTTCCCGGTCCATTCCCCTTTGTCGTTATAGCTTAGGCTTTGTGGCCAACCGCAAGCCTGCCAGACCATGTCGAACAACGGGCGCAGTACCGTTTCGGCTTTTTCGTCGAAATCGTCCACCCAAGCGTCGGGCAACATGAGCATGTCGCTGTCAATTCTGTTAAGAAAAGATGTGCTTAGCGCGCGATGATTTCGTCGACCGTTACGCGCAGGGCATCGGCAATGGCTTTCAAAACGGCCGCCTTGCCCGTGCGTTTGCCGGTCTCGATCTGCGAAAGGTACGCCTTGCCGATCCCGGATTTTCCGGCAAGCGCCTCCTGCGTCAGACCGCGGAATTCGCGCCACACCTTGATCGGGTTCTCTCCCTCCAGGATGCGGTTGACGATTTCCGCCGGAACGCGTTCCCCGTCGTCCGTTTTCTTGAACTTTTTCAGATCGCGAAGATCGTTTGCCAAGTCAAGGGATTGCACGATCTCCAAATACTGCTTGTAGGGGATGATGGCCCATTCGGGTTTTCCGTCTTTTTCGATGATTTGAGGTTTCATTTGTATGCGCCTCCTCTGGGAGCGACCTTGATGACGAGTATTTCCAGAACATTGCGGCGTATGGAGTATATCGCTCGCCAATCGCCGATCCGTAACCGGTACGCGTCCTGTCCCGCCAATTCCGTTACGTTGTTGTTTTTGGCAAATGGGTCTGCCACAAGCGCTTCCAACTTTTCGCGAATGCGCCGCGCCGTATGGCGCGGGATTTTCAGCATGGTTTTCGCGGCCTCCCGGCTGTACAGGATTTTGTACATAACGGCGAGATGATAGCAAATCGCAAATATAGTGTAAATAAAAAATTAGCAATATGCAAACACCGTGTCGGGCGGTAACAACCCGGCGAGCAATCTATAAAACAAGGAGGCGCTTCGATTCGTTCGAAATCCCGGCCGCTAACTTCTTCCGTAGAGGTCCTCGTAGCGGACGATGTCGTCCTCTTCCAGGGTCTCGCCGATCTGCGTTTCGATGATGGTGAGGGGCGCGTCGCCGGGATTGCACAGGCGGTGTTTGCTTCCCTGGGGTATGTCGAGGGACTGGTGGCGGGCGAGCGGGATTTTCCGGCCGTCGAGCTCGACCTCGGCGGCGCCGGAGACGACGAGCCAGTGTTCGCTCCGGTGGCGGTGGGATTGCAGGCTGAGCTTTTCTCCCGGCAGGACTTCGATCCTTTTAAGCAGGTAATTCGCGCGCTTCTCGAGCACGGTGTACGATCCCCACGGTTTGGGCACGGTGGCGTGGACCTTGGTCTCGGTGCGGCGTTCCTCGTTCATTTTTTCCACCAGTCGCCTGACGTCCTGGGAGCGGTTTTTCTCGCAGACCAGCAAGGCGTCCGGGGTGTCGACGACGACGATGTTCTTGATCCCGACGGCCGCGATCAGCCGGTCGTTTCCCTGGACGATGGAGCCCGAGCAATCGAGCGAAACGACGTTGCTGGAAAAGACGTTCCCCGACGCGTCTTTCGCGGACACTTCCTCAAGGGCGTTCCACGATCCCACGTCGCTCCACCGGACGGACGCGGGGACGAGGGCGACTCTCTGGGATTTTTCCATGATCCCGTAATCGACGGATATGGACGCGATCGAATTGTAGATTTCTTTTCCCTTGGCGCCGAGGACCCGGTAGGAATACTTCCCCTGGCTTTCGGCGACGGTCGAGGCGAGCGTCTTGAGGCAGGCGTCCAGTTCCGGCAGGCGCAGTTTGATTTCCTCGAGTATCGTGGAGACTTTCCATAGAAAGACGCCGCTGTTCCAGAAGTAGCCGTTATGCTCGAGGAACCGTTTTGCGGAGGGCAGGTCGGGTTTTTCCACGAAACGCTCGACCTGGAACGACCCGCCGCCGTTGTCTAGGGGAGGGCCTTTTTTGATGTAGCCGTATCCCGTCTCCGGGCGGGTGGGTTTGATCCCGATGGTCACCAGGTATCCCCGGAGCGCCACGCTTTCGGCCTCGCGAAGCGCGTTGAGAAACGAGTCGCCGTCCTCCACGACGTGGTCGGCGGGAAACACGCCCATCACCGCCTCGGGGGTTTTCCTGGACAAAATTTTTGCCGCGAGACCTATTGCCGGAGCGGTGTTCCTTCCCGCGGGCTCCGCGATCAGCCGGTCGGGATTGAAGCCGTATTCCGCGAGTTGTTTGCAGGTTTCGACGGCGTGCAGTTCGTTGGTCACCACGAAGATGTTTTCGATCGGGACCAGGGGCAGGATCCGCTCCACCGTGTTTTGGAGCATGGTTTTGGCGCCGGTTATGGTGATCAACTGTTTTGGGAAAAGCTCGCGGCTTTTGGGCCAGAACCGGGTTCCGCTACCGCCCGCTAAAATGACTGCGTACATAACTTCTACTATGAGTAGTGGGGTGTGTGGGGGACGTTCAGGAAATTTAAAGTGTATGCGTCTGCGGATGTTTCGATTTGTTTGGGCCATTTTATCACGATTCGCGCGGAATGTGTCCAATATTACTTTTTCGCGCCGTCATGGTATTATGAATAGATTGTTGACTTTGTTTGTGTTACCTTGTGGCCCCGTTAAAAACGCCGCCGTTTGTTCCCGGCTTTTGTTCAGGGAGCGTCCAAGTTCCCGTTTTGCCAAATGACCTCGATCGTTCCTTTTCTGGTTTTTATATTTCTGATCTCCATGATCGGCGGGTGGCTTCCCACGGTCCAAGCCTGGTCCCGGATCGCGTTCAATCTGGTGATCAGTTTTGGCGCGGGGGTACTGCTGGGCGCGGTTTTTTTTCATATGTTGCCCGAGATTTCCCAGGCGTTGGGCAAACAGATCGGCTTTCCGATCATCGTCGGGTTCTTGACGATCTTCATCCTGGAAAAGTTCCTCATGGTGCATCCTTGCTCGGAAGGGGAGTGCCATTACCACAAGATCGGCAGGGCCGCCTACGTGGGCATCGGGTTCCACAGCCTGCTGGACGGCGTGGCCATCGGGGCGGGAAGCATGTTGAACCTGAGCGGGGTGATCATCATGGCGGTGACCGTCCATAGGTTCCCGGAGGCCCTGGCTTTGAGTTCCATCTTTGTGAAAGGCGGGGTCTATACGAAGCAAAGGATACTGGCTTCCATGTTCCTTTTTTCGCTGATCACGCCATTGGGCGCCGTGGCGTCCATGCTGGTCCTGGAAAATATCGACATCTATCCCCTGTCCATGGCGCTTGGGGTGTCCGCCGGGACTTTCCTGTACATCGCCATCGGCGACCTTCTGCCCACGGTCCACGAGGAGCATGAAAAGAAATACAAAAACCTGGTTTGTTTTTGCCTGGGAATATTCTCGATGATCCTGTCCCAAGGGCTGGTTTAAACGCGCTCGGCGTTTTGAACTCGCGTTGGGAGTTTTTGCTTTTCCGTCCTTTTCGTTATTAGGAGACGCTCCCGTTGCCGGCGTTTCGATCGACACTTTCCAACAAGATCAAGCTTTTTCTCCCTCACGCGCTGGCTTACCGGCGGGAAATCGCCATTGGCGTCGCCGCCCTGCTTCTCACGGACCTGGCGGGCCTGGCCATCCCCTGGTTCTTCAAACTCGCGGTCGACCTCCTGCCGCAAAAACCGGCTCCCGGCGTTCTCTTGCAATATGGCGGTCTGTTGCTGTCGGCGGCGGCCGTGCAGGGGGTGTGCCGCTTTGGATGGAGACAATATCTCTTCGGCCCCGCGCGTAAAATCGAATTCGATATTTTGAACCGCCTGATGTCCCATTTCCTGGTCCTGGACAAGGCGTACTACCAGGTCCAGAAAGTCGGCGACCTGATGTCCCGCGCCACCAACGACCTGCGCGCCATCCGGGACTTCGTCGGCATGGGCCTGCTCATCCTCGTCGATTCCCAGGTGGTGATCCTCGCCTGCCTGTGCCTGATGGTCTATCTCAACCCCCGGCTGACTCTGTACTGCATGGTCCCCTTGCCGGCGATTTCGCTCCTTTTCTACCGGCTGTCTGGGTCGGTCGGACGGAAGCAACAGATCGTCCAGGCCCATCTTTCCAAAATCACCTCGATGGTCCAGGAAAACCTGGCGGGCATCCGCGTCTTGCACGCCTTCGTCCAGGAGGAAAACGAGAAAAGGAAGTTTGCCGGACTCAACGGCGAGTATATCCAAAAAAACCTGGAACTCGCCCGGTTGTACGGGGTCTTCACCCCGTCCCTGATTTTCGCCATCGGCATCGCGGGTTTGATGTCCCTGTGGATCGGCGGCAAGTCGGTGATCGCCGGGGACATGACGCTGGGCTCGTTCGTGGCCTTCAACGGATATTTGGCGATGCTCTCGTGGCCGATGATGGGGATCGGTTACGTGTTCAACCTCACGCAGAGGGGGTTGAGCTCCATGGCCCGCCTGGAGGAGATTCTCCTGGCGCGGCCTTCCGTCGAGACCGCTCCCGATCGGGAAACCTCCCCGTTTCGCGTCGAGGGCGGGATCGCGTTCCGGGGACTGAATTTCCGCTATCCGGACGCCCGGGATTATTGCCTGCGCGATGTCCATTTCGAAATTAAAAAAGGTTCCAGCGCCGCGATCATCGGCATGATCGGCGCCGGCAAAAGCTCCCTCGTCCAACTGCTCCCGCGTATTTTCGAATCCGAACGGGGGACGGTCCTGATCGACGGGGTCCCGGTCCAGGACATTCCGTTGCGGGAACTGAGGAGAAGCATTGGGTACGTCGATCAGGAGCCATTTCTATTCTCCGCTTCCATCCGGGACAATATCGTTTTCGGACAGCTCGGAGCCGGCGAGGACGAGGTCCGGAGCGTCGTCGGCCTGGCCGGGTTGGAGCCGGACCTGGACCGGTTCCCGGACGGATTGGACACGATGGTCGGCGAACGCGGGGTTTCCCTGTCCGGCGGGCAAAAGCAACGGCTGGCGCTGGCCCGCGCCTTGATCAAAAAGCCCAGGATACTCATCCTCGACGACGCTTTTTCCAGTCTCGACGCGGAAACGGAGGAGACCGTCCTCGACAACATCCGGGAATATGCCCGGGGCACGACGACGATTTTCATCGCGCACCGGTTGTCCGCGGTCCGCGGCGTGGACCGGATCTTCGTCCTGGAGCGCGGCACGGTGGTCGAACAGGGAACGCATTCCGAGTTGATCCGCCGGGACGGGTATTACCGGAAGATTTACAAGAGTCAGGCCCTGGCGAGGCAAATGGAGATCTTCATGCAATGAACGATTTGTACGGAGAAGATTTGCGGGAGCGTTATTACGACTGGAACCTTTTAAAGCGCGTCCTTTTCTATTTGCAACCGTATCGCGGGCTGGTCCTGCTTTCCGTGACCTTGTTGTTTGGCGTTTCCCTTCTGAACCTGGCCGGTCCCTACCTGACCAAGATCGCCATCGACGACTACATCAAGGTTTCCAATTTCGCGGGACTGGACCGGATCGCCGTCCTGTACGTCTCCGCTCTCGCGGGGGCTTTCGCGTGCCAGTTTCTCCAGACCCTTGTCATGCAATACGTCGGGCAAAAGGCGATGTTCGATTTGCGGACGCAGGTGTTTTCCCATTTGCACAGGATGTCGTTCGGCTTCTTCGACCGCAATCCCATCGGGAAACTGGTCACCCGCGCGGTAAACGACGTGGAGGTCCTCAACGAAATGCTCACCTCGGGGATCGTCATGGTGTTCAACGACCTGTTCACGCTCGCCGGGATCGCCGCCATCCTGATCTATCTCGATTGGCGGCTGTTTCTGGCCGTCTGCGCGACGTTCCCGCCGTTACTGCTGGCGACCGCGATTTTCCGGACGCGGGCGCGGGACGCCATGCGGAAATACCGCGCCCACGTTTCCGCCATCAACTCCAGCTTGGCGGAGAACCTTTCGGGCATGAGCGCCGTCCAGACGTTCGCCCGGGAGGAGGAGAACTATCGGCAATTCCTGGATATCCACCAGAAGAAACTTGGGGAGGACCTGCGCGCCTTGCGCTACAATTCCATTTACCTCCCGTCGATCGACGTGTTCAGCGCCATGGGGATCGCGCTGGTGATCTGGTACGGCGGCGGCCGGTTTGTGCAGGAGGAGATCCAGTTGGGCGTACTGGTCGCTTTTCTCCAGTATCTGCAGAAGTTTTTCGACCCCGTGCGGGACCTGGCGGAAAAGTTCAACCTCATGCAGTCCGCCATGACTTCCTCGGAGCGTATTTTCGAACTCCTGGACACGCCCGAGCAACTGCCCAACCCGGAAAACCCCCGGCCCATCAGCCGGGCGCGGGGAAAAGTCGAGTTCAAGAACGTGTGGTTCGCCTACAAGGGCGACGATTACGTCCTCAAGGACGTGTCGTTCTCCGTCGAGGCGGGGGAGAGCCTCGCCATCGTGGGCGCCACCGGATCCGGGAAGACCACCATCGTCAACCTCCTCTGCCGGTTCTACGATATCCAGAAAGGCGAAATTTTTCTCGACGGCATCCCCATTGCCTCCATGAACAAGTACGACCTGCGGCGGCAGATCGCCCTCGTGCAACAGGACGTGTTCCTGTTCTCCGGAAATATCATGGACAACATCCGGCTGGGAAACGTCGCGTTGGGGCAACAGGAGGTGGAGTCCATCGCCCAGACGGCGCATTCCCACCAGTTCATCAACCAGCTCCCCTGCCGGTACGAGCAGGAGGTGCGCGAGAAGGGAAGCCTGCTGTCCCTGGGGCAGAAACAACTCCTGTCGTTCGCCCGCGCCCTGGCCTTCGATCCTCGCGTGCTGGCCCTCGACGAGGCCACCTCCAGCGTCGATACGGAGACCGAAAGGCTCGTCCAGGACGCCCTCGCGAAATTGGTCCGCGACCGGACGTCCATCATCATCGCCCATCGGCTGTCCACCTTGAAGAACGTGGACAAGGTGCTGGTGTTGCGGCACGGGCAGGTCCAGGAATTCGGAACGCGCCGTCAACTGCTGGAGAACAAGGGGATCTTTTACCGCTTGTACAACCTGCAAATGAGCGAGGACCTGGGCGACATTCCGGAGGAAAAGAGAATTCCCCTGTCCGACCCTCTCCCGTGAGGACGAGCGCCCGCGGCGACGGGCCGGGAGGATGTGGGCCATACGCCGCGGGTTTGGCTTTTCCTTTCTTTGCGTCTTTGCGGTGAAAAAACTTTTTCCATGAAACCCGGCCGAAAAGTTTTCGTCATTTTACTATGCGCGGTTTTGGCGGCGGCCTCCGGATGTTCCGCCGTCAAGACAACCTATCGCGTGGCCAAGGGGACGGCGATCGGCGCCGTCTGGGTCATCATAGGGGCTTACGAACTGACGGCGGGGGCGACGCGGCTGGTCTACTCGGTCGGCAAGTTCACCTTCGAGGTCGTCCGCGCGCCCATCGAATGGGCCTTGATGAACGAGGACATCGAGACCATCGACGGGTTGCCGGTCAAGGAAGCGATCAAGCAGGGGAGGGTGAAGAATTCGCCGTACACGGTGAAGGGCCGGGCGTATTACCCCATGACCGTGGCCCAGGCGCAGGACTACGAGGAAACCGGCATCGCCTCCTGGTACGGGTACGAAACCCTGCGCCAGCCGGGCGGGCGCATGACCGCCAACGGCGAGGCGTTCGACCCCAGGGGATTGACCGCCGCGCACAAATACCTGCCCCTGCCCACCAACGTCGAGGTGACCAATCTGGCGAACGGCAAAACCATCGTCGTGCGCGTGAACGACCGCGGGCCGTTCCCCAGCGACCATAACCCGTCGTCGGGCCAACGCATCATCGACCTGTCCATGGGCGCCGCGAAAGAGCTGGGGTTTTACGAAAAAGGCACGGCCCTCGTCCGCGTCCGCGCCCTCCGCCTGGAGGAAGTGGGGTGAGACGCATGGACAGGTTCTCTGGATGTTTAATCTGTCTTGGGCAAACGTGGGCATTACTTCTTCTCCGGCAACAAGGGTTTTCCCCGCGCTTTCTTCTCTTCTATTTCCTGAACGTGTTTTTCGATGGCCACGAATCTCTCCGGAGAGCTGGGATGGGAGGCGTTCATTTGCGTATTGATGCTCCCAGGGTGCGTTGCGCCCAATCTTCTCCAGAAATCGGCGGCATGGGAAATACCGGCTCCGGATTTCGCCAATATGTAAAGTCCCATGTAATCCGCTTCGGCTTCGAAATCCTGCGAAAAAGCGTTCCCGGCAAGTTGGGTGAAAAGCCCATGCGTATTGATGCCCACGACGGCGATCGCCAAATCCAAAATGAGACCGGGGATGCTGTTGACCCTCTTCATATCTATATGACCGAGAGCGTTGTGCGCGATTTCGTGCCCTATGACCAAGGCAAGCTCGGAGTCCGAATTGGCAAAACGAAGCATGCCGGAAGTAAACATTATGTTCTGACCGTCGGCGAAGGCGTTTACGACATCGCTTTCAACGTAAAGAACGCGGTATTTGCACGCCTTGACTCCTTCCACCTTGATTGGTATTACTTGTCCTCCCCGGTCGATCTCCAAATTCAAAGCGGGCGGCGGGCCCTGAGGGACCGGGGGATCGGCTTGGCCGCTTGGGGGCATCGGATAAACCGGGAATGTCGTGTCCTCGAGAGAAATGACTTTTGACGGCTCCTTCAATTTTGCCGCCGGATTCAAAATAAGTTCCGCGACTTCCTCGATCGACCTTCCCTTGACGTCGTTTTCGTTGACCTTCAAAATCTTGTCGCCGGTTTTGAGTCCGGTTTGGGCGGCGGGAAATTGCGGATGGATGTAGCGGACCGAAACCTCGTCGGATATGCCAAACTTCGCGGCGACCGTATCGCGGAATTTCTCCGCATAAACGCTTTTTGAGTGCAACGCGAACCCGTAGTGGAATGAAATTTGTTTTTCGCAAAATCCGGTTGCCGCCTTCAGCAACGGCCAGGAAACCTCCGACAGGCGGTTCGACTGCGCAATTTGCTCCGATAAAGCGAGGTGGAGTTGTTTTTCGCGTTCGGCGGCGACAATGTCCGGGGAAAGCTCGGCTCTTTTAAGAGTCGGCGCGCAACTCGCTGAAAGCAACGCCGCAAAAAACAAGGCAAAAACGAGTTTCTCTTTTATCTCCATAATCCCTCCTCGCCAATACCCGTACAGGTCTTCCGACCCAGACTATCCAGCAACGGGCTTGAGTTGCGGTCTTATGAAATTCCATGCGCGTCATGGGTTGAATGGTTTCGATTTTCTTCCCGGCGGTTAACCGTTCCAACAGGAACCGCGTATTGCCTTCTCGGAAATAAATAGGCATTCGAAAAATATCTTGTTTTGTTAAAATGTGCAATTAATTTTAGGCCCATTTTAGCGGTTTGAGGTTTGCGCGCCTTCGGTTCGGTAGCGCGAGGCGAGGCTGGCGCTGTGATCGAAGCGATTCTGAAAACCTTATATGAAGAGCGAAATGGGGCGGGCGCGGCCAGCGCATCATCGACCTGTCCATGGGCGCCGCGAAAGAGCTGGGGTTTTACGAAAAAGACACGGCTCTCGTCCACGTCCGCGCCCTCCGCCTGGAGGAAGTGGGGTGAGGGAAATCCCCCTCTTGTTGGCGGATATCCTTGAGGACTATTGGTTCGAGCTATGCTCGCTGGACAACAGCGCTTGGCGGCGGACGAGACGGGCGCCGTCGGCAAACGCGGCAATGGCCGTGGTCAGCAACAGGAATGCCGTAATAAGTATGGGGAGTTTCTCGGCGGGTTTAATGATGGACGCGTTGAGCCACCAGATGTTGTAGCTGAAGAATTCCGGGTGGAATTCCTTGATGATCCACTGCGGGTTCAAGCTCTTCCACGGCGGGGAATGATAGACCTCCCAAAAATCGCCGTCGTCTCGATGGTAAATGACGCGCATCATCCACCAATGCCCGGCGAGCGGACTGAACTCGGGAATGAAATTCAGCTGTAGCATGTCGTCGCGGACATTCCAGCTTTGCGGGTCGTAGAACTTGCCTTGCAAGACGTCGGCTTTCGCCGCCAAGAGGATGTAGTTGGCGCTTCTGATACACAATCCCGGGATTTGCGTCAGGAAGGAAACCGTTACGAGAAGGGACACGGCTGTAAGGGAACGGGCGTACCCGGTCCCGCGGGCCTTCAAATCCTGAAGAAGCTTTTCGATAAAGGCCGCGCCCAGGAGCATGAAGAACGGCGGCTGGCAGGACCAGAAACGCGGTCCCCAGTTCCACCCGCCCGGCCAGGCCCACCATTTGCCGTAGAGCAGAAGCGCGCCGCCGATGATGGACAGGACCGTCAACGTCTCCGCCGGATGACGCCGAAACAACCGCCGCCAGCCGAAAAACGCCAGCAACGCCGAGGCATTGTAAAAGAAGAACCCCTTGCCGGAACTGAAAAGCTGACCGTAAACGCCCGCGAGAAACGGGGTATTGAAACCAAACTCGGCGTCGCGCGAGGTGTCGGTATTGCCGTCAATGTATCCAAAAGACAAAAGACTTCCATGGCGGATGTTGTTGTGCCATAAGATCGCGCACGCGAAAAACAAGAGCGGCAAGACGAACCAGGCAACCGCATATGCAAGCGGCCGTCCGCGATCGATCGCCTCCGGCGAGCGGTATTTCATGTTGAGCAGGAAGAGCAGATACCCCGCGAAAACAGGCAGAGCATAGACCGCGATAATTTTGGTTAAAGCGGCAAACCCCGCGGCCGCGCCGGAAATGCCGAGCCAAAATGTCTTGTCCGTTTCCTTGAAAGATAAAAGGCCATACAACGCCAGAAGCCACAGCAGTCCCAGCGTCGGATCGGAAAACAGCGTCTGGGAATACGGCCACGCCATGGTGGTCAACCCGAGGAGCAAGGACGAAACGAAGGCGGCGGCGAGAGAATAGCCCAGCCGCAGGCAGGTCAGGAAAAAGACTGTATTGACCAGCGCGCCGATCGAGGCAGGAACGGCGAACACCGCCAGAAAATAGAAAACCTGGCTCCGGAAACCGGGCGCGCTACTGGCCGCGCGGAAAGCCCAGGTCGAGGGAATGATCAGCAGGGACTGGCCGAGACCGTATTTGCTGTAACCTTGCCCGTCAAGCAGTTTGGGGTTGAAAACGCGATCGTCCTCTTGCCACTTGGGCGAAATGAAGCCGTGGCGGGCAATCCGGTCGGCCGTGCCGAGAAGGACCTCCTCGTCCCCCCCGATCAACTCCGCTGGCGCCGTGAACATATAAAGGCAAAAGAACCCCAGAAACAGACTGGCGCCAATTAACGATATCGTCCTGGTCGATGCTTGCCGGTTTATGATTTCACCTTTCAGTTTGCGTGCGCGGAGAAGGCCATTCTCCCGCCGATTATGGCGAAACCTATCTTACCATAGCCCGATCATTGTGGAATGATACGATAATGGCCGACCCGCCGCCGTCACGGGATGCGTCCCGAGTTTGTCGCTAGACTGGGGATGTCAAGGAGCTTCGCGCGATTTGGAGGTCGCCGGGAACGCGTTCGGGGATTAAAATGGAAGGTGATTTGCGCGGCGGACATAGCCAAATTTTCGAGGATTTCCGCTTGGCGGGTTTAATCGAAAAGGTCGGCGTGGCTTCCCGTCCTTTCCAGGGACAAAAAATCCTCGTCAATCCTGTAGATCAAAAGCCAGTCTGGCTCGATGTGGCATTCTTTATGGCTGTGCCCAGTCGCCGGAAAGGTCATGATCTCTGTTTTTCGCTGGAAGAGGTTTGCGGGCTTGTAGCAGATTAACGATGGCCTCGATCTTGTCCATGTCCTTTCCGCGTTTTGCCGCCAGCTTCAAGTCGCGTTTAAAGCGGTTGGTGGCTTTGACGATTAGCACGGCGTTAGACCCCTAGCTCATCGCGAAGCTCACGGAACTTTTTGTAGGAACGCAGTTTTTCGGGTTTGCGGCTTTCCTCAAAGGCGGCCAGCGTTTCAGCATTGGGAACCTTCACGGGGAAGGGGATGCCGTGATGCAAGATCACCTGGGCGTAAAAAAGGCGGATGGCCTCGGCCTCGCTTAAACCGAGTTGGCTGAATACTTTGAGCGCTTTCTTTTTGAGGTCTGGGTCAATGCGCGTGGTAACTCTATCGGTCATGGACATGGCGGCATCCTTTCTGTAATATGCCTTATTGTACGACAAATGACGTACATGGTCAAGGTTTCATGGAAAACCCGGAGGCGATCAAATTGCGGCACGCTCGACTTTGTCGAGCGAAACCGCATCTGAACTCCAGCCGTAAAGGCGTGTGATCTCAATAGAAGGCTCGCCTTACCAGAACGATCTTCCATGGATTTTAATGTCCATATGGGAAATCTCGATTAATAATTTTATTGTATGATAGTGAATAGATGAAGCTATCGTTGCGGTTTATCGTCGCCCCCTCCCGTCGGGCATCTCGGGATAGTTACGGCTCCTGCCACGTGGTATTGTGGCCCCCCTGTGCTCTTGGCGGGGAAGAAGAGAACGACCAATCGATCATCGATCGTCTTGAGGAAATACGAACCAAGGCGACCGATTTGAGTAACAATATTCTGAAAATTTCAGATCAAAGGGAAAATAAAAGTTGATCAGTGTGACTGGCGGTATTTTGACGGTGGGTTGTAACTACTTGAGGGATAACGTCCCCAGCGGGATTCGAACCCGCGTTACCGCCTTGAAAGGGCGGTGTCCTAGGCCTCTAGACGATGGGGACTTTTCTGGTAAGCTATATGGCAAGAAGTATGAGCCGCGAAGGACTCGAACCTTCGACCCACGCCTTAAAAGGGCGTTGCTCTACCATCTGAGCTAGCGGCCCATATAACCGATATGCGAATGAAAGGGGTTAAGCTAACAAACCTATATTAGCATGTCAAATGAAATTATTTGTCTTGATTTTATGGGGTGCGCCTCCTAAAATACTCGCTTCATTCCGTCTAACTCTTTGTAAAGGCCTGTCTTGGAAAAATCCGAAAAAATCTGGCTGGATGGCAAATTGGTCCCCTGGCACGAGGCCAACGTGCATGTTCTGACGCATACGCTTCACTACGGCTTCGGGGTCTTCGAGGGCATCCGTTGCTACCGGACCAAAAAGAAATCCGCGATCTTCCGCCTTCCGGAACATATCGACCGGTTGTTCAACTCCGCGAAAATCCTGGGGATCGAGGTCCCATACTCTAAACAGGAGATCGTCGACGCGGCCCTGAAGGTGGTGTCGGTCAACAAGCTGGAGGAATGCTACGTCCGCCCGATCGTGTTTCTGGGGCACAACAAGATGGGGCTCAACCCGAAAGGGGTGGACGTGCGCGTGGCCATCGCCGCCTGGCCCTGGGGCGCGTACCTGGGCGACGACGGCTTGAACAAGGGCATCCGCGTGCGGGTGTCCTCCTTCACCCGGCACCACGTCAACATCACGATGACGCGCGCCAAGGCCTGCGGATATTACATCAACTCCATCATGGCCAAGGCGGAGGCCGTCCGCGACGGGTACGACGAGGCCATCCTGCTGGACGTCAACGGCTACGTCTCGGAAGGCTCCGGGGAGAATGTTTTCATCCTGTCCAAGGGCGTTCTGCACACGCCCTCCCTCTCCTGCGCCAACCTGGACGGCATCACGCGCGGCGCGGTGATGGAAATCTGCAAGAGCTTGAAAATCGAGGTCCAGGAAAGTTTCCTGACGCGCGACGAGTTGTATATCGCCGACGAAATGTTCCTCACCGGTACGGCCGCGGAGATCACCCCCGTCCGCGAGGTGGACAACCGCCCGGTCGGCTCCGGCAGGAAGGGCAAGGTCACGGACCTGATCCAGAAGACCTTTTTTGACATTGTCCGGGGACACAACCCCAAGTTCAAGAAGTGGTTGACCGAGGTTTGACTCGGCTGTTCTCCGGAACTTCCTGGCTTCTTTTTCGCATTTTAAATTATTCCCCGCCCCTTGCTTTCTCCGGCGACCGGTTTTATAAATAATCGTTGTTGGTGTATACTGAAGTTCGATTGTGAGAAAGGAGTGCGGGGCCCATGCCTATTTACGAGTACGAATGTCAGAAATGCGGCGTTACTTTCGAGGTGATGCAACCCGTCAGCGCCCAGCCTTTGAAGAACCATGAGGGGGCGAAATGCAACGGTTCCGTGCGGCGGCTGGTCTCCGCCTCCGGGTTCATCCTGAAGGGGTCCGGTTGGTACGCCACGGATTATCCCTCCGAATCCCGCAAAAAGGGATGGGAGCAGGAAAGCGGGACCGCCCCTACGAGCGCGAAAGCCGAGCCGTCGGAGGCGTCCTGCGGCGACACGGCCTGTCCGCCCGCCCCCAAGGAAACGGCCTCGGCGAAGCCCGAGCACCCCCCCGCGAAATCCAAACCGGCGGCCAGGAATCCGTATTCCTCCAAGAAGACCAAAACGGTGAAAAAGGCCTCCAAGGTTTCCCGCTAGCCCGCGGCCGACTTACATGGGCAAGCGGGAGGACTTATACCAGAGCATTTTTTCCTCGCTGATCGACGGCATCATCGTGGTCTCCCGCGATTTGAAGATCGTCCGCGGCAACCTGGCGGTGGAGGAGATGTTCCGGGAGTCCCACGACTCCTTCGAGGGCAAGGACCTGGCGGAGTTTTTCCCCGGCCAGCCCGCTCTCTCCGAGAAAATGACCCGCGCCTTCGAAACGGGATCTTCCTTCCGCGACTTCGAGGGCCTGGGGTTCAGGAAATCCAGCCGCGTCGCCTTTCCCGTCAACATCAGCCTGTCGCCCATGCTCGACGCCGAGGGACGAGCGCGCCGCGTGACGCTCCTCCTCAAGGACATGAGCCTGCTCAAGGAATTGGAGGAGAGCTCCCGCCAGTTGGACCGCATGGCCAGCCTGGGGGTCCTGGCCTTGGGGATGGCCCACGAGATCAAGAACCCGCTGGTGGC
>JACQQK010000026.1 GCA_016207065.1 Nitrospinota bacterium
GATCGTCAACCGTTACCAGTGGGGCGGGCGGCTTTACGCCGTCCCGTTCGGGAATCTGCAGACCGCCATACGGGACTTGTGCACCCCGGCCCATCGCGTCGTCCTTTACCGCCGGATGATGTACCGCATCGCCCACGCGCTTGCCGAAAAATACGGGTGCCTGGCGCTGGTGACCGGGGAGTCGATAGGGCAGGTGGCCTCGCAGACTTTGGAAAATCTGGCCGCCGTCTCTTGCACGGTCCCGCTCAGCGTGTTCCGGCCCTTGATCGGGATGGACAAAAAAGACATCATCGACGAGGCCAAAAAAATCGGCACCTACGACGTCAGCATAGAGCCCCATCCCGACTGTTGTTCCGTATTCATGCCGCCCAACCCGGTGATCCGGAGCAAGGTGGACCAATTGGAGGCCGACGAGGAGCGGTATCCCTGGAAGGACCTTATGCGGGAGGCCATCGAGAACATGCAGGTCTTCGATCTGGACCGGTCATGACAAGTCGGCGATCCGGATGGCATGGGGGGATTCCGGAAGTTCCGCCAGAAGATCGTTGACCGTCCTTTTCAAGACCGGGTGCTGGAACCCGCCGGCAATTTCGCTCATGGGGGCGAGTATGAATCTTCTGCGGGGGATTTCCGGATGGGGAAGGGTCAGTCCGGGCAGGTCCAGGACCGCGTCCGCATGGAAGAGCAGGTCCAGGTCGATCAACCGCGGTCCCCATTTCTTTCCGCGGATTCTTCCCATCCCGCGTTCGATTTCCAATAACGCTTCCAGCAGGGCCGGGGGATCGAGCGTCGTCCTGACTTCCACGACGGCGTTGACGAACCAATCCTGGTCCGTGATGCCCACGGGCTCCGTTTTATAAAACGAAGAACGGGCCGTGAGGGTTATGCCCTTTCGCGCCGACAGCCTGCCGATCGCTTCCTTGCAATTCTTCAGCGGATTTCCGAGGTTGGATCCTATGCCGATGTAAGCGGTT
Source organism: Nitrospinota bacterium (assembly GCA_016207065.1). Lineage (GTDB taxonomy): Bacteria > Nitrospinota > Nitrospinia > Nitrospinales > JACRGP01 > JACRGP01. The sequence goes on from JACQQK010000026.1 coordinate 975, forward strand.
TTCGACATCCGGCCGGAAGGCTCTCCGCCGGTCAGAATTCGAACCTGACCGTCGACAACCGTTTCTTGATTTCCTCCATGATGCGGATTTCGTCCTTTTTGTCCTTCGCGGCGAACGTCGCGGAGAACCGCGCGAAATGGCCGACGTCGTCCCAGGGGACGGAGGAGATCAGATGCTCGACGATCAAGTATTGCGAGAAGTCCTCGGCGGACTCGAACCGGCGTCCTTCCGCGATGCCTTTGGGAGCTTTTACGTACAGGAAAAAGGAACCGCCGGGCATTTTTGCCGAGAACCCGAGCGAGTTGAGGGTATCGACCATCAGGGTCAGGCGCCGTTTGTATTTTTCCGCGATTTCCTTGCTGATTTCGGGATGTTCCAGTGCGTAGATCCCGGCTTTCTGGATGGCCGCGAATTGGCCGGAGTCGATGTTGTCCTTCACGTGGGCCAGCCCCTTGACCACCAATTCGTTGCCGGCGATGAAGGCTAGGCGCCAGCCGGTCATGTTGTACGCCTTGGAAAGGGAATGGAACTCGGCCCCGACGTCGATGGCCCCGGGAACGGAAAGAAAACTCAAGGGTTGCCCGTTGTACGTCAACGCCGCATACGGGGCGTCCTGGATGACGACGATATTGTGGGCTTTGGCGAACTCGACGACCTCTTCGTAAAACTCGCGGGTGGCGGTCGCTCCCGTGGGGTTGTTGGGATAGTTCAAGCAGAGTAGTTTGGCCCTTTTAAGGACCTTGGGATCGATTTTTTTCAGGTCCGGCAGGAAATGGTTTTCCTCCGTCAAGGGGAGGTTGTGCGCTTCGCCGCCGAGATACTGGGTGTGCGTGCCCAGGACCGGGTAACCCGGAACGGTCATCAACGCCACGTCGCCGGGATTGATGAATAGCGAGGGGACCATCGCCAGGCCGGGTTTGGATCCGATGGTGTGGTTCACGTGCTTGGCGGGATCCAATCCCGTCACGGTGTAAACCTTCTCCATGTATTTCACCGCGGCTTTTTTGAAGTCCTCGATCCCGTTATCGGTGTAACCGCGGTTTTCCGGCTTCTCCGCCTCCAATTGCAGGCACTTCACGATTCCCGGGTACGCCATCTCATCTGGTTCGCCGACCCCCAGGTCGATCAATTCCTTGCCGGGGTTGGCCTCCAGGGCGGCCCGTTTGGCCCTTTTGATCTTTTCGAATTTATAGATTTTAGTGTCTTTGCCAAACTGGCTACCGCCTAGACGGTTGGCAAAAAGTTTTTGTATATAGGTTTCTCTCGCGGACATAAAAACACGCTCCAATATTTCATTGATCTGATCAAACGTGCGTTGGGCGCTCGGTTGGATCGATTAATCTAATCAAAATCCGGAACCCTGTCAAGCATTCGGATAGGACGGAAATCCGGCGCGGTTGCCGGGCGCGTTATCCGCTTCTCAGGACTTGGCGGCGGGATCCTCCTCCTCGCCGTCTGCCTCGTCGTCATCGTCCTGTTCCGCGCTTTTTTCGTCCGGTATCAATCCCGCCGCCTTCTGGGAGTACCTCAGGTATTTGATGATTTCCGAGATCTGTTCCTCGCTGAGTTTCCCCTTCTGCGGGGGCATCTTTTTGGTCCCGTTGAGGACGGTGTCGCGTATGTCCCCATCGCTGAAACCGTCGGGCGCGTAATCGCCGTCAATGAGTTTGGGGGCCTTGGTCAGGCCGCCCATGGCGTCGGAATTGTGGCAGTTGGAGCAGATTTGATGAAAATATTTTTGTCCGCTTTTGTACTCCGCCGGGACTTCCTTTTGGGGTTGCGGGGCGCAGGAGCACAGAAACAGGACCAGCAGGGCGATCGAACCCCGTCGATTGCTTGGACGCATGAATGGCTCTCCCGTCATTTCTCATGGATTTCATCGACTTTTCCGTCGTGGTTTCTATCCAGTTCGACGCGGACGAGTTTCCCCGATGGGTCGTAAGATTCCCACCGGTCGACTTTGCCGTCGTAATTGGTGTCGAACGTCACTTTCTCGAGGATACTTGAGTTTTTGAAATATTGCCACTGGTCCGGCTTTTGATCCCCATTGGTGTCGAAATCGACCGACTCCAATTGGCCGCCGGAACTGAAATGCTCCCAGCGATTGACCTTCCCCGTTTGCCTGGAATCGAATTCCCTGCGGACCAGTTTTTCGTTTTCGTCATAGAACTGCCAGACGTCCGTTTGGCCGTCCTGGTTTTCGTCGATTTCGATTTTATTCAATCTGCCGTTGGCGTCGTAAAATTCCTTCCAGTCGATTTTGCCGTTGAATTTTGTGTCTTTTTCGACCCGCGTCAATTTCCCTTCCTTCGTGTAGTACTGGACCTGGTCCATTTTCCCGTCGAAGTTCCGGTCCATTTCGGCCCGCGCGGGGAACTTGTTGCCGTCGTAGAGGTCCCTTTGGTCGATCAGACCGTCGCCGTTCTTGTCGAATTCGACCTTGAGGATTTCCTTGCCCGGCCCGTCCGAAAAATACTGCCACTGATCGATTTTCCCGTCGAAATTATTGTCGATCTTTCGTACCTCAGGCCAGGCGTCGAGCGCATACGCTTGAATGGCCGCGGCCGCCAGGATGATGCCGATGATCTTTGATTTCATGGTCGCTCCAGAACAAAGGATATGGGAAGTTTCAACTTGATCGTCCGTTCGTTCATTGGATCGGGGATCGAGGGATAGGGCGATGCGTCTCGCACGGTTTGCAAGGCCGCCTCGTTCAAAAGCTCGAAGGAGGACGGTTTGTCGAGCCTGAGCTCGATGAGGGAACCGTCTTTCCCAATCGTGAAGGCGACGACCGGCTCGCCTTCGTATCCCCGGTCGCGGGCGATTTTCGGATAATGCTTTGCCCTGGCGAGTTTCTCCCAAACGGAGGATAGAAACCCGCCGCGAATCTTGTCGAGTTCATGGCCCGACGGGCCGTCGCCGGAGAATGCCGCCGGGTCCGCGGAGAAGTCGGTTGTTTTCACGGCGGCGATTCTTTCCGCCGTTATCGCCGGAGGACTCCGGTGATCGGAGGCCGAAACGGCGGCCGCTTTATTTTCCAGGCCCGCCGTCCGGTCCGGCTCGTCTCTGGGTTGCAAGGGCAGGGGGGACATCCCGCTCATTCTTGGGGCCTCCCGTGCGCCGGAGGACGATTGGATCGCGGCCGGACTGAACGCAAGTACGGTCTCCGAGGGACCCTTGGTTTTTATGGAGCCATCCGGGGACGTTCTGGCGGGCGTTCCGGAAGACTTGGGCGTGGAAACCGCGCTCGGATAAAATGCCTTGGAGGTCCCCTCCATTTTGACCGCGACGATGGACGGGCGGGAGTTGGGCGTCGCCTCGCGCGTCTGCCGTGTATCCGGCGCCGCTGGGGCCGGCGTTGCCGCGGAGACCCGTTCAATCGGCGGCAATGACGGCATGGCAAGGGGTTTCGGCTCCTTGGCCCCAAGGGGGCTCTGAAAACTTGCCCTGACCAAGGTCGTCGGCTCGATGGTCCCGTTTGATAAATCCGCTAGGCTTCTTGCGGAGATGGGCGGATGATAATCGGCGTTTGCCGGCGACCGCGCCGGAGCGAACTGTCCAGACTCGGATTGTCCTCGATGACGCTGGTTCGCCATCCCGGTCAAGCCCATCGGATCCAACGGCACGTTGGCCGGAGACTTCGCGGCGGCGATGGGTTTTAGGGCTTCGACGGTCGGCGAAGCCGCCGGAGGCTTCTCCATCTCGACGGGTTTGGATTCGATTATAACATTCCTGATTTTGATCGGTCGTGGAGAATCCTCTCTTTTGTATTCGAAGGCTACGGACCCCAACAGGCCAAGTCCCAGCAGATGGATCGCGACGGAAATCGAGAGCGGCAGGGACAATGAGTTTTGCCTTCTATTGCCCATGGTTTTTACGCTTTCCATGCATTAACCTTTGACCTGCCTGCGATAAGGCGATCTATTTTCCGGGGACGTCCCTGGCGTCTGACGAAGGACGAATTGGAGCCAGTCCGGCGACGATCCCCAATAAATATGCGAATACAACGCAAAACAATTCTTATGCCGGTATCCGTCCTGGACGGCGGGAATTCCGCCTTCAGAATTTTGAGTCATAATGGGCGTCTCAAGGTTGTCTTGGAAAACTGAGAAATGGAATTCGTGTCCTCTCAGAAGGATTTTTTTGCGGGCGCTTGAAGAGGGACTGAAAATCAATTTCCGGTAGCCCAGGGTCATCCGTTTGTTTTTCAGCGTGGTGGAAAAGTCAAATATCCCCGCCATCGGATGGCTTCGCCCCGCCTCGTCGACAATCGATTTTCCCAGGTACATCAAGCCGCCGCATTCGGCCACCGCCGCCTTGCCGGACTCCACGTACTCGCGGATACCGGCCAGCATGGACTTGTTGGCGCTCAACGCTCTGCCGTGAAGTTCCGGGTAGCCTCCGGGAAGGTAAAGAAGATCGGCGTTTGGAGGCAGACGACGGTCCTTGATGGGCGAGAACCATTCGATTTGCCCGCCGAGCCGCTCGATCAGGTCCAGCGTGTCCCGATATGTAAATTGGAACGCCGCGTCGCGGGCAATGGCGGCCGTGAAGGAGAAATCAGGGGTCTTGAGGCGCCAACGGTCCTCCTTCCGCGATTCCTTGGGGGAGGGCGCCCCACGCGGCCGCGCCAGAAATTTCAGGATCGCGTCCACATCGATATGCCTCTCGATATGGTCGGCCCACCGCTCATACAACGCATCCGTTTGTTCGCGACTCGTCAGCAGTCCGAGATGCCGGCTGGGGATCTCCAGCCGTTGGTCGGACGGCAGATGGCCTAAAAACTTCGCCGGGGTGTAATGCTCGATCGCGTCCTTCAGGATTTTGGCGTGGCCCGGTCCGGAGACGCGGTTGGCGATCACGCCAAAAATATTCAGATCGTCGTCGAACCGGGAAAAGCCATCGACCAGGGCCGCCGAGGAACGCGCCATCGCCGAACCGTCGATCGCCAGAATGACGGGGAGGCCAAGAAGCTTGGCGATCTCGGCGGTGGAGCCGTCGGGCCGCTTCGAATACGCCCCGTCGAACAATCCCATGACGCCTTCGACGACGGCAATGTCTCCCGTTCCGGCAATGTCGGCGTAAAGCCGTTTGACGTATTCCCGCGGGCACATCCAGGAGTCCAGGTTGTAGCTGGGCTGGCCGCAGGCGCGCGCGTGATGTCCGGGGTCGATGTAGTCCGGGCCGACTTTGAACGGTTTCACCAGGAACCCTTTTCTCGTCAGCAGGCGCATGAGCCCCGCGGAGATGGAGGACTTGCCCACCGAGCTGTGGGTCCCGGAGATGACCAGTCCGCGAGGCGATTTGCATCGATTTTTCATATTGAGGAAATCAAAATGCGCTGTGACGCATCCGTAAATTTGTTGCGCATCGATAAACCCTTCTTCGGGAATGAATGGCGGTAATTCTCCAGAAAAGATATCCTGGATGAGTATTTATTTTGCTTTTTCTGTCTTGTTTTCGATCAAGGCGTAGATCCTGCCCATGTCGAGATTATCGCCGACCATGTCGCCAAGGCGGTCGAGTTGCTTCGCCCTGAACGTCCGGTAGTCGAATGCCGTTGCCGGTTCCGGTATCCCTCTTTTCGCGCGGACATGCCGGAGAAATTGGTTGCGCAGACCGTCGTTGTCCAGAAATCCGTGGATGTAGGCGCCGACGATATTTCCGCGCTCGTCGGTCAATCCCAGGGACATCTCATCGTCTCCGGGCTCGCCGCGGAACAATGGGACATACGGCGATTCAAACCGGCTGTTTCCCATGTGGATTTCATAACCTTCGATCTCGAACCCTTCCGGGAATATGGGGCTGGCGCGCGTCGGTCTGCGGACTTGCCGCGTGACTTTTTCCGGAAGGAGGGTCGTCTCCATATCCAGGAGGCCTAAACCGGCGATCTCGCTTTTCCGGCTCTCGATATGGTCCGGGTCGCGGACCTTATTGCCGAGAATCTGAAATCCGCCGCAGATCCCCAGCAGGACCGCTCCCGAGCGGTAGCGGTCCGTCACGGCCTCGGACAATCCCTGGGCGTACATGAACTCCAGATCGTCAATCGTGTTTTTGCTTCCCGGTATGACGATCAGGTCGGGGTCCTTGATTTGCGAGGGATGCCAGACGTAGCGGACCGAAACGGACGGATCGTGGAACAGGGGCGAGACGTCGGTGAAGTTGGAAATGCGCGGCAGGCGCACGACGGCCACGTCCAGCAAGGCCGGGCAACCGCCCCGGGGAGATTGGTTCGGCCCGAGGGGAATGGCGTCTTCCTCGTCCACGAACAGGTCCAGGTAAAACGGGACGACGCCCAGCACGGGTTTGCCGACCATGTCCTCGAACATGGCGATCCCCGGTTTCAGCAGGTCGATGTCGCCGCGGAATTTGTTGATGACGAATCCCCCCACGCGTTGTTTTTCGTCCTCGGTAAACAGGTCGTAAGTCCCCTTCATCCAGGCGAACACGCCGCCCCGGTCGATATCGCCGACGATCAGGACGGGGGCGTCGGCCATCCTGGCCATGGGCATGTTGACGAAATCGAAGTCCCGCAAGTTGATTTCGGCGGGGCTTCCCGCGCCTTCGAGGACCACGATCTCGTAGGTCTTCCGCAAGTAGTCGAAGGCGTTCCGGACCTCCTCGATGTATTTTCCGCGGCCGGCGTAATAGTCCCTGGCGTTGCGCGTCTCCGCCACCTTGCCCATCACGATCACCTGCGAGAGGTTGTCGGCGGAGGGTTTGAGTAGGACGGGGTTCATCGCCACGTGCGGAGGGATACCGCACGCCTCCGCCTGGTACGCTTGGGCCCTCCCCATCTCCCCGCCCTCCGGGGTGACGAACGAGTTCAGCGACATGTTCTGGGCCTTGAACGGGGCCACGCGCCAGCCGTCGCGGTACAAGCGTCTGCACAACCCCGCGGTTATCACGCTTTTGCCGACGCCCGAGCCGGTCCCCTGGACCATCAGGGTCTTGGCTTTGTCCGTCATGATGAGTTCCTCCCGTCCGGATATTGCATGAGTTTCATGGCGGTCCGATTGAAAGAGAGCGGGAATCCACCCTCACCCCGGCCCTCTCCCGTCAAGGGAGAGGGTGGCGAAACGTTCCTTCTCCCCTGGCGGGAGAAGGTTAGGATGAGGGGGCCCAAAAAGAGCCGGAGGTTTTCCTTATTAATTTTACTCATGCAAAATCCGAGTTAATCCGGACAGACTCAATGCTTCCTCCTGAGCAACCAGAAAAAGAACGGGCCGCCGAGGATCGCAGTGATCACCCCCACGGGGATTTCGGTGGGCGCCAGCAGGGTCCGGGCCGCCGTGTCGCACAGGACCAAGAAACTGGCGCCGAAGAATACCGAGGCGGGGACCAGCAACCGGTGGTCCGGGCCGACGATCAGGCGCACGATGTGCGGCACGATGAGTCCGACAAACCCGATGGGCCCGGTGTTGGCCACCACCGCGCCGGTGACCAGCGACGCGGCCAGCAGGCCCAGGAGTTGGACCCGGGCGACGTCCACCCCGCGCGCCAAGGCCGATTCCACGCCGCCGCTGACCAGGTTCAAGTCGCGCGCCAGGTAGATCAATACGGCGATGCCAAGGAATACCGGCGGGGCGATCGTCAGTAACGTCTTGTAATCCGTTATATCCAGCCCGCCCATGAGCCAGCGGACGATCTGAAACGACTGGGTGATGTTCGAGAAGTAATTGACCAGCATCACCATCGAGGCGAAAAAGAAATTCACGGTGACCCCGGCCAGCAACAGGTACGAAGTCGGCAGTTCGCGTCCGCGCATGCGGGCGAAACTGAAAACGATCGCCAGGGCTCCGAGGGCGCCGAGGAACGACGCAAGGGGGACGGAGGAGAACCCCATGAACGTGAAGTTGAACCCCGCGCGGATGGCGATCACGGCGCCCAGGGAGGCGCCGCCCGACACCCCCAGGGTGATCGGGGCCGCGAGGTCGTTGCGCAGGATCGCCTGAAAGACGGCCCCCGAAACGGCGAGCGCCGCTCCCGCCAGGGCGGCCATGAAAATCCTCGGCAGGCGGATCAGGAAAAGAATGTTCGCGTCCACGTTTTCGGCGAAGCCCGGACCGCCGGACAAAGCTTTCGCGAGATCGATCCGGGTCGAGCCGATCAGGGGGGCGGCGGCCATCACGGCCGTTAAAACGAGGAAAAACGAGCCGACCGCGGCGATATAGCGTTTCCGGTTCAAATGAGGAAAGGTCCGCGTCTCCATCACAGTTCGGGAGAGATCAGGACGCTTCCGTCGTCATGATCGCGAAAGATTTTGACCTTCACTTCGTACACGGTTTCCAGGATTTCCTTCTGGAACGCCTCCTCCGGGGAAGCGTCCTTGACGATCCGGCCGTTTTTCAGGAGGACCACGCGGTCGCAGAATTTCGAGGCCAGGTGCAGGTCGTGGATCGACAGGGCCAGCGTCAGCCGTTTGGCATGGTTCAATTTTTTCAGAATATCGAGTATTTCCATCTGGTATTTCATGTCGAGCGACGCCGTGGGTTCGTCGAGGAGCATCAGCTCCGGTTCCTGCGCGATGGCCCCGGCGATCATCACCCGTTGCTTTTCGCCGCCGCTGATCTCGTTGAATCCCCGCTCGGCAAACTGGAGGGTTTCCGTCAATTCCATCGCCTGACGGGCGATGCGAAAATCCTCCTCGCCCTCGAACGCCCACGGGGAGAGGTAGGGATGCCGTCCCATCAACACGATCTCCGACACCTTGAAGGGAAATACCATCGGATGCTCCTGCGGTATCCAAGAGACGGATCGCGCCAGCGCTCTTCTTTTAAGGGAGCCGAGGTCCTTTCCCTTGAAAGCGACGGAGCCCGAATCCGGGGCCAATATGCCTCCCATGAGTTTCAGAAGGGTGGATTTACCGGAGCCGTTCGGCCCGATAACGCCGAGGATTTCCCCGGTCCGGAGTTCGAAGGAAATGCCGGACAGTACGGGTTGCGTCGCATAGGCGAAAGTCGCGTCCGATATTTGCATCAAGGTCCGCGCGGCCGTGTCGCGGACGCTGGATTCGGCGGATGCGGCATTCATGGGCGGACGTCTTTCGTTTGACCGGCGGGTTTTTTTTCGTCGTCGAACAGCTCGGGGTGGATCGCCCGGGCCAGCTGATCGACGATCGACAGCAGGCGCGGACCCGGTATCAAAATGTAGTCCTCAGCCAAAAAATGGACGGCGTCGTTTTTTACCGCCTGGATCGCGGGGAACCGCCGCCATTCCGCTATATGGGCCAGGCGTTCCGACCGCGAAAAATTCGAGCGGGGTATGGCCTCGACGATCGCCTCGGGCGAGCGGCGCAGGATAAATTCCTTGGAGACTTTCGGGTAAACCGCCAGGGACCGGTCGAGTATGTTTTCGCCGCCCGCCAGGGTCAGGAGTTCGTCCAGGAACGTCCCCTTGCCCACGGCGTACAAGTCCCGTAAAGGGTCCTGGGAGTCGCCAAGGATCATCAGGACCGATTTGCGCTTATGCCCCGCGAGCCGGGTCTTGTAAGACGCGATTTCCCGCTCCAACTTGTCATGGAGCCGTTGGGCCGGGCCGCGGTCGTCCAGCGCCTCCCCGATGATTAAAATCGACTTGAGGATGTTCTCCAGGTTCACCAGGTTGACCGGAAGCGTTTTGATGCCGAGCTCGCGCAGACTCTCCTGGACTCTCAAACTGTCATGCTGGTGGATGACCAGGTCCGGCTTCAGGGAGACGATAGTTTCAAAGCTGGGGTTGAGGAGCCCGCCTATCCTCTGTAGCGCCGCCACCGCCGGGGGATATCTGCAAAAATCGGACACGCCGACCACGCGCGGTCCGGCGTCGATCGCAAAGAGGATCTCCGTGATGGAAGGGGACATGGAGACGATCCGCAGAGGAGGACCGGCGAAAACCGGCTCGGCGCGGACCGACAGGGCCATTACAAACAGGACGACGGCCCAGGGGAAAACTTCCGCGACGCGCCGCAAGACGCGGACTGAAAAACGCGGAAATGAGCAAAAAAAATCCATTCCCGGGGGGAATGGAACGAGTTTGAGCGAAAGGGCTTTCACCTCTTTATCCCCGAAGAGCGAGTGAAAAACGTATTATGTGGATATTCGAACAGGTCTTCTGGCTCCCGGATCGTCCTACTTCCCGCGCCTTCCCATTTGATCCCAAACAGTGGCGAGTTGCGGGTTTCGTCCCCGGTTACAGCGGCGGGACCGCGACGGTATTCAACCGTCTTCCCTTGTTCGAATAAACGGTGTCGATTCAAGAATAGCAAATAATCCGATATTGTCAATGATGGAGGCCGGGGCCGTTTCAGGCAGGGATCAGGGCTTGAAAAAATCGCCGATATCGCGCAGGTTTTCGGCGGTCAATTCGTGCCCCTGCGGAGTCTCCTTGACGGTCGTTTGGTGTCCGCGGTTCTTCATTTCGTCCAGCGCGAATTCCGCGAGGAACGAGGGCACCACTCCGTCGTTGAGCCCGTAAATCCCCAGGATTTCCGCCGGAGTTTTCTCCGCCGGAGCGGGGGAGGGGAGTTCGGGGAGGAATCCGCAAATGGAGGCCACCTTGTGGATGGGATGCGGGCCGAGGAGCGTGTAGGCCAGGGATGCGGCCGCGCCCTGCGAAAAGCCCCACAGGCAGGTCCGGACAGGAGCCGACGGGAGGAACAGCTCGATGTGCGCCCGGGCGGCGTCGATCATACGCGCGGCGTAGTCCACGAAAGCCGAAACGGTTTCGGCCTGCCGGGGGCCGTCCTGCCACCAGCTCCAGAGCCCTTTCCCGGCGTCGACCGGCCCTTCCGGATAGACCGTCACCGCGTTTTCCAGCTTGAGCCTGGCGCCGTGCACCAGCATGTTTTCGGGCGTGGAGTCCGCCCCGTGAAAACCCACCAGCAGGGTGATGTCCCGGTTGGCGTCAAGGTCCGTCTGGCCGACGATGACCTTCTTCCGTTCCCAGATCAGGTTGGAATAATTCATTGGCGTTGAGTCATTTGCGATCGCGCTCCGCGTCGATCAGGTTTTGGGTCAAGGTTTCGGCTTCCTGCCGCGTCTTGATTTTGCCCAGGACGCGGGCTTCCTCGACGCGTTCCAGGATGGTTTTGAAGACCGGCGAAGGCGCCAGCTTGAACCGTTTGGCGAGGTCGCCGCCGGTCAATAACGCCGGGCTCCGTTGGGCCGGCACAAAAACGTTGGCGTAAAATTCAAACGCGTTTTGGACGGCGGGGGCCAGGGGGTTCTCCCGCAATTCAGAGATCCCGGACCGGACCGCATGGTCTGCCCCGGCCAGGAGCAGGCCCGGCGTCAGCTCTTTCCCCCATCGCTTGGCGAAATAATACAGGCTCGATTCGTCGCGTTCGGGCCCGGCGAATTTCAGGCCGGACGCCAACGCCTCCCGGCTACACCCGAGGGTCCGCTCGACAAAGGCAATGTCCGCGTTGCTGGCGCGAAACCGGTTCATGGCGAATTCTCCGTGCGTCCTGGATTTTCTTTCCTGAGTTTTATCCGGGACGCGCTCGATGGGAGCGTCGTTCAACCGGCTCAACAAAGCGGCCAATTTTAACAGAGGCCGCCCCTTGCCTTCAAGGAATTGCGATAGGGCCCCGGGTTTTTCCGGGAACAGGGTTTCCGGCTTTTGCAAGTAAGATTCCGCGGTCCGGTAGGTTTTTAACGTGTGTTGCCAGGCGTCCAAACCCGTCCGGTCGTCGCGCACGAGGCGCAGGGCTGGGACTTCGGGGAGCAGGGTTGCCAGGAGTCCGGTTCGGTCCATGGAATCGAGCAGGGCAAACGTGTCTTCTCCGTCCAAAAAGAGGAGCAGTTCGTAATAGATTCGTTCCGCGGCGACTCTGCTCAACAGGGGAGCGTGTTCGGCGATTTGGGCGAGCGTTCGGGACTCGATGTCGAACTTGCAGGCGCTGGCGAAACGGAAAGCGCGGAGCGTCCGCAACGGGTCGTCGGAGAACGCGGAGCCCGGAAGGACGCGGACCGCGCGGTTGCGGAGGTCTTCTTTCCCCCGGTGCGGGTCGATGACGGAACTTTTGCCCTGGAGAAAGTCGTCCAGGGGAATGGCCATGGCGTTGAAGGTGAAATCCCGTCGGCTCAGGTCCGCGTGGATATTTTGCCCCTGCATTTGCGAGAAGTCGAAATAAAAATCCTTGCGGACGACCGCGCGGTAGGTTTCGCGCCCCGGGGTGTCGTCCAGCGGCACGAGCGGGCATTCGATCCGGGACGCGAACTGGCGGGCCAGGCGGGGGGCGTCCCGGCAGACGAAATCGTAATCGGCGGCGGGGCGTCCCATCACCAGGTCGCGGACCGTGCCGCCGACCACGAACAGGTCGAGCCCCAGGGTCTCCGAGAGGTCTTTCAACGTTTTCAAACAGGCGTCGAGTTTATTGTCCACGGGATTATTCCGGCTTTATTACGGGGAGCGCTAAATAGGTGGCATTTCAAATCCCCCTAAATCCCCCTTTGTCAAAGGGGGATTTTCGCTCCCCTCTTTGAAAATGAGGGGTGGGGGGAGATTTTTATCCTTAACCTGCAAAAACGGTGAATCCGCCCCCCTATTTTACGCTCCGAGCAATAATTTAACGAGAAGTCGCTCAAACGCGGTCCTTGGCGTCGTCCCGGATTTTATGGACGGCGGCAACGACGTCTTCCGGGGCGATGAACGCAAGGCAGTTCCGATGCGCGCAAGACTTCGCGGCTGAGGCGCTCAAGTCTGGGAGCGCGTAGCACGGACTGCAGGATACTTCCTTCCGGACCAGGATGTGGCCGTCCCCGACGGGGGCCGTCCGGCGCGGGTCCGTCGGGCCGAAGACGGCGACTACCGGGACGCCGACAGCCGCGCTGAGATGCATCATGCCGCTGTCGTTGCACAGCGCCGCCCGGCATTTCCGGATCAGAGCCGCCGATTGCTTCAAGGAAGTTTTTCCCAGGGCGACAACGGGTGAATGGCGCATGAGCCCCAGCAATTCATCAAGCGTATTCTTGTGCTCCGCGGATCCCAAGAGGATGATCCTTGTCCCGCGGTCCTCCAAAAGCCGGTCGCACGTTTGGGCCAGCTTTTTCACGTCCCATTGCTTCCAGTCCTGGGTCCTGGCGGTCCCCACTTGCACCGCCAGCGTCCAGTCTTTTTCGGACAATCCGTTGTCGCGGAAAAACCGTTCCGCGAAAGCTTCCGCCTCGGAATCGATGGGGAGAGACGGTTGCCGGTCGCCCGGTTCGCAACCGAGCGCTTCCGCCAGGCGGAACCAGATGTCAAGGCTATGGTCCGCGTCGCGAAAGACGGCGGGGATGTTGAACAAAAAATCCGCGTCGCTGGACCAATTGGGACCCGATACGTGGCCCGCGCGCCAGGGAATACCGCTCAGTAGGGTCAACTCGACCAGATGTCTCGATAGGCACAGATAGGAGCCGATCAGCAGGTCGAACCGTTCCTTACGGACTTGGGCGGCGAGCTTGTAGATTTCCCAATGATCGGGAATATATTTCCGGATTTCATCGGCCAGGTGGCCGGAGACCAGTTCTCCGGTCCAGGACGCGCCGGACAACAGGACGATACGCGCCTTGGGAAACCGCCGGCGTATGGCCTTGAGCGCGGGGATGAACAAAATCGTGTCCCCAATGCCGAAAGTCGCGTAGATCAGGATTTTCTCGATCCGTCCTGGATCGAACGGCAGGGTAGGGCGCGGAAGCAAGATACTGGCGGCCGCTCTGCCGATCCCTAAGGCGATTTGCCGAATCATGTTGGAGGCTCCCGGATATTCCTTACGCTATCTTTCGACAAAAGACAAGAATTCCCGCCAGCGCGTCCGCCAGTTGTTGGACAGGTGAAAGCGCCCATCGTTCAACGCGAGACCGTTTTCCGCGATGGCCCGCAGTTTTTGCGCGAACTCGCGGGCGCCGCCAGCGAGATGAATCTTGTCCCGCATGGTCTGCGCCTGCGGGATGGGCGTGGCGACGACTTCCATCCCCTTGCATAGATAATGGTAGAGCTTGTCCGGGTTGACGTACCGGGTGAGAACATGGTTTTGCACGTAGGGCAACAACCCGATGTCGTAATCGTTCAACAACTCGTCCAGCTCCGCGTTTGAATAGGGACCGTGATAGACGACGTTGCTCCTCCGCGCCGTAAGCTCGTCCAATGCCGATTTTATTTTAGCGCTGTCGTCCTTGATCCAGCCGTGGAAGTGGAAAGCGAAATCTGGCAGAAGCTCCGCGAGGTCCGCCATCAGTCCGTAATCGAACCGGGCGTCAAACGAAGCCAGGACCGCGTCGCTTTTTCGAGGTCCGCCTTTTTTGCCCGCGGGTTGCAGATGCGACGCGTTGTCCAGATGAAACGCTGACGGATAAACCTCGATCAGGTTTTGGGAGAGGACCATGACCTTGTCCGCCATCATTCTATTGAGTCCGTCCTTGATCTTTTTCATGAGAAGGATTTTGCCCGTCGAGTCGTAGAAAAAATAGTCGAAGACATCGTATATCCATATCGAGTCGCGAAGGTTCCGGCGCAACGGAAAAGCCTTGTGGACGCAGTGGAAGGCCATCGAGTCGACGATGCACATCCGGTCGCCTTGCGCGAATTCCCGGATTTTCCCCGCCACGTCGCCAATGGGAGCGTCGCCGGGAAGCGACGTCTGAATTTCGCCTCTTCGCAGAAAATCGATTTGCTTCCCCCAATGGACATACAACGTTTGCGTCCCCGATTCCTCCGCCGCCTCGCACCATCCTCTGCGGAAATAGCGCTGATAGTCGTTAAAACTCAGGACGGCCAGTTTCATGGCTTGTCGGCTTCCATGGCCAGCGACTCGATCCGGTTGATGTCCTCCCCGATGACTTCGCCGTGTTTTTCGATACCGCGGAGGGCCAGGGTCCCGCTCTCCCCGACCTGGCTTGTTCGTATTCCGCAAAAGCCCGCGTCCGACAGCAATCGCGAGAGATAGGGTCCGTTCATGACGAATTGATGGCCGTGTCCGTAAAATATCGCATTCATCGCCCGGACCGGGTCGGCGGGCAGGTTGTCGGAGAGACGTTTCCTGGACCACTCGGTGTAACGAAGCGATTCCTCCGAATCGGGGCGTTGTACCATGTCGATGAACGAATCGAGGTTGGGCGTGACGAGGCGTATCGTCCCGCCGGGTTTCAAAACGCGGTGGCAGTCCTTGAGGAGCGACGCGATGGAAGGCAGGGGCAAATGCTCGATCATGTGTTCCGCGAAGACGTAATCGAAAACGTTCGCGGGAAAGGGGAGGGGACGCGAAGCGTCAAGATGGACGGCGCCCGGGATGGGCAGGCTGTCGCAATTCAGCCATTCGGGCAGAAGGTTTCTGCCGCAACCCAGGTTCAAGCCCTTCATCCCGGGTGGTTCGAGATAACTCCGGATTTGCCGCGAAGGCAAGGCGGGGGCGATATATCTCCAGATCATCCGGTCTAGCCGTCGCGCGATTTTAGCAATAAGCTCGCTCATTTTACTTTGCGGTACTGGGTCTCAAGGTTTTTGCAAGCAACTCCGGGCTTGTTTCCAGGACCAGTAGGGTACGAACCACCCCGTGGTCAAAAGATGGGCGGCGAGGGTCCCCAGCGCCACGCCGATGGCTCCATAAACGCGGACCCAGATCAACGACAGCGTCACGTTCAGGACAGCCTCGATGCCGCTGGCCCACACGACTGGCTCGTGCTTGCCGATGGAGTTGATGAACACTCCGCAGGCGTGCGTGATGCAATACGAAAACAGGGTCAGTATGAACACGTTCAGTATGGGTTTGGGGACGACGTTGTCCTCCCCCACCCATATTTTCAGGAACCACGGGCCGAAAAAGAACAGCGCCAGCGCCGCCAGCGCCGCCAGGGCGATCGTCAATAGGACCGTTTTCCCGAACATGGAGCGGAGCTTCGCCATCTCGTTATTATAATAACAGGAGGAAAAGCTGGGAGAGAGAAGATCGCTGAAGTTCCATATGAAGCGCATCGCGTAATCCGTCAGATTGTAGGCGACTGCGTAAACGGCCAGGGTCTCCATGGGCAGAAATGCGGCGATGACGAGGTTGTCGCTCCTGAAAATGGCCATGGCCGACAGGCTGATGGCGAAATAGCCGAGGCTGGGCCGGAACATTTTTTTAACGATATCCCAATCGAATCCGCGCGCGGAAGGGACGAACCCCCAGTACCGGCGGGCGAGGACCAGGGTGGCGATGAACTGCAGGACGGCCAGGAACAGGACGATTCCCGCGAGGTCCAGGATGGTCCCCTTCTTGGACAGAAAAACGGCAACGATCAGGACGGCGCTCAGCAGGGTGTTTCCGCCGCCGATCAGGTTGCGCAGGTAATACCGGTCGAAGGCGTAGAAGAGAGAGTCGAGGCTCGCCCGCGGATAGTTGAAGACGAAAACGAAAAAGACCAGATAAAAGGCGCCGATCGTCGAAGACATTTTCTCCGGGCCGATTTGAAACAGGATTTTGAACAAGGGGACAAACGCGAACGTCAAAACGAGCAGGAGGAAGGATACGGCGAGGCTCGACCAGAAAGTGGAACTGACCATGGCCTGGACCCGGTCACGTTTTTCGGGGAAGTCGCGGATGGCCGCCAAGTCGCGGACCAGAGTGGTGTTGAAACCGAATTTGGCCAACTCCAGCCAATAGAGGAACGATTGCAGAAGGACCCAGATGCCAAAATCGTTTTTCCCCAGAGACCGGAGAAGGATGGGGGTGGTGACGAGCGTGGCCAGCAGGCTCAGGACCGGCAGGGCGTTGGTCGAGCCGACGTTCAATAAATATCTTTTCCGGGTTTTGGGGTCCAAGGTGTCTGTCAAATTGCCGTCGTTTGAGTTCCGTAGCGGCCGTTCAGGAGCTCGCTCTCAGCCGGTCGAGCCAGATGCGGAAATTGAGGATCCGCCAGGCCAGGAACTTGAAGGGTTTTTGTCCCCGGGCGATGGCGAGGAATTCCTTGCGGGCTTCGTCCCGGTCCAGGTAACCGGAGTCTCTCACGGCGCGGGACGATAGCGCTTCGTCCAGGACATTCGTTGGCAGAGAGGAGATCCATTTCCGCTCGGGCGTGACGAACCCCATCTTATCCTTCCGCCAAAGGATTTTCCCGGGGACGCGGTTTTTCAGGGCGTTTCTCATGATCGCCTTGGTCCATCCATCGCAAATTTTTTGTTCGCCGGGGACGGCGAACAGGAATTCCACGAGGCGATGGTCCATGAAGGGCATCCGGGCTTCCACCGAATGGGCCATCGAACTCCTGTCCCCGTACTTCAAAAGGGCGGGGAGGTTGAATTGCAGAAGATGGGCAAGAAAATCCGTCAGAATATTTTCGGAAAAACGCGGCGCCGGGCCGTTGAGGTTTTGCCGGGCCCGCGCAAAGAAATCCTTTCCCATCCATGCGGGCCTTCGCAAAAAGGCCAGGCGCGGACCAAGCGAGCGTATCGCCAGGACGGAGGCCATCGATTTCAAAATGGACGGCGCCTTGTACCGATGATGGGCGCGGCATTCCCGGATTTCCCGGAACAGGGAGGTCCATTTGCGTTCCTTGATCAGTTGCAGGTGGCGCGCTCCGTAGCAACTATGAGACCCGCCGAGGACCTCGTCGGCTCCCTGCCCGTCGAGGACGACTTTGATGCCCGATCGCTGGATTTCCTCGAACAGTTTCCATTGCGAATATTGGCTGGTCGAGCCGAACGGCTCGTCGTGAAAGTTCAGGACCCTCGGGAGTTCCTCCAGGATTTTGTTCATGTCCGGAAATACGACGCGGTTTTCGATCCCGGCGAATTCCACGACGGCGTTGGAAAATTCCCTTTCGTCGAAACCCTTGTCCTCGAAAGCGGCGGAGAAGGTCCGTTGTCCAGGAGACGTCCGGGTTTCTCTCAAGATGGAGTTGGCGACGCAGACCACGGATGAAGAGTCGATCCCCCCGCTCAGGCAACTGCCGACGGGGACATCGCTACGTAGATCTTGCCGGACCGAGCGCGAAAACAGGTCAAAAAAAATATCGGGAAACCCGTTTTTCGATGGCGATGGGTCCGGGAGGAAATCGCAATCCAACCGCCAGTAGGGCTTGATATGGACGCCGCTGACGGGGCTGTTGGCCCGGAGGGTCAGGGAGTTTCCCGGCATCAACTGGCGTACTCCCTTATACAGAGTCTGCTCCGAATGGTCCATAAATCCGTGCGCCAGGTAGTCGTAGACCATGGGGTCGTTCGGTTCTTTTTTGAAGGAAGGATAGCAAAAGAATTGTTTGATTTCGGAAGCGAACAGGAATGCGTTTTGGTCGTAAAAGAAATAGAAGGGTTTCATTCCAAACCGGTCCCGCGCGCAAAAGAGCCTTTTTTGTTTTTGGTCCCAAAGGGCGAAAGCGAACATGCCGCAAAACTTTTCAAGACAGGATTCTCCCCATTCCTGGTAAGCGTATAAGATCGTTTCCGTGTCGGACGAGGAGGCAAACCGGTGGCCCTTTTGCTTTAGTTCTTCTCTCAATTCCAAATAGTTGTAAATTTCGCCGTTGTAGGCGATCCATAGGTCTCCGGCGCCGTTTTTCATCGGTTGGTTTCCCGCCTCGGAGAGGTCGAGGATTGCCAGGCGGCGGTGTCCGAGCCCGATATCGAAGGGTTCGCGCGTAAAAATGCCGCTGTAGTTTTGGATCGGGCGATCGTGAATCTGGAGGGTTGCCCCCGTTCGCGAGGAAATCGCGGCGAACCCATAGCCGTCCGGTCCGCGGTGGGATACCGAGTGGGTCATGCTTTCCAAAACTTGAGGATCGAAAGCTCCGCCGTCAAGGCGCACTATCCCGGAAATTCCGCACATGCGAGAAATCCTGCCGGTAAAAATTATCAGGTCAAAAAATAATCAGATGTTCCAACTGGAGGAAAGACGGACTTGCTTGGAGACGAAAATCATGCCGTCCTTTTTGACCAGGTGGAGGTCGGATTGGGTCAGCGCCCCGATGATTTGTTGAAGGTTTTCGGACGGTTTGCTTTGCGGGTCCTTGATCAGGAACGGGACCATTTCCTCGACCGACTCGCGGACCCGGTCGCTCTCGACGATGTAGCCAAGGTATTTGAGTTCGATGTCGAGATATTTCCTGGCCAGCTTGATGAGGTTTTCGCCCAGGAGGATGTCCTTCTTTCTTCGCACCCGGTTGACGATGAGTCCGGGCTTGAAGGCATCGACGATGGAATTCGCCGTTTCGATTTCCTCAGGCGCTTTTTCGGCCAGTTTCTCCCGGAACTGGTCGATCGAGTGGACCTCGTTATCGACCTCGAAGTTAGTCGATTGGTCCAGCAGACTCAAAATATCGGGCCGGTTTTGGAAAGCTGAGTGGAGTCTCCTGAACAGGGCGGCCTTGAGGAAGCTGAAAGCGTTCATGACCGAGGGCATTTCGGGGAGGGTGATCGTTACGTTTTGATTGCCGACGTTGAAGTAGTCGACCACCTTGAAACTGATCCCCGGTCCAAGGTCCATGATCGCCGTGTCGACGTTCAGGTTTTTGATGATGGAAATGATTTTCTTGACGTGTGACGGGCCGATGTCGGCGCTACCCGCGATGTCGCCCGCGCCGCTTAGAAACTTGAGGTTGTCGATCCCCGTGTCGAGGAGGAGCGAGGACGGGTTCGAGTCCTTTTGCGCCAGGAGGTCCTGGAAACCGTATTTGGGGTTGCTGATCCCCAGCAGGGCGTGCAGGTTGGAGGCGCCGTAATCGGTATCGACCAGGACCACGTTATGGCCGCTCACCGCCAGGCCCACCGCGAGGTTGGCGCAGACCACGCTTTTGCCGATACCGCCTTTGCCGCCGCCGACCGCTATGATGTTTTTTGGCGAAGCCATCGCTGTTTTGTCCGGTCCCGGCGCGTTTACAAACGCTTCCTTTGTTTGGCCGTAAAGATGAACGACTCCAGCAGTTCCAGCAGTCTCTCGTTGCTTACGGCAGGTTTGTCGATTTGTTCCTCTTCCTCGCCAGGTAAAAATTCTTGTCTCTTCGGAATGGGCCTGTCGAACGCCGAAACGGTTTTTTCCGGCCATTCGAGTTCGAGGGTTTTAAATCGCCGTTCCAAGTCCCCCTGGAATGTCCTCAGTCGATCGATCATCTCGTCGGATTTGTCCCGCGACGCACGGCCGTTTACGGCGGGCCTGGCAACGGGAGGGGAAATCTCCGGCTGGGAGCGGGCCGGTTTGACCGGTTCCGTTGCCGGCGGTTTGGGAGCCCGCGTTTTTTCGACGGGCCGGGTTTCCTCCAGGCGGACGGGGGGAGCGGGCTCGGGAAGTTTTTCGAGCGGGGCTGGAGGAGCCGCCGTTGGGCCCTCGGCCTTGGGCTGACTGTCTGCCGCTCCGGGGCTTTCCTCCGTTTCCCAAGGCAGTTCGTAGAGGAAACTATCGTCGGCCTTCTCTTCCCGTTGTTCCGGCGGAATGGGCGGCGTTTCCCCGGGTTTCAGTTGTTCCGTCGCGCGGCTTTTGTCCTGCCACGCTTCCATCTGGTTTATTTCCTTTCCCAGCTCCGCGAACTCTTTTTCGATCCTTTCCAACAGCGTGGCGCTCTCGCGGTCGGAGTCTTCGACGGCGCCCGGCGCAACAGGTTCCTCAAGTTCCTTGAAGGACTGCTCGAACTCCTCCAAAGTCTGTTCCGGCTGGATTGCCTCGGCGGGGACGGACTCGGGGGCAGTGTTCTCCACTTGCCCCTCGCCATAGAGAAGCTCGTTGTAGAGCTTCTCCTCGCGCTGGATTTCCTCCAGCAGATTGCCTTGAGAGTCCGCGGATGGAAATAACGGCTGGTCCTCGCCCGCGGATTCCGCAAGTCCCGCCCATTCGCCTTCTTCCTCCTCCGGGCCTTTCGCGGAGGGGGCCGTGCCAACAGCGGGGATCGCCAGCGGTCGATCCGCGGATTCATCGGGTTTTTCTCCGGATTCCTCCTCGTCGAAAACATCCTCCAGGTTTTCTTCCAACTCTTTCTGCCGTTTTTTTCTTAGTCGATAAGCCTGGACTTTGTACAGAACGAGGACCGCGATCAAGAGAATCAGTATGACGAGCAGGGGGAGCCGGGCGCCCTCGATCAAATTGTATAAACTCAACTCGCCTCCCGAACTGGAGGCGCTTCCTTCCAAAACGGAGGACAGCCATTCTTTCAAGGCCGAAACGGCATCCGATAAACTATGGTTAAGTTTTTCAATCATTTAATCGGTCCCTGGGATATCCGGCAAAGCGTTTGAGGCGCCCCGCGCCCGTTTTGAGAGTTTTACGAATGAAAACCGGCGCTTGCATCCCTATTTTTGCCAATCATCTTAACATATTTTAGCAGAAATGCAGTAAAATTAATCACTTGGAGGCGATTTGGGTCTCAAGTTTCTCCGGGAACCATCTCTCGGAGCCGAACAAAACGAGTGAAAATTCGCCAGCTTGACATAAAACGGGGGCAGGGATATTTTTAAGCTCAATATCATCCGTCCGGGAGGCAAGTGGAAAAAATTTCCGTAACCATTATCACGCGCAACGAGGAACAAAACATCGAGAGGTGTTTGGAAAGCTTGCGCTGGGCCGACGAAATTGTCGTTTTGGATTCGCACAGCGACGACCGGACCGCGGAACTGTGCCGCCGCTACACCGACCGGGTTTACCAGGAAAATTGGAACGGATACGGCAGGCAGAAGAACCTGTGCGCCGAGCGGGCCAGTCACCGCTGGGTGTTGAACGTGGACGCCGACGAGGCGGTCAGCCCGGCCTGCGCGGAGGAAATCCGGAACGAATTGAACAAAGGCCCCAGCCGGCCTGTGTACGCCATCCCCAGGAAAAATTTTTTTGGCGATCGCTGGGTCCGTCATGCGGGATGGTACCCCGACCGGATCGCGCGGTTTTACGATAAAACCCGCGTGTCGTTCACCGAGCCGCTGGTCCACGAGAAACTCTACCCGGACGGCGACATGGGTTTCCTGCAACACCCCCTACTGCACTTTTCGTATCAAGGGATGGACGACTATATCGCCCGGCAGAACCGCTACTCGACGCTGTACGCGCAAGAACAGTTGAAAAAGGGAAGGGTGGCCAACTGGGCGGACTTGTGTTTCCGGCCGCCGCTGGCCTTCTTGAAGTCCTTTGTCCTGCAACAGGGTTTCCGGGAAGGCTATCTCGGTCTGTTCCTCGCCTCGTCGTCGGCGTTCTATACCTACCTCAAATACGCCAAGACCCGCTCCGTTTGAAACCGGCGCGGCCCGGCGCGTGGATTGCTTCGGCGGAGCCTCGCAATGACAGGTGGAATCCCCCCGGCCCCCTTTGCAAGGGGGAGAAAAGACAAGGCGATTTGTTACTGGTTATTCGGTCCTTGATCACGGAAATCCGACCGGCGTGCGAATCCGGATATTGCGCGAGCAAATGGAATTGCTCCCCCTTGCAAAGGGGGCCGGGGGGATTCGCGCCAGCGGGCCGCCAGGCCAATGCCGCCCCGTCGTCGCCAGCGAGCTCTGCAATCCAGACTTCAACCCCCATCCCCGCCTTCCCCCTGCCAGGGGGAAGGGGATTGAGGGGCCGGACATTCCTTTCGCAAGCGCCGGGAGTTGTAGTATTATGCGGTTCCGAACGCAAACCAACGGTTTTCTGAAAACGGAATTTCGATGGCCCCGCCCGACGGATTGAACCGACTGATCGAGAATTTCGACCGCAACCGCGACGCCTACCTTTCCGGCC
>JACQQK010000007.1 GCA_016207065.1 Nitrospinota bacterium
AGTTTGTCCTTCATCCTGCGCACCAGTTCCGCGAAGTTGTTCTGCTCGATCACTTTATAAAACTGGCTCTTGAGGTTGTTGCGCATGCTGACGCCGTCGAGGACCACGTCGTAGACCCGCCACTTTCCGTCGGAGGAGTCGAGTTTGAAGTCGATCCCGACCTCGCCTTCTTTCTCGTGGACCACCTTCATGGGGACCACGGCGCGGTTTTTATCGACCTGGCTTTCGCCGTAGATCGATTTCAGGTCGGCGAAGAATCTGGCGGAGTTGGGGAAAGCCACTTTCTTGAACAACTGGCTCAGCAACTGGACGAAGTCCTCCTGCTCCCCCTTGGTCCGGTCCTTCCAATATTTGCCCAAAGTCTGCTGGCTGACGTCCTTGAGGTCCAGAAACGTAATGGCGAGGTCGCCGTATTTCTGGTTGGACGCCTTTTCCTCGGCGGACAACCCGTCCCCCGTCTTGATCTTGCCGATGGTGTCCAGCAGGCGTTTGACGGCGTCCTGGGGCGAAGGATTATCGGCGGCGAACGCGGGCGCGTAAAAAAGAACCAGGGCGAGAAACGGCAAAACGGATTTTCTAAGGAGCGTCATGGTTTTGTGATAAATTATGTTGGATGCGTGGTTTGACCGGATTGGGGGAAAGACAACCCGCCGCTTTTCCCGGCGGTACCCCCGGTTGTTTCGGTTATTGCGAACCATAGTGTACTGAAATTTTTCAAGCCAGGCAATTTTGAAATCCGGTTTTTGTTCCTTCCATGATTCGTAACCTTTTCCTTGCGGCGATAACGGTTTTGACCTTGGCGGGAATTTACCCCGCCGAGGCGGTTTCTCTGACAGAGATCGACCGTCTGATCGCGGACGGCGACACCGCGGAAAAACTGGCGGGCATCGAAAGCCAGGTCCGCGCCGCCATCCAGCAGTCCCCCGCATCCGGAGAACTGTACCTGCGCCTGGCGCAGACCTATTATAACTGGGGAAAACTCAGCGACGGAGACGGCAAGCGGGACTATTTCTCCCGGTGTCTCGCGCAGGCCGAAAAGGCCGTGAGCCTTCAAGACCGGTTCGCGGCCGGGTATTAT
Source organism: Nitrospinota bacterium (assembly GCA_016207065.1). Lineage (GTDB taxonomy): Bacteria > Nitrospinota > Nitrospinia > Nitrospinales > JACRGP01 > JACRGP01. Next base: position 1,079 of record JACQQK010000007.1, read on the forward strand.
ATCAAGGGCGTCTGCCTGGGCAGACTGGGGGAAATCGATGGAATATGGGAAAGCCTGCGCGCGATCGATCCGTTCAAACAAACGATGGAAACGGCCTTGAAGATCGATCCCGGCGTCTGCCACGGCGGCCCGCACCGCGCCCTGGGAAGATTTTATTACCAACTGCCTTTCATTCTCGGCGGCAGTTTCGACAAATCCATAACCCATCTGAGAGAGGCGGTCCGTCTGGGGCCCCGGTATCCGGAAAATTATTTTTTCCTGGCGGAGTCCTATTACGCCAAGGGGGAATATCCTCTGGCGAGGGAGGCCTTGACCGCTCTCATGAAGAACTTCCCGGAATCCCGCGGGCCGCGGGAGGACCTGGAGGTCCCGCGCATCCGCGAACGGGCCCGGCAACTGCTCGGCAAAATCGAAACAGAGGCCCCATCCGGCCATTTCCATGCTCAGGGAACTGAAAATCCATAACTTCGCCACCATCGAAAGCCTGTCGGTCGAGTTCCGCCCGGGGTTCAACGTGCTGACCGGCGAGACAGGCGCGGGAAAGTCGATCGTTATTGACGCCCTCAACCTCGTCCTCGGCGGACGGGCCGACGCCGATTCGATCCGCACCGGCGAGGACACCGCGACCGTCGAGGCGCTGTTCGAGACGGACGACCCGAAAACGTTGCGACTTCTCGGCGACATGGGCGCCGACGCGGACGGCGGACGCATCATCGTCAAGCGCGTGTTGTCGCTCGGCGACAAGAACCGGGCCTACCTCAACGGCGGCAACGCCACCGTCGCCAACCTCGCCAGGGTCGGCGACCGCCTGGTGGACATCCACGGGCAACACGACCACCAAACCCTGCTTCATCCCGAAAGCCACGTCGACCTGCTGGACCTCTATGGCCGGACCATGGACGACCGGAACCAACTGGCCTCGGCCTATGCCGAATACCAGGAACGGGCGCGGGAACTTGAGCGGATGTCGCAAAACGAACGCGACCGCCTGCAGAGGGAGGACCTGCTGAAGTTCCAGATCGAGGAGATCGACAAGGCCAACCTGGACCCCGGCGAAGAGGAAGAATTGAAAGGGGAACGCAACCGGCTCCGCCATGCGGGAAAACTCCGCGAGTCCCTGGACCGGGTCCTATCCCTGTTGGAAGAGGACGAAGGATCGGTCCTCGAACGCCTGGGCGCCGCGAACAACGAACTCGAATCGCTGGTCGCCATCGATCCGGCCCTGGAGAAGCAAACGGCGCGCGGGCGGACGGCGTATTACGAAATCCAGGAATTGGCGGGAGAATTGCGCGACTACTCCCGGTCCGTCGAGTTCAAACCGTCGCGGCTGGAGGAGATCGAGGACCGCCTGGCGGAAATCAACGGGCTGAAACGCAAATACGGCGCCGATATCCCAACGGTCCTCGCCTACCGCGAGAAAAGCGCCGCCGAACTGCAAGGCCTGTCGTCCTCGCAGGAGCGCGCGGAAGCGCTCAAGGAGGAACTGAAACAAATGGAAAGCGGACTGGCCGATCAAGGCGCCGCGCTGGCGGAAAAACGGGAGAAGGCCGGGGCCGAATTGAAGACGGCCGCGGAAAAGGAACTGCGCGAACTCGGCATGAAACACGCTCGGTTCGGGACGCGGTTCGATTACCGTATCGAGGGCGGCGCGGGGCTTTCGGTCCCGTTCCGCAAGCAGAAAACCCGGCTGACGCCGCTCGGCCTGGGGGCGATCGAGTTCCTGTTTTCCCCGAACCCCGGCGAGGACTTGCGCCCGCTGGCCCGGATCGCCTCGGGCGGCGAGCTGTCGCGGGTCATGCTGGCGCTGAAGACCATCCTCGGCGAACAGGACGACATCCCCGCGATGGTCTTCGACGAGGTCGACGCCGGGATCGGCGGCAAGGTGGCCGAGACGGTGGGCCATAAGATCAAGAAACTCGCCGCGAAAAAACAGGTGTTCTGCATCACCCACCTGCCGCAGATCGCCGGCATGGCCGAGACG
>JACQQK010000130.1 GCA_016207065.1 Nitrospinota bacterium
CCCCCGACTCGTGCTCCTTCAATATCCCAATAATCTCTTCCTCCGAATACCGGCTCTTCTTCATAGAATCCCCCTTGTATAAGGTCATCGTATCAGGAAAATTCTACTTAAAAACCGTCCAGTTTATGGGGGGAAGGTCAAAGAGTGGCCACGCAGATTTACCGCATGGCGTACCTGAAGGCGCGCTACCCGGGCGCAATTTTTCGAAGCGCAAGGGCGGCGGTTTGATATTCGGATTGCCGGTGATTGAGCAAATGACGGAAGACCAAAAAGAACGCCTCACGGCCGAATGGAACGCACTGAAACGGTTCGAACGAGTCGCCCGGTCTGAAGCCGAACTCCGCATACGGCGCTTGCATGGAACCGCCGGGATAAAGGGACCGGAAAAGTTTTTGTGGTTTGGATCTCCGTTTTCCCTGGCCTTGGGTTTCGCGGCTTTATGTTGTGCGGACGCTCTGCTTATATCGAGTAACCGGATCAGCGATTACATAAGCGCGCTCGTCCGAACCATGATAGGTATGCTTGACGATGAAGACAGCCGCGTATATCAAAGGTTTTTCAGGCTATGGAATGGACCCAATAGGTTATTGCGGGACAGATTGTCCGACTTCATGTTATCAAATCAATGGAGGATCGGGATCGCCAGAACTCTGAGATACGCAAAATGCAAACCGGGCAACTCCATGGATGACGAGCGCTCCGAATTGTCATTTGAAGAATTCACCCCAGGATTCAATATTATCCGCCATGCCGTTGCCGATAGCGTCCTGGCTTGCGCCGGGGAAACCATTAAATCCGTTCTCAGCCGCAAGGGAGACCGGTATATATCGGATGCCATTGTCAAAATGTTGCTCGATGATTCGCGGGAAGAGGAAGAGGAAAACGAAGGTTCGTGGAGGGAGGAGAAGTTCGAGGTCAGCTATTGTTACAAAACGTTCTGGGAATCTATTTCCATGGGAGACGAACTATCCGGAAAACATCGGGCTTCGAAAGAGGAAGAACTCGGGTCATTGAAAGTAAACAAAACGGCGCAAGAGGCGTTGAAGACTTTTATGACGGAAACAAATGGCGGCATATCCAAAATGCCGCTTCCGGGTCTTTTATCGTGGATTATCACATGCGAAGGCTACTGCTTGATATCCGATGGTCCGTGTTCGATCAGTTTTGACAATCGGAGTCGGATGCATTCCATCGACGGCCCGGCCCTGGCTTATCCGGACGGATACAAAATTTACATGGTCCATGGGGTGGAGGCGCCCGGATGGATAATTGCGGAAAAGCATAAAATCACCACCGAGGCAATTGAACGCGAAACAAACGCGGAAATCCGGCGGATCATACTGGATATTTTTGGGTGGGGTAAGTATATGGTTCAATCCGGGGCACAATTAATCCATAAGGACGGCTTCGGCGAACTGTTATGGAAGGAAACTCCCGATGGCGAACCGCTGGTCATGGTAAAGGTGAAAAATTCCACGCCGGAGCCGGACGGCACATACAAATCCTATTTCCTTCGCGTTCCGCCATCCATTTAAATCCGCGCGTGAAGCGGTCGCCTGGACATTTGGCATGAACGGCGAGGAATACAAACCTGTTAAGGAAACATAGAATGAGCGATCTTGATTCTTTCTTAAATCCTGAAAATCAAATATGACAAGCAATGATTGGGACAATCTTTATTAGGGGGTCGTCAAATCGTCTTTTGATAATCCGCACTGCTTGAGAATGCCAAGAAGGGTACCCTTGGCAAGCTCGTCGTGGAGGGGCACGACGGTCCTGTAATTGTCTTTTTGCAAGCTCACATGACTGCCTTTTTGCCGGACCTCCTGAAAACCGCGTTTTTTCAAAATTCGAACGAGCGTCTTGCCGGAGAGAACTGGAAGTCTACCCACCGGAAGGAACCTCAATATGATACAAAAGCGCCTCGCCCAAGCTTAGCGGCAGATCCTCGGACCCAAAGCTTTCAATATACAGTTCCACGGCCTCCTTCAAATTGGCCTGAGCTTCCTCTATCGTTTTTCCCTGGCTGACAACACCCAACTCCACGCAATGGGCGACGTACCATTTTTCTTCCCTGGCGACGACTGCCGTGAACTTTTTAGGCATAAACCCTCCCGCGATCGTTCACGTCCATCTTAACCTCTTCGTCGCGGAATTTCCATGATTTCGGACATGCACTGTCTATTATTAGGCCCGTTGGCGCAATGCTTTGAAATATTGGCCCGTCAGTGCAAAAATCTAAAAAATGTTTTTAGCGGCAGAAAACGTGCCGGGTCATTGTGTATTCTTTCATAGGGAAAAACCCTTGGAGCAAAACCATCTTGTCGCATGCCGGTGGATGATGGCGATTGCCGCGTTACGCCGGTCCGCGTGGAGCCAAGGGAACAACCGGCAGGACACGGCCCTTTCAAGGCTGGAAAGAGAGTTCAATTCTCTCCGGAGGCGCTAGTTCTTAATGCAGGATGGACAACGCTGGATTTTATTATACTTTGGGGAAAACGGATAACCCTTCGGACATGGTATCCATGAAAACGCCAAGCCCAAAAAAGCCGAGAATCTTCAAACAAAATCCAGTGGCGAAAGCGCTATCGCAACCGCGCTATCGCAAAAGAGTCATTTCATCGAAGAAAACGTATAAACGCAACAACACGAAAATAACCGCCGTGGAAATTACGTGAAAGGAACAAACCGCATGTCATACGATCGCCATCTTTCCAAGTCCCAGTTCATCCGCAGTCTGAAATGTCATAAATCGCTCTAGCTGTACCGGAACCGGCCCGATCTGAGGTCCGAACCCGACGAGGCCCAACAGGCGATTTTTGACTCTGGGACGGATGTCGGCTTGCTGGCACGCAACCTCTTTCCCGGCGGTATCGCCATCGAGTTCGAAGGATCGTCGTTTGACGAAAAAGCCGCCCGCACACGGGCCCTCATGGACGCCGGAACGAAAACCATTTACGAAGCCACGTTCATATATGACGGCGTCCTGGTCATGGTCGACATCCTGCGCAGGGGGCGGAAAGGGTGGGAGTTGTATGAAGTCAAGGCCTCCACGGAGGTCAAAGACGTTCATTTGGACGATGTCGCGGTCCAGTATTACGTCTTGTCCGGGAGCGGACTTGATCTGGCGTCGGCGTCGGTGGTCCATATCAACAACCGGTATGTACGGAAAGGCGGATTAGAATTCGACCGGTTGTTCAGCGTCGAGGATATTACCGGCGCCGCCGTCCAAAAACAGGACTTCGTTAAAGAGGAACTCGATACGATGCGAAGGGCGCTGGATAATGGCGTTCCAAAAATCGATATCGGCCCGTATTGCAACCAACCCTACGAATGCGATTTTAGCTCTTACTGTTGGGCGCATATCCCGGAAAACTCCGTATTCACCCTGTCGCGTCTCAACGGCGCAAAGAAGTTTGAATTGTATTACAAGGGAATCCTGGATTTCAATCAGTTGCCAAAGGATTTCACTTTAACGGAGTCGCAAAGACTTCAAGTGGAAGCCGAGCTTACGGGAAAGAAAGCCATCGATGAGGAAGGGATAAAACAATTTCTAAAACAGATTTCCTATCCGCTATATTTCTTGGATTTTGAAACGTTCAATCCGGCGGTCCCGCCATTTGACGGCCTGCGTCCGTACGAAAAGACGCCTTTCCAATATTCCCTGCACTATCTCGAAAAAGAAGGCGGCAAATTAAAACACGGGGAGTTCCTGGCCAAGGAGGGGACGGATCCCAGGGAAAAACTGGCGCTACGTTTGATTGGAGATATCCCGGAACGCGCTTGCGTCCTGGTCTATAACAGCGGTTTCGAAAAGGGCGTTATTTGCGGATTGGCGAAACAATTTCCCAAGCACGCCGAGCGACTGATGAATATCCACGACAATATAGTCGATCTCATGACGCCATTTCAGAAAAAGCAATGCTACACAAAAGAAATGTCGGGCAGTTACTCGATAAAATACGTTCTTCCCGCCTTGGTTCCCGAACTGAAATACGACGGTCTGGAGATTTCCGATGGAAGTGAAGCCAGCGCCTCCTATGGCACGCTTCATTTGACCGTTGATAAGAATGAAGTCGAAAGAATTCGCAAGGGGTTGCTTGAATATTGCAAGCTCGACACTTATGCGATGGTCAAACTGCTGGAAAAATTAAAAGCGGTCGGCCGGGAATGACCGCCGCGGGTGAATCGAGTTCTTGTTGCTACTTTCGGCAAACTCACCTTGTCGGCAACGCTTCGAATAGTTCCCGATTGATACGCCCCGGCGAGAAGGCCGAGATAAAGAATTCTCCTTGATAAAATCGACGCCATGGATATACTATGTATATACTTTGGAATATTTAGAGCGGAAGGAGAATGAGCGTGGATTCGACAATTGCTTTATGGGGTAATAGTCTCGGGGTGCGTATTCCGAAGGCGTTCGCCAGGGAGGTCGGGTTGAATAATGGAACCAGGGTCCAGATTGTCCTGGACGAAGGGCGGTTAATTATCAAACCGTTGAAAAAATATTCCCTCAAGGCGTTGGTTGATCGGATATCCAGGGACAATGTTTATGGGGAAGTGGATTTTGGCAAGCCCGAGGGCAGGGAGGTATGGTAGTAAAAAATTATGTTCCGGAACGGGGACATATTGTCTGGCTCGACTTTAATCCGCGGGCTGGACACGAGCAAGCCGGCCATCGCCCGGCAATGGTCATTTCCCCAAAATATTATAACGAGAGGTCCGGACTTGTAGTTGTTTGTCCCATTACATCCAAAGTCAAGGATTACCCCTTTGCCGTTGGCCTCCCGGTTAGTGTCGGCGGCGGTTGCATTCTGGTCGATCAAATTAAAAGCGTCGATTGGGCGGCCCGCCAAGCGATGTTTAAGTCCAAGGTTGCAAAAAAGGTATTAGATGAAGTGATTGGGAAGTTGAGCGTTTTGATTTTTGAAGAATGACCGTTTTCCTCCGAAATTAATCGCCGCGGGCACGAAGTCTTGCGGCTCAGGCAATCAGCCCATCCAAGTTCCCCAACCACCGCTGTTGCGTTAGCGTAGGTTTATTCCGCCGTTTGATATTTCGTCCTCATATTTATATCGGTATCTGGTATAATGTGATATGTGATCGTAAGTTTCGGAAGCAAAACCACGCGGGATATCTATGACGGCTTCAACAGCAAACACGCGCGCAAGCTTGACAAGGAACTGCATGACAAAATCCGGAGGTTGCTGGACCAGATCAACGCCGCGCCTTCCCCGGACATTCTCCGAGCGCCGCCCGGCAACAAGCTCCAAAAACTGGGCGGAGATCTTAAGGGCTTCTGGAGCCTGAGAGTCAACGATCAATGGCGGATCGTTTTCCGTTGGAAGGAAAATGACGCCCACGACGTGGATGTGATTGACTACCATTAGGAGAAATCGCAATGCTTCCCAAAAACCGCCCCCCGACGCATCCGGGGGAGATGCTTTTAAAAGAATTCCTGGAACCGCAAGGGGTCAGCCAGACCCAACTGGCGCGGCACCTCAGCTGGCCCTTTGCCCGATTGAACGAGATCGTAAAGGGGAAGCGGTCGGTTTCCGCCGACTCCGCGTTGGCGTTGGGCGAAGCCCTGGGCACCGGGCCTGAATTTTGGCTGAATCTGCAACGCGACTGGGACTTGTGGCGCTGTTTGCGCCATCATCGAGCGGTTCCCCCGCTGAGAATGGACACGCTTCACAAAAGCCAAGGCGCGAGGCGGTAGCGGCAAGAAATATAAGAAATGTTGCCTGAACCGGGACTACGTTCCGCCCGGTCGGGAGGAGTTGGTCAGGAAAAAGGCGGTCGACGACCTTTTAGCTTTTTGCAAACGCCATTATGGAAATGGAATCGACTCCGCTTGCGACCGGTTCTGGGACGGTTTCAACCCGGAACATTTTATTTCCGGCGTTGAGTTGGAAGTTGCGGACATCAATTTCTGGGAATGGGTGACGTACGACGACCGGGGGCTCATCCTGAAAGACCTGCTTCTGGGCGGCGGGTACGAGGTCAAGGAAAAGTCTGCCATGCCCGGCGGCGATGGGCATATTTTGGCGTGCCGCATTTTACAGACCGACGGCAACTTTATCCTGTCCGGTTCCGGCTACCTCTATCCCATGCACGAGAAGGACCGGCTCGTCCGGAAGATCAAATCCTCCTTCAAAAAATACGAAAAGGAATTTCCGCAACCCGCTCTGCGGGATTTCTTGAAAAACGAGGGCCATCTTTTCAACGGCGGATTTTGTGAGGAATCCACCCAAGCCGCAACTGGTCAATACCACGCCATGTCGCCCCAAATCCATTTCAGACAACTCCAGTCTGGCGCGCATGCGGAAATTCGTCCCTGATCCGTCTTATCAAGCGACCGGGGACAGGCTATAATGGGGAATAAGGCGGGACTGGAACGAGTAAAGACGGGCCAACGCGAAAACATTGGAGCTTCCATCCCGTGTTCGCGACAGAAAAACGACCGCGATCGTCGCCTTTCGGTAAAAAAATGCCCGAGCTTGCAAAAAGAGTTTATTTTGATTCCGGAACGTTTTTTTCCCATTGCTGTCTAGCGTTTTCGATCGGGTTTGGGTTCTATATGACCTACCCGGTTCTTGGGGACGTTTTCAATTCCGCCGGGGACAACGCCTGGCATGTCGCCAATGAATGGATTCTTTCCGACCGAATGCGGGAAGAGGGGCCGTCTTTCGTTCTCAGCCCCCGGGATTTTGGGACCCCGCTGTTCGGCATGTATCAGACTCTGTTTTACCTGGTTGTGGCGGGGCTTCATCATTTATCCCTGGGGACCGTGCCGGTCCTTTCGCTACACAATTTCACGCTGGCCGCGTTTTTCAGCTTATATCCTTTCTCCGTATATTTTTGCTTGCGCAAGTTTGGCTTTCCAGCCTTGTGTTGCGGGCTGGGCAGTCTATTGGCGCTCGCGCCCATCAGCGGTTGGGGTAACACGCTACACGCCTACTTTACGTTGGGAATCGTGACCCAGGCCCCGGCCTGCTTTCTATTTCCCATCGCCGTTGGAGAGTTTCACGACGCACTCGCGAACCGCAAGTCTCCGGTCACGGCCGCCGTTTTGATCGCGCTGGTATTCATCGCTCATTTAATTATTTTCGTTCAGTTGATCCTGGTCCTGGCCCTGGCGGTTTTTCTGGAATTTCTGCGCGCCCGGCCAAGGCCCCCAAGCCAAAGTCCATCCGCGTTTTTCCGCTCCTGTTTAACGGCGGGGATCCTTTTTTTGGCCCTTATCGCTTTCCGCCTGGCGCCCTTTTTGTTTTTCTCGGAATACCAATTGATTCCCGAATCGGCCAGGCATTCGACCCCTCAATATATATCGTTTTCCCCGGTCACCCTGGTCGACTCGCTATTTAACGGGGAACTCCTGGACAATTCGGGCAAGGCGGGCCGGTTATGGGACCCGTCCGGGCAAGGATTCCGCTGGCCCAACAATGAAAACCTGGACCGGCATGGCGTTCTTACCCTTCTGACGCTCGCCGGTTTTTTCATCGCGCTTTCGAGCTTGAGGCATTTCAAAAACGCCTTTCTGGCGCTGGGATTTCCGGCGTCCCTGCTGTTTCTTCTGGGCTACGATATAAAACCGTTTCACTACATTGTCCCGTTCTATTCGGATTTTTCTTTTTTAAGGGGAATTTTCGCGGTCGAATTCTTTTCGGTTTGCCTGGCGGCCTTGGGGCTTTTCCATATTTCCATCGGGATCGGGAGCTGGATTGCAAAAAAAATGGCCATCGACTCCCCTTGGCTCCGGGCCGCGAGTTTCCTGGCTATCGCGGGGCTCGTCCTTTATCCTCTTTACCGCGAGCGGTATTACATGGCGCAAGAAGTCGTGGACGCCGTCGATTCCGACATAATGAAAAACATCCGGGAAATCGCCCAAACCCTTCCGGACGCGGAAACACAGGGCCGGGTCTATTTTAACAAGGGAACGACCGGACAGGTGGGAACGCATCAAGCGGTCATTCAACCCCCGGCGGTCTCGCTTCAATTCAACGTCATGGGAACGAACGGGATCTTTTCCGATTACCGGGAGCAAATCCCCCGGAACCCGGCGCTGTCGCGGTTGCTGGGGATCAATTACTTCATTTACGACAACGATTGGTTTGAAAAACATCCAGACAGCGGATGGGCCGCGGACCACCTGGACCTCCTCAAAAAAGGAGAAATGTTTTCCTCCTACCGGCTGAAAAGCGCTTCCGGGTTGTTCGAATTTCTGCCGCCCCGCGCCGTTTTGGTTTTTGCGGACGACTCCAACTGGTATCATCTGAATCGGCAATGGTTCCTGGATTATTCTCAGGGGCGGAACGAGGCCGTCTTTTTAATGCGGGCGCCGGGCCGGACGCTAAGCGAAAGCGCCGACCTGCGCGCCGGCCGTTTTCCCGTTTTACTGCTTCTGGATTACCAGACGGGCAATGAAGAAAAAGCCAAATCCGCTTTACGGTCTTATCTTGAGGACGGCGGGACGATCGTGAGTCAAAGACCGCTATGGGGCTTAAAAGTCCGGTTGGTCCGCGAACTGAAGGAAGACCTCTCCAGCCTGATGCGGGAGGCGGTTCCCGAGGAGCCCGCGTTGGTTTCCCTGGAACAAGGCGGTCCGTTGATATCCTGGATCCAGGGGCGCTCGCCCCAGTTCACCGCGCGGGCGGTCTCTCCACAAGACCGTTTTCTGCTGTTTAAAATGAATTATTTCGCCCACTGGAAAGCGGAAATCGACGGGAAACCCGCGCCTACCTATTGGAGCGCGCCGGGCTTCATCGCCGTTTTTTTGGAACGAGGGGAGCATGTCCTGAAATTCCGCTACTCCGTAAATCAGTGGTTGAAATGGAGCCAGTGGATTTCCCTTGCCGCCTGGATCTTGGTTTTTTTTCGCTGGCTCGTAAGGTCCGGCCGGGGAGGCGCCGTAGCCGACCGGAGCGTTTGAACTCATCATGAACGATGAATTGAAAAAGGAGTTGATCGAAATCCGCGACGAATTGCGTTCCCTGAGGGAACTGACGGAGCGTTGCGTATCCGTTCCCAAGGCCCCATCAATCGCCCGCGTCCGCGAGCTATGGGAGAGGCTGGGAACATGGACAACGCGGGGGTACGGGGACGACGCGCTTCGCGGCGGGACCGTTCTTTTCCTGATATTTATCGCATGGGCCTCCATTTCCGCCCTATACGTCCGGGAAGCGGTCTTCCAGATCCCCCTCGCCGTGAGTCCTTATCCCGGCTCGACGCAAATCCCCCAGGACATTTTGTTCAAGTGGAGGCCCATTGCCGGGGAAAACGTCCGGTACGAATTGGAAGTGGACGAGCGCGGACCCAACTTTACCCGGACGGTCCTTCATAAAAAGGACTTGGAGCAAACGGTCCTGAGAGTCGCCGAATTAGAAGAGACCCATGCTTATTATTGGCGTGTGCGGGCCGTGGTGGAGGGACAGCCGCGGACCTGGAGCGCGGCGTATTCTTTTCATACAAAATATCTTGTGCCGAAATGACCCCGGAATCCAAACCGAGGGCCTCTACTTCGGAATCCCTTGTCCGATGTCTTGACGGACCATGCCGCATAATTCGGAGAACGCCCTTTGCAATCCGCTTTCGGCAAACTCGCTCGCGGCACCGTCGCAAAGTTTTTTCGCCTCATCCAACTCCTCTCGCAAGAGAATGTGCCCCCGCGCCATATCCATCAAGGCTTGAATCCGCAAAAACGATTTCGGCGGAGATCCGGAAGCCTGTTTCAGGAAAGTCATTGCTTTCGACGCGTCGTTGACCCTCAGATAGTGTCTGCCCAAAGCCAAGGCAAGATATTTTGCATGTATGGATCCGGGATATTGCATAATCAACCTCTCCGCTTTTTCCGCTACGGCGGGTCCTTTTCGGGCGTCCCCCTGTTGCAGGAAATAGGCCATTTCCGGATCGGACAAAACCTCCTTCCATACTGCCGCGTCCGGTCCCGCGGGCTCGACCACCCGCACCAAGACGTCGGGCGAGCTGATTTTTTCGTCGAATCCAATATTATAAAAATCCACGCGGACCCGGTAAGGGCCGGGCTTGTCGAGGGGCAAAACCGACGGCAGAACATCCTCCCGTCCCGGAAGGACGTTATGGAACAACAAGGTGATTTCCTTGTAGACGGCGTCTCCTGGAGCTATAGAGGCTTTTTGCGGCCGGTTTTCATGTTTGCCCCAACCCGGTCCGAGATAGCGTTTGAAACCGCTCCCCGGCGCGGCAAGATAAACCTCGATCGTCCCATAGCCGGGGTCGATGGAGCGGTGGGCCATGACTGGCGATTGGGTGGGATTGATCAACCGGAGTTTCAGCGTCAAGGGTTCGCCGGGAACCAAGGTGTCCTTTTCCGGCGCCGCTTCAAGCTTGAGCGTTGCGAATCCCTGGGCAAGGCCCTGGAGAGGAGTTCCCAACACTCCCGCCCACACGATCCCCGCGATCAAGGCCAGACAGGGTGGAAAGGTTCTTCTCATATCGTTATGTCCTCCCGATATTCGATAACGGCCCTACGGGTGCCGTATGCTACGGATTTTATGCAGGGATGTGTCGGAAAACTTATTGTCGACTTGGTCCATCAATCCCCCATCCGGGTGTTCGGCGCCAAACAAATGTCCCAGTTCATGGAGGACGGTGTCCTGCTCCCCTCGTCCCCCGGCCGTGGTCGATAGACGCGCGCCGCCAAACAGTTCATTATTGTCTTCGAGAAAAATATGGGCCCCAATGCCGTTGATGTCGTCCACAATTCCGCTCGTCACGCCTCCCTCGTCAAAGAGGTTATCTCCATCCATGTCGTCAGGGTCCCCGTCTTCCGTCGTTTCGGCTTGCAACGCGCTAAGGACGTAAACCGTCCAGAAAGTTTCGGAGGCTTCCGTGGCGGTATTGTCAAAGCGGTAGTTGGGGGTCAGGTCGCCCGCGTTTCCTCCGGTCGTGTTGAGGACGAAAGGCGCCTCGGACGTTGGGTTGGGCGGGTCAAAAAGCGGCAGAACGAAGGCGGGAGCGAAACCTGGCTCCAAACGCCCCGTGTCCGCCAAGGGGACCGGGGAGCCGTTTCCAAATCCTTGGGCCGCATCGTCGTCGACCAGGCGGTACTCCGTCCCCGCAGGCGGATCGGGCACGAGTCCCGTCACGACTACCTCGGAGACATTCGCCGCGTTGCTTATCACCGGGTACGCCGTCCCGGCAATTTCGATCGAGCCGCCCTCGAAACGGTTCAACGAACCAAGAACGGGCAGATTTTGGTCCAGCCTTACGAGGCTCCGCCCGGCCGCGGGGTGGTTGCGCGCGACGCTTTGAACCGTTCCCGTAACGGAATTCCCACTCACATTAGCCATGTGGTCCGACTCGACGTGCACAAATCGCCAGACGGTCAAAATATTGCCGGCGTAATGTCCGGCTTCGCGGATTTCCCTGTCCGCTGGAGGTCCCGCGACATGCCTGTTGACCACGCGTAATTTGTCCTCGTTGCTTGCTCCAGCGGGGGCGGACTCCTTATTTTCCAGATCGGCCAGAAAATCGCGGTCGCCGTTGCCGACGATCCGGAAATTGTCGCCCGGTTGAAGCGTGACTTGAAACTCGAACGTTTCCTCCTTTTCGGCGAACGTTTTTTCCAGGATGCCGCCGGTTTCTCCCGTAAGCCGGCCGGACCTGGCGGGCGAGGTCCCGCGGTTGTCCTCCTCGGCGCTTTCGTCGTCCACGGGCGCCCGGTCGGAGGTGGGGTCGTCCACGTCGAACGAATCGAAATAAATCTTCACCGGCTCTATGGGCTTAACGGTCAAAGTTGTTTTAACGTCGACCGTGTCCCTGGGCGCGGACACGGCGCCGCCCGCCATTCTGGCGTCCGGGAAGACCCGCGCGGCGTCCGGCCGCAGTCCGGCGGGATGGTTGGGGTCGGCGTCCAGGACGTTATCGTCGTTCCGGCTGTTGTTTTTCCCCACCCACTCGATGCGCTCGATGCCGATGACGGTCAGGGCAACCTTGTCGTCGCAGTCCGGGGCCAGGTCGTAAGTCATTTTCAGCTTGGTCTGGCGCTGTTCCGTGTGCGGAGAAATGCCCTCCACGTACAATGTTTTTTCCAGGTAATCGCCCTCGACGGAAAAATCGCCCGGAACGCTCAACGGGGAACCGAGAACGTACTCGGACGACTTGTTGGCCTCCCGCCAGACCTTGATATGAGCGGCCCCAGCAATGGCCTCGAGCCGGACCGCGCCCCGGTCGAGTTCCTTGGGCCGCAATCTCAGCTTCAACTTCACCATCTCGTCCTCGCCCGCGACGTCAATCTCGGTCGCCGTGTTGTCGTAAAGGGTATCCCGGTCGTCGTTGTCCAGGTTCACGAAGGTTTGCGCGCCAAGGGACAGTTCCTGCTCGTCGGGGACGGGGGGCTCCGCGGGATCGATGACTTTCGGTTTGTGTACGACCAGGTCCAATTCCGCCACGGCGATCTTGGTTTCTTTTTTCCTGGGCGGCTTGTCGACGAATTGCCGGCCGCTGTCCAGCGTGTTCAACGTGATGGTCTCGTTGGGCACGGGGCCGGGGGGAGCGGTATGGGGCGCCTTGTAGAGCACTTTCTCGCCCGTGTTCCCGTCCAGGTAATGGCCGAACTGGGCCGACCAGATATGGGAAAGAGGGTCCCGGACCGGGAACGTCCGGACGTCCGATCCGCATGCGGGATCGGCGCAGGTCACGACCAGGTCGTCGATGTCGGCCCCGGTCCCAACCCAGATGTCGGTGCAATCCGTGCAGATCGTTTCCGAGCCGTCGGGTTTGATCATGTCGTGCGTAATTTCGCTTCCCTTCTTCCATGCCGTGGCGATCCGGCAGGAACAAGGTTGGATGGGAGGCTCGGCTGGCGTTTTGACGGGCGCGAAGTCCACGATGTCAAAGTCGATGTAATAATGGTCCGGGTCATCCTCATTTCTTTCGATCCTCATCTGAATCCGGCCGGTGTTGGGACGGTCGTTCCCTTTCCCGGCCTGGTCGTCGATGGTTGTTTGGACAATCACTTGATGGGTCCCAACGGGAAGATCGGCGGGGGGCCGGTAAATCACGGATTCGCCGTTATCGGTCCTTTGCCCGTTCTTAAACTGTCCCCGCCCGGCGACGATTTGCCAGGCGTAAGTCAACAAGTCCGGCGAACGGACATTTTGCGACCCGACGCATATTTCCCTGCCGTCCGGACCCGTTTTCCGCGAGCGGACGATCAAAATGTCCTGATCGCTTCCCATGGCCTTCAACTCCACCTTCCCGTCCGCGGGAATCTTGACGTTACTTCCCGGCGGTGGAATATAGACATAGGCCCCCTGAATGGTTTGCCAGGGAATCCATTCCTTGTTCAAAAACCGGCAGGCGCAGGGCGCGGTGACGAAAGTCTCGGTTGGTATGGTTTCCGTCGGGACCGTTTCGGTGGGGACCGTTTCCGTCGGAATTGTTTCTGTTGGGATTGTTTCCGTCGGCATGGTGGTCACCGTCTCCGTGGGAACGGTTTCGGTCGGGACGGTGGTCACCGTCTCCGTTGGGACCGTTTCGGTCGGCACGGAGGTTACTGTTTCCGTCGGGACCGTCTCGGTGGGAATTCTGGGCCCCGTCAGACCTCCTCCCTCCGGAGTCAATCGGCATTTTTCCGGAGGGCAGACGCCTTTTTCCACGGAGACCACTTGCAAACCGGGGAACCCCGGCACCGGGCCGGGGGTCAGGTCCTCGCAACAGAAATTTTTTTGCCCGGCAAATCCCCAATTTCTGTCCGGGTCGGGATACCAGAACGAAATCCGCAGGCAGGGAGCCTCGCCGGACACTTCGAACGTCGCGCGGGGACCGATGACATGCGGTTCGCCGGGTCCGCCGAGGCTGAACCGCACTTGGAGATTTGTCGTGTTTCTGAAAACGATTTTCCGGATGCAACAACAGCCTTCGGCAACCGTTCCGCCCGGTTCCCCGGCCGGGACCATGGGCCTCTCTGGAACGAGGACGGGAGGCTGTGTTTCCGCGGGAACGCTCCCTCTTGGCGAAAAGGAACGGATGTGTTCCCTCAGGCCCTTGGGGATCATCGGTTTGGACTCTTCCGTAGGCGCTCCCATTCCCTGACCCGGCCCCGGCGGTTGTAAAACCTGGGGGGCGCCGTACCGCGGGATTTTGGGGATCACGTCCCGGAAAATGTCGACCTTGGGTTTCCCGGGTTCGGCTGGCGTAGCAGGTTGAGGCGGGGCGTGTTCGCCCAGCGGGGGAGGGGGCGCCGCGGGCATCGCGGGCGGCTGGGAAGGTTTCGCGGCTTCCCCCGGCGGAGCGGGAGCCAGAGGAGCGGACGGCGCTGGCGCGGTTTTCCCCAAAACGGTCACGGCAAGCGAACACGACCCGGACCGGGAGCCGTCCTGGAACGTCCAGAAGAAAGTGAAGCGGGCAGTCCCCCCCGCGACTCCGGAGATGGTAAACGCCCCTTGCCTGGCGGAGGAGATGGAGCGGGGGCTGACCGCGGCAATGGAGGCGTCGCCCCCGCCGGCCTCGAAATTCCCCGCGGTCACGCCGTCCCCCGACAAGACATAACCGGCGGTCTGGCCCTGATTGACCGTCATGGAGGGAGGCCCGCAGAAAAAGGCCCACGCCGCGGCGGGATTCGTCATTCCGCCCAGGAGCAGGGCGAAGAACGCGCGAAAGAAGACGGCAATCCGATCGCGGATTTTTCGCCCTTCGAGAGGATGTCGCCGTTTATCGGCGGTTCTGGACCTCACCCGTTTCTTCCTCCTTAAATCTGGCGAGACGGCAAGGGTAACCGGCATTCAACCCGGTCCGCTGGGAGTTGGGAGAGTTCTTTAAAACCGGTCACCGGTTGAAAGGATTGTCGGGGTCCTTCTCTTTCTTGATCATCCCCTCGGCGGCCCCTTGCGCGGCGGAGCCGGGGATTTTCATGACCTTCCCGACCGGTTTGCCCGCCTCCTTGGCCCCTTCATTGGCGGTGTCCAACCCTTCGTTCACCGCGGCGCAACCCAGGAACGCCAGCGCCGCCGCCAGAATAATCGCCGTCAAGTTTTTTGTTTTCATACGTCTTCCACCTCCTGAGAATGCGGCTCCGATGCGCCTGCCGCGCTATTCGGCGAGGACAAACCCTTTCTCGAAAAGCTCCCCCCGATCGGGAACGGCCTTGGAGAACTTTTCCTGGACGTCGGTGATCCTGATGGCCCCCACCTTGGTTTTCTCGGATCCCAGGCTCTCGCCGGTGACCGGGTCCGTCAACTCCTCGCCGGGGGCGAAAACCTGGAACACGTCGCCTACGGCGACGCCGTTTCTTTCCCCGATATCGGTGTAAATGACGCCGCCGCCGACCTTGATGATCTTTCCGCCGAAGGGCAGTTCGCTCAATTTGCGGGCGATGTTGACGACCGCGTTATCGATGGCGATTTGCGCGGCTTTTCCCAGGGGGGTCTTGGCGAAGCCCTCGGTCCCGAAGTCCACGCCGCCGCGGGAGACGCCGAATTGCAATCCGCTTCCCTCGGCCTTGCCCTCCACCCGCGCCGAATCCAGGACCTGGCCCGATGCCGTGTCGATGATCCGCAAGATGACGGCAACGTGCGCGGTGGAGGATTTCGACCCCAGCTTGATCCCGCCGATCTCGACTCCCGACGCGCTACCGGCGCTTTGCTCCTCGAACTCCGTCACCGTTCCCTTGACGAGGACCTGCGCGGGGACCAGCCTGCCCGTTTGCGCGGCCTTGGAAGCCGCCGCGCGTCCGCTCGCGGCCAGGTCCTGCTCGCCGACGACGTCCTCCAGCGTTTGCCGCTCGAGGACGACGAAGTTCCCGCTTCGAATCAGCGAATCCGTCAACATGTCCGCCATGCCGTTGCCCAGCGCGGCCTTGCCCGCGCTGACGTCGAAACGCGAAACGGCGACGGTTTTTTTGTATCTCGCCCGCGGAATGGCCGGAGCGGACACATCCCCGGCCGGGGCAGTTTCCGGGGCCGGAGTTTCCGTCAAGGCCGCGCCGCCGGGGGCGCCTTTGCCCGCGCCCGGCGTTTCGCAACCCAGCAGAAACGCCAAAACCGCGGCGCCAAATAAAACGGGAACTGGCCTCATTGTGCCCCCTCTTTTAATCGTTATTTGCCGGGAAGGAGGATGAAGCCCTGCTCGAAAAGCTCCCCCTTCTCGGGAACGGCCTTGGAGAATTTTTCCTGCACGGTCGCGATTTTGATGGACCCCATCCTGGTTTTCTCGGACCCCAGGCTTTCTCCCGTATCCGGATTGACCAACTCCTCGCCGGGGGCGAATACCTGAAACACGTCGCCGGGGGCGACCCCGTTCCTTTCTCCCAGGTTCGTGTAAATATCGCTTCCGGAAACCTTGACGATCCTGCCGGCGATCGGCACCGATTTCAGGCGTTCGACGATCTTCAAGACGGCGTTGTCGATGGCGATTTGCGTGGCTTTTCCCAGGGGCGTTTTCTTGAACCCCTCCGTGCCGAAATCGACGCCGCCCATGCTCGCCCCAAACTTCAAGCCGCCTCCCTCGGCCTTGCCCTCGACCCGCGCGGAATCCAACACTTCCCCGGTCGTCGTGTCGATGATCCGCAAGACGACCGCCACGTGGGCGGTCGTGGAACTGGAGCCGATCGAAAAACCGCCGATGCCGATCCCCGTGCCGCCGCTACCGCTTTGCTCCTCGAACTCCGTCACCGTTCCCTTGACGAGGACCTGCGCGGGGACCAGCTTGCCCGTTTGCGCGGCCTTGGAGACCGCCGCGCGTCCGCTCGCGGCCAAGTCCTGCTCGGCGACGACGTCCTCCAGCGTTTGCCGCTCGATGACGACGAAGTTCCCGCTTCGAATCAGCGAATCCGCCAGCATGTCCGCCATGCCGTTGCCCAGCGCGGCCTTGCCCGCGCTGACGTCGAAACGCGAGACGGCGACGGTTTTCTTCAACTCGGCGGCATGGGCGGGGACGAGAAATTCCCCAAAAATAAAAACGAGCGGCAACGCCGCCAAAAAATATTTCGACCTTTTATTCTCAAAACGCATGCGACCCCGCCTCCTTCCTCTCTTAGAGCGTCTAACAAAATTATGTATTCCATAACTTCCACCCCCTTGATGTGGGAGATCGGGTGGGGGTGAAAAGCCGGGCAAGCGCCCGGAGGCAATGCGGCGATGACGCCGGGGGCGCCCCCGGTGGACTCCACAGGCTTGGCTCCGATGGCGAATGGCGTCATCGGGGGCAATCCGGGCCTGGCCATCCCGTTCCGGAGCGTTCTCCGGTCAAGGGAGGGGAGGTATTTGCATGTCCGGACGATCAGTTCATTTTGTTACACGCTCTCATGACCGGTTGCGGGATTTCACTTGCCGATTTTATCGGCAAGTTCGTTCGCCACCGGCAAAGCGGCCTTCTTGATGGCGTCCACCCCCGCGCTGATTTCGTCGATGGCCGCGGCGGTGGCCTGGCCGCTACCCACGCCGATAATCTCGCCATTGGCGACACGGATCGCCCGGACGTTCAGATTGGCCCGCGCCGACTTTTGCCGCGATCCCGACAACATCGAAACCCCGCGGGCCACCGCTTTCCCGACGATGACGACATCCGCCTTGAGATAATTTCCCAGGGTGGCGGAGGTCAGATCGTCCCCCTCTATGGCCTTCAGGATATCGTCCTTGCTCACGTTTCCCTTGGTGGTATTGGGGACGCCGCTCCCCACTATGCGAAAGCCGCGCTCCAGGAACGTACCCATGAAGGTGGTGTCGGTTTGGGAAACGCTGGTCCAGATATTCAGAACGCTCGACAAGTTCCCGTAGTAATCGTAAATGATCCGGTCGTCCACCCAGATCTGTTCGTTGATCAGGATCATGACGGTCGGCTTCGCGGGGTTGTCGTTTCCAAAAACCGGGGAGACGGAGGGCAAAATCGAAAGCGAGGCGATCAGGAACAACCCGGTGGAAAGGAGGGAGCGGACCGTTTTCGCCATTTTCGTCATGGTTGCGTCAAAACCGCCCGCGCCAATGCGGCGCGGGAGCGGTCCCTTTCTTATTTTGGCGCCATGACCTCCACCTTCATGCGATAGGAGGTGGAGGCATCGCTCGACACGCCGTGTTTGATTTGAAAATAGACGCCGCCTTCCGGGACTTTCGCGTTTCCCTTGACGGCGGCGCCTCTGTCCTTCGAACTGAACCCGCCCAGTTTCTCCCGGTCTTCATTGTAAAAGATCAACTCCATATGCGACCTTTCGCCGGCGGGCATCGCTTTCACATGGACGACCTGTCCGGGCTCCGCTCCCATCTTGAACGTGTCCACGTCGCCCCGGGAGAGCCAGTTGCTCTCATACTCCCCCGCTTTGACTTCCAGGGCGGATTCCAGTTTCGGTCCCGCGTCGCCTTGCGAACCGCCGTCAAAATGATCGTCGAGAAAAACGTCGATCAGGGCGTTTTTGCTCTGCGGCTCGTACTTGTTGCCGATCAAGATATAAAAGTCCAGCGGGTCTTTTCCCTTGTCGAAAAGCTCCATGGAGACCGCTCCGGTCTTGCTCCGGGTATTGAGGGTCGCGTCGGCGGTCACGCTCAGGCGGTCGGCGGTGTGGATCAGGGCTCCGGCGGAGGGGCGCCCCTCGTCGGGGGTGGTGTATTGCACCCGCAGTTGCTGGCCGTTTTTGACGGCGATCTTGAAATAGTCGTACTCGTCCACTCGCAAATCGTGGTCGAGCCGGTATTGACCGGGCGCGATGGGGACGGCGTCTTCATAATAACGGCCGCCGCGGATTTCCTTGCCGAAGCGGGTCTTTTGAGGAGGGGGCAGATACTCCGGCTTTTGCGGGGCGGGGGAAGGCGGGGGCGGTTTGGCTGGGGGCGCCGGCGCGGGCTCCCGTTCTTTCTTGGCGATGGTCTGCAGGGACGACAACAGCCCGCCTGCGTCCCTGGCGTCAAAATATTTGCCGCCCGTCGCCTCGGCGATGCATGTCAACTGCTCGCGGGCCTTGTCGTCGACCGAGAACCCGATTCCGTGAATTACCACGGGGGCCCCGGCCGCCTGCATGTCCCTGGCGACCTGGCAGGGGTCGCCGCCGCAGGTCTCAAGGCCGTCGCTGACCAGGATGATGAAGCGTTTCCACCCCTCTTCCCCGGTGAAGTCCTTGACGGCCTCCGTCAGGCTGAAAGCGATCGGCGTATAACCCCTGGCCCGGATCGAGGCGACCTTCCGGGCAAAACTTTCCGCGTCGACGGCTCCCATGGGATAGATCGCCTCGGAGTCCTGGCAACTTTTTTCTTTTTCGTCAACGGAAAATCTCTGCCCGTAGACCCGAAGCGCCACCCGCGATCCGGCGGGGATGTCCTTGACGATCTCGGAAAGCGCGTCCTTGGCGATGTCCAGCTTGATCTTTCCCTCCATCCTGCCCGCCATGCTACTGGAACCGTCGAAAACGATCGCGATTTCGCGGTTCCCCTGGGCAAGCGCGGGGCTGGAGGCGGAAATAGATACCGCCCAGACCAGAAAGAAAAGATACTTTCGCGGATCGACTCTCATGATCTCTCCTCATGAGCTAGATCGACGATCTAGCTCCTACTCGGTAGATCCGTGAAGCGCTGAATTAATTCCCTTTTTTTTTCCGGAGATATTCCTCCAGATTACAAACCAAAAACAGGAGAGCCAGAAGAGCGGGAAAAGACAGGGAAAATATCGATCCAACCCCCCAATCCACCAGGGAAAATCCCTTGAGAAAAGCGGTCAGCGCCGCCGCTCCTATGAAGGCTTTCCATATGAATTCGGTCAGCATGACAAAGTCGCGACTTTCCGCGAAAAACTCTTTTCCCGGTTGGAAGGAAAATAAAAACGCCTATAAAAAAATCAATCTGTCTCCTATTTTGGGGGATCGTTCTCATCTTAATCGCGAGAGTCCAATTAGTCAAATCCTTTAAATATAACGTCAGGCGGATTCAACTCGTGAGGGGTCGTTGTTTTCATATACCGGAACCGGCGAGCTAATGACGTTATAGACTTCGAAAGGATTTTTCAATCCACTTCTGGCAAAACTCACCGCATTAACAACGCTTCAAGTAGTTCCTGATTTATGCGACCCCCGGCAAGAAGCTCTTCCAATTTCCGATTGGTTTCCGCCTTATCGAGTATCCCTTGTTTAAATGCCTTTATAACCTGCCCCGCGATCCCGGAAATTTTCAGACCCGCGGACATTGCGATTTTTCGTCCTAAAGTTTCTTCGATGAGTAGCGGACATTTGAATTGCAAGGCCAGAGAAATTGCTTCCGCTTCCCCCGTGTGAAGTCTTTTCATCTCCGGAATTTGGGCTATCGAGGAAGGCCGCGCGGTTTCGATCAAATCTTCAACTTTGTAGAGAAGCAGGTAATCCTGAGCGGAGGAGCATGTCCCCCGCGAAACTTCATGAAGAGGCGGGCGGGACCATGATTTTTCCGTAAAGCTTGCGGATAAAACCGTAACCGTCGCTTATTTTCTCAAGGGAAATGAGCGGTCCCGCGTCGCTGACGACAAAATCCGTCATGGTCAAGCGTTGCGCTCGACCTCGATATTTTCTTGATTGTCGGACAGGACGGAAAAACCAAATCGCGGAAGAAGTTCCTCGAATTCCCGTCTGTTCTTTTCCAGGATTAGACAGGCTTCCTTCTCGGAAATATCGCCATGATGGTAGAGAGTAGCCGTTAGAGCCTCTTTTAGGTAAGAGGGACCTATTTTGGAAAGGTTCTCGGTGTCCGGCAAATCAATGGTGATTTTCATGATTCGTTTCCCATTAGGGCGCCTCTAAAAATTGATGCGTGAGGTGAGGGTTTGAGAAATTTGCGACGATTTTGCAGTTTTCATGATTGCGCGGTGGCCATGCTTCCCGATGGTTGCCCCTGTCCGGGCCTCGGAATCGGAGTGGGCCGTGCCTTCTCCGCCGTCATCCGGCTATGTGGCGCACCGGGCCAGTTTTTCCAGATGAAGGTATCGTCGCAGGTTGTAAACCAGATTCATCAACCCGATTCTGGCCCGGGCTCGTATGAGCCCTATCGATCTGATGAATTTGCCGCCGA